>NZ_CAWUDE010000006.1:0-312881 GCF_963920895.1 Anabaena sp. CCY 9613
GTCCATCCCCACCTTGCTTCGCTGAAAGTGGGGACTTCCGTGATTCCGTTAAAAGATTAAGGAAAGCTATTATTGCAACCATTGCATCTCCAATGATTGGCTCGATAGAGGATTATACGTGGGAAGCAATTTTTCATTATATTAAGGATATTCCTTTATCAGACCCTGCGCTGGGACGCAGCAAGCTTCTATATGATGCTGTTGATTTGGTTACTAAAACAGGTTGGTCACTCAAATCTCTCCAACTGAATAGGCTAAACCTTGGAAGTACATTTTTCTTTGTGATTCAAAGAGCAGATATTATCAAAAAGGCTATCCAATTGGGGTTTACTGGCTTAACGGAGCAATCATCTCCTAATGAACTGGGTTCAGCTATTATCCAACATTGGAACGAGAAGATTATTTCTAGTCAAGTAGCACAGAGTGTTGTTGCAAGTTATGAAAGTATATTCCTCAAAACTATCAAAGGCTATGAGTACATTTACTGTGAATTTCCACTCCATCCTCTTGACCCAAATCAGTTTACTTGGGCTTGGACAGTAGATAAAATTACAGGGCGATCAGGTGCAGGACTACAGGGAAGCATTGCAGGCAAAATAGAATTGGTTTGGTATAAAAATCAGAAACAACTCTTCAGAGCTAGAACTATTCCTACACAAGCAGTTCGCATTACAGTTGACAGAACTCGTCTGACACTTGACCGGTATGTAGAGACAGTTATTTCAGCTTTGGAAGATCAAATCCACACTCAATTTTCTGACAATGAGCCTGAATAATAGATGAAGCGATCAATTTAGCTAGGAGTGGGGGAACAGATTCTCCAATTTGAGAAGCCATCTCAGTGTATGTCCCCAAAAAGTGAAAATTATCTGGATAAGAGTGTAATCTTGCTGCTTCACGTATTGTAATTGTTCGATCTTGAGTAGGGTGAAAAAACCTACCCGATCCGGGATGGAAAACCCATCTTGTGATGGTTCTTGCAGGCTTATCCCAGTAAAGTCTTCCGTATGCACCACTGTAGTGTTTCTTCGGTGCTAATTCAGTAGGTAAGTCCCTCGCATCTTGTCCTTCACGAAGAGCGCGTACTCTTGACAATTGAATTGGAGTTAAAGCGCGAGCGACATGATTAACAATTCTTAAGCTGTTATGGCGAACAAAAGATTGATATGTAGTTTGTGGAGCCAAAGGATAAACTTCAGCATTATAAGCTTGCCCTGCATCTAGTTGCGGTAAGTCTCCAATCGCATCTCTAACGGTGACCAGTGGCGAAAGATTTGTATCTAATAAATTAAGCTGATTACAAGACTTTGTGGTTTTATAGTCACTTTTAATATCACCAAAATTTGTTGGCTTAGGAAAGCGAAGAGTATGATCTAGACTAGCTAGAAAAAAAGCTCTGGATCTTGTTTGTGGTATTCCATAATGTGCCGCATTTAGTGATGAATAAATAACTTTATAGCCTAAAGATTCAAGTTGTTTTGTAATTTCTTCTGTAATTACCCCATTGTAAGCCTTTAAGATTTCTGGCACGTTCTCTATTAGAGTATAGAGTGGTCTAAACTCTTTGACAAATTCCAAAAATGTTCGATATAGATGGTTACGAGAATCACTAAGATAACGATAACCAGCAGGCGTATTTCTGGACAATCCCTGACAAGGAGGTCCACCAATCAACGCTGTTAGTTCTTCTTGCCGCAAACTTAATGCTAATCTGAGATCAGAAGGACTTATCTGACGTATATCCTGATTAATAATTTTAGTATTTGGATAATTATGCTTATACGTTGCCAAGGCTTTTGAGTTTATATCAATTGCACATAAAGATTCAAAGCCCGCTAAGTGAAATCCCGTTGTCAAACCGCCTGCACCAGCAAATAAATCAATAATTGTGTTTTTCATTATTGAATACTATAGTATTCAAGATACATCGTCAAGTACATTGACCACTTATCCAAGGCGATTGCGACTAGCGATCGCAGCATAGCAAACTATTAAATACCAAGGACGAGAGCCTTGTTTGGAGATTTTCTCCCAGACAATAATAGCGGAAATGGTCAAGCAGACCCAAACTAAAATCCATTGGAATGAATGGAATTAGGGCTTCAAAAGTCAACCAACTGGGACGCTGCAAGTTTTGAAACCAAGGGTCTTGTAGCGATGTCAACAAGCCACCGCCAAAAAATAGTGCCGCGGAAACTGCTGTGATGATCCATCTAGCTTTTACACTTTTAGTTTAGAACTAGGTTAAGATGCCTGGATCTATGTTGGTAGGGAGTAGACAGTAGGATTTCTCCAAGGTTGCCAAACCTGCTGCGTCACTTCCATATCACCGGACTTAACCACCGCATCCCAACGAGTTTTTTCGCCTTCCCGCCAAAACTGCAAGTCTACACGCGCATTACCAACTTCTACATGGTGAAGTTCGAGTTCAAGTAACCATTCTGGTAAATGTGGATCAACATAAAGCAACTGATTAGGCGCATCAGCTTGTAATCCCACTATGGCTTGAATTAACTGAAAAACTGATGCAGCAGCCCAACCTTGGGGTACGTTGGCTTCTATATAGGGAACTGGGAAAGCACCTGGTTCGCGTTTAATACCAGCAAAGAGTTCTGGTAGACGATAACTTGCAAAATATTTAGCTGCATCAAAAATACCATGAGCAACTTGGGCAGCTTCACTAGCAAAACCATAGCGTTTAAATCCCAAAGCTATGATGCCGTTGTCATGGGGCCAAATAGAACCTAGATGATAAGAAAAAGGATTGTAGGCAGGATTATCAGTGCTTAAAGTGCGAATACCCCAACCACTCCACATATCTGGTTGCATGAATCGCTTAACTACCCGCGCTGCACGTTCGGGACTAGCAATACCACTCCACAGACAATGACCAGGATTAGAAGTAAGCGATCGCACTTGTTGTTTATCTGGATCTAAACTTAAGACATAACAATCTAATTCTTCACTCCAAAACTTTTCTTCAAAGCTGACTTGCAGTTTCGCGGCTTTATTACGTAATTCTTGAGCAAACTTTCCCTCACCCAACACATCAAATACTTCTGCCATCCGCATCCAAGCATCAAAAACATACCCTTGTAATTCACATAATGCCTTTGGTGCTTTTACCTGACTACCATCTGGATAAACAATGGCATTTCCCGAATCCTTCCAACCTTGATTTTCAATTCCGTTAGGAGATTTGGTTTGGTATTCTTGCAAGCCATCGCCGTCTAAATCCCCATACTTATCAATCCATTCTAAACAACGTAATGCTGTATCCCGGTTATCCCGTAACAGTGAATCATCACCCAACCACTTCCAGGTTTCATGTAAGGTAATCAAAAATAATGATGTAGCATCAGCAGTACCGTAATAAGGTGTATGGGGTATTTTGGCAAAATGTGCTAATTCACCTTGGCGAATTTCATGCAGAATCTTACCGGGTTGAGCATCGCGCCAATCGTCTAACTCAGTAGCTTGTAACTGTCCTAGTTTTTGTAGCGCGCCACGGGCAAAACCAGGATGGACAATCATATTTTGCAAACTGATAATTAAGCTGTCACGTCCGAACAGCGTCACAAACTTCGGTACACCTGCTGCTGGTAGCCAAATATCAGGGACAAAATCATAATCGTATAATCGCAGTGAACCTAAATCTTCAATTGACTGGCGATATAGTCGCACCACATCTTCGTTAGCGCAGACAATATCAGTTACAGAGTCCCGCCATTGACAATGTAGCTTTTCAATATCTGTATTGATAATATTGGGATCTGCCATTGCTTCATAACAGAAATCAACGGCCTCCCGAATATGCTGATGATCAATCAAATTAAATTTGCCGCAAGCGTGCCAAGTTGCACCAGGTTCTAATACCACGTCAAAAGTGACGCAACCATTAGCATAGTGAGGACGAGACGAGTAATTACAAGGTTGGTAAATTAAACAACGGTAAAAATTGTCATTTTCATAACTAGTTTCTAGTTGATGTTTTTCTTCATGCCATCTCGTTTCAATCTGTCCCCGATGGATACATTGCTGTGATTCTACTTCGAAGATATCAGCAAAGTCTGAACCTAAGGCAATTTCCAGATTAAAGCTGACAGCTGCTAAACCATGATTGGTAATGTCGAGATCTTCATGAATTCCTTGTTCCACCGTCCGGCTGATGATTAAGGACAAATCACCTTGAGCAACTTTGCCTTTTTTCGATGTGAACGCAGGATTTGTTAAGTAAACTCTTGCTGCATAATATTGTGTCGTAGACGAAGTTAAACGAACCCAAGCTTGACCATCCACATAGCAGGCATAGTGACTTAAAAAGCGGGTATCATCAGAAAAAATACCCGTATGACCATCAGAATTAATTTGTCCACTCAGGTCAGTTGCCATAAAGGTACTGCCATGATTAATCATCAAAATAGGTGGGCCAACCGTTACTCGCATAATTAAATTGTTGCTCCTTCCTTGATTCTGCTGAGTTCGGGAATTACCTGTTTGCCAAAAACTTCAATGAAAGCCTGCTGTTCAAGGTTGACGTTGTGGAGATAAATTTCATTAAAGCCGAGTTCTATATCTTGCTTTAGCCATGCGATATGTTGCTGAGGGTCAGCCGAAATACGTACATATTTATACATATCTTCTGGTTTGACAAACTCTGCGATCGCCTCAAATTGTTGGGGATGCCGCAAGTCTGTCAACACAGGACTTTGAAAGATATTTGTCCGCCATTGGTCAAAGGCTCCATGCAAAGCTGTTTCCTCGTCTGCGGCATAAGACATTTGTACTTTTAAATACATGGGTTTGCCTTCTCCACCGCCCCGAAGGAATGCTGCCACAACTTGTTTGAGTTTTTCGTAGGGATGAGAAACAGTAATTAATCCATCTGCCCAACTTCCCAGCCATTCGGCTGTAGGCGGTGTAATGGCGGCGCCAATAATTAACGGTGCTACTGCTGGTCTGGTATATAACTTAGCTGCTTCCACACTGACTAAACCGTAATGAGTCACGGTTTCACCTGTCCAGAGGGCGCGCATAACGTCTGCACATTCCTTAAGACGCAGATTGCGGACATTTTTCTCTGGCCAAAAATCGCCTGTAATTTGCTCATTCAAAGCTTGACCACTACCCAAAGCCACCCAAAAGCGCTGGGGAAACATTTCACAGAGGGTAGCCGCAGCTTGAGCGATAATTGCCGGGTGATAACGCTGTCCAGGGGCGCAAACTACACCAAAGGTTAGGGGTGTAGCCTGCATGGCGGCACCCAACCAAGACCAAGCATAACCGCTTTCTCCTTGGCGATCGCTCCACGGATGAAAGTGATCAGAACAAGATATGCGACTAAATCCAGCTTGTTCAGCTGCTTGGACGTATTCTAAAAGTACACTCGGTTTAAACTGCTCATGAGAGGCGTGATAGCCAAATATCGCCATGATTTTGCCTTCAATCTCCTTTTAAAAGTCCCAGGACAAGTAAATTGAATCAAGAAACAATTACTAACCTAATAAATAACTAATACCTCTAAAATAATAGTAATATTTATCTATCTAATAGTTGATTCTTTATAAGTAAAAAGACAGAAAGATTCCCTCTAAAAATGTCTTTTACAAGAGAATTCTCTGAATATGATTTATTTTTTAAATTATTGACTTTAAAAAGGGCTACCCTCTAGCGCCTCGCTCTGTCATCGGCGCAAAAATAACTGCGTGATGTAATAGGTGTTATTTACTCGCCAAACGCCTACGCCTGTTTCTGTAAAAACTGGACGGAGAATATTAGCACGATGTCCAGGACTTTTCATCCAACCATCAACCGCGACATTTACAGGTTGCGGAACGTTTGTACCTTTGAACAAATTTTCACCTACCACCCAGTAGATGATACCACCAGACTTCGCTCTGTCTTGCAAATTACTACCATCGGCACCAGTGTGGCTGAAAAAATTTTGTTCTGCCATTTGTCGGCTGTAGTCACGGGCTACTGCTGCTAGTTGTTCATTATTCTGTAAGGGTTGTAGCTCATTTTCTTGACGCACCTCGTTAATGCTTTCTCTAATGCCTGCCTCTATTTGGGTAGCTGTGGCGGATTGGGGTGGGAGTGGAGGCTGTTTTGGCCTGTCAGTTGGCATCTGGACTGTAGGCAACGGTGGCAAATACTCAATCGCCTGTTCACATCCAGTTAAGACAAACGCCATCGCCATCCATGCTAACCAGCGTTTGTGCTGAGAATTCATTAGCCGTTTCATCAGCGCTACCCTAAGAGAAATTTTTTATTACAGCTTTGCCATACAAATGTGACCAATAAATAATAATCTAAGTTCCAAATATATTTATATTTCGCTTTTATACAGGTGTTGTCATATTAGTGTCACATTTAGATACAAGGCTAAAAAACATAAAGTTTTTAGGTGTATATTTTGCTAATGCTATCCCAAAAATCACAAGTTATTTCTGCTTGTTTATCCTGGTTGAAATTTACTTTATCAGTGTTTTTTATATTGATGATTAGCGGTTTAATATTGTTGCCAGTATTCACATTCTTGCGTGTGCCTTCTTTTGTGTTGGGTAATGACACGATCTGGTTGTTACGTTGGCAATATAGTCCGGAGGCTAGTTTTGCTATTACCTTTAACCCTGGTATTGTGTTAGCCATCGCATCTGTTATTGGTGTTTTGAAAATGATTTATAACAGCAGACATAAAAGGAGACAGACAAAATGAGAATTGGGCAATGGTTGGGATTTGTCGTCCTGCTGGTCTCACTTTATATTCTTTGGCAAATTCGCCAGTTATTATTGCTCATATTTACAGCTGTAGTGCTAGCAACAGCTATTGGTAAACTAGTGCAGCGATTGCAACGGTCGAGAATGCGGCGAGCTTTGGCTGTGTGGCTGAGTTTGGTGATTGTGGTTGGGCTATTAATTATTTGTTTCGTGCTGATTGTGCCACCGTTTATTGACCAATTTGAGGAGTTAGTCAAGCTGTTTCCTGCCGGACTGTCTCGAATTCAGCAGGTGATAACTTGGTTAGAGCTGACCATTGTTGGGCCATATCTACCGAATATACCAGATATTGATAATCTAATTCGCCAACTGCAACCTTTAGGTGAAATTCTGTTGGGACAAGCGATCGCTTTTTTCTCTACTGGATTTACTGCGGCACTAGAATTTTTACTGGTCATAGTTTTAACTTTGATGCTACTAGTTAATCCCCAACCCTACCGTCAAGTCTTTGTGCGCTGTTTCCCGTCATTTTACCGCCAGCGAGTTGAAGAAATTCTCACTTTGTGTGGCGAAGGTTTAGGAAACTGGACGGTTGGTGCTTTAATTGAAATGCTCTTTATTGCCTTCCTCAGCGGTTTGGGGTTATTAATTTTACGAGTACCCTTAGCATTAGCTCATGCTGTACTAGCAGGACTGTTAAACTTTATTCCCAATATTGGCCCCACCTTGAGTGTAGTTTTACCAATGGCGATCGCTTTTCTCGATGCACCTTGGAAGGCGATCGCCGTCTTAATTTTATACCTCGTGATTCAGAATGTAGAAAGTTACTGGCTAACTCCCACAGTTATGGCCAAACAGGTAGCGCTATTACCTGCTTTTACCCTCACAGCCCAAATTTTCTTTGCCAGCTTCTTTGGTGCTTTGGGGTTAGTGATGGCGCTACCGTTGGCGGTAGTTGCGAAAACATGGATCGAAGAACTTGTCTTTAAAGATGTTTTAGATAGGTGGAAGCAACCGTCTTCTTAGGGACTGGGAATCAGGGGTAATGGGGAAAATTTATCCTCATCCCCCGCCTCGCATTTCTCCTTAAATATCCATATCGTTATGCTGCAAAACATCCTCAAGCATAGGTGCAAGTTCTGTATTTAACCTACCAGACCGGACAAATTCCGCATAAGTATCCGCCTCAATTGCCAGCAGTTCTTCCCGGAATTGTTCAGTTGTAAAGCTGCGAAGATTGGGATACTCATCCTGTAATTTATCAATTTTAATTTGTAAATTTTCAATCTCGCCTTTAATTAATGTCTCCTGGTAACGGTAAAATTCTGGTTCAATACCTGGACGTGTATCTGCTTGGAGGTGTTGCAAAACACGTTCTAAGGCGACATGACGGGTAGCTAGTTCTGAATATCGTTGACGTAAGGGTGCATCACCCAAAAGATTCAGTTTCTGCAACAAGGGTTTAATAGACAAACCCTGAACAAGTAGGGTAAATAAAACTACACCAAACACAGTAGCAATAATTTTTTCTCGCTCTGGTAATCCTATAGGTACACTCAATGCTAGGGCAATAGAAACGGAACCACGGACCCCACCCCACCAAAGTACAGTTTGTTCAGCTAAAGGGATTGTATATTTGGTAATGACAGCACTCAAGTTGCTGAGGAGATAAATAGCAACTGCCCGCATCAAAATCATGGTGGCTACTGTCACGGCAATAATTTGCAGGTTTTCTCCCAAAATAGCAAAGTGAATTTGGTCACCAATCAACAAAAATACTATCGAGTTGACAAAAAACGCCAAAAAGTCCCAAAACTCGGAAACAATCACTCTAGTCCGGGGATTCATACCTATACGAGAGCCAAAGTTACCCAAAATTAAACCTGTGGTGACAACCCCAATTACCCCAGAACCACCCAATTCTTCAATAATCAGGTAAGTACCGTAAGCACAAACTAGAGTTAAAGACTGTTCCACCATCGGCAAATCGAAGCGTTGAGTGAGGTAAGAAATACCAAAGCCAATTAATCCTCCTACCGCCACACCAATACCGACAACGGTAAATAACTGCACTACCACTGGCTGGAAAGCAAATTCGGCATTGCCCAAAGACAGCGCCACCAAAAAACTAAAGGCAACTACAGCCATACCATCATTAAACAAACTTTCGCCTTCCATCATGGTGGTCAGACCTTTGCCGACGCCCAATTCACGAAATAAAGCCGTGACAGAAACTGGGTCAGTAGCAGATAAACTAGCGCCAATAAGTAAAGCAGTAGAAAGAGAAAGTCCGGCTAGTTGATTAAGACCGATAGCGATACCTGCAATGGAAATGACCACTCCAAACACTGCATACAGACAAATGGTGACAAAGTTGCGTTTTAAGTCTGCCCACCTCAAATTCCACGCAGCTTCAAACAATAGTGGTGGTAAGAAAATGAACAAAATTAGTTCCGGAGAAAGGGTGACAAGGCGGACATCCACAAATGCCAACCCTGAACCAACAATTACCAATAGTAAGGTATAAGGTATGTGGCGAAACCAACTAAATATCTGAGGTAAAGTTGCCACCCCTAAGGAAACCGAAAGTACTAAAAGAAACTGCTTGAGATTAGTGGTGATAATTTCCTCACCAATTGCTGATTCCATCACCATAAGGAAATACCTGGTATGTTGCTTTGCTTATTTTCACCTGACAAAAATCAGATGGTACCAATTTAATGTGGCACATTTTGAGAAATTTGCCGTCCTGATTGCGGCTGATTGAGAGCCAAAGGGATTCGTCTAATTGTTAATTAGATTAACAGCTTGCGTGGCGCGATAGCGTTCGCGTAAGCGTGTCCCCTTAGGACTCAGCGGTGCTGCAAAGCAGATCGCTATAAAAAAGTCGGAGTTATGATCTCTGCTCAAGTAATTATCAAATATTCTAGTTACTTGCTTATAGATCCAAGCAATTTTCTGAATCAGATACATATGTGAAATTGAATAATGCTTCTGCTAAATTTTCCAACTGTCGAGTAGATAATACTCGCAGTCGTTCAATCAACGATGTATCTATTTGGTTGAAGCGTCGATTTAGTAAACGATTAATCATCCGTGTTGCACCTTGTTTATTTCTCTTATTTAAGATATCTTGACAAATAAATAATTTTTACATTAATTACCAAAATCTCAGTGGATGTTACTGAATTAGTCAAGGTTTCAATTATTCTTCTGTTAGTTGCTACAGCCGTAGCGCTTCTATCCCGTAGGCTGAAAGTACCTTATGTCGCGGGTTTAGTGTTGGCAGGATTAGCAATTACTGAATTGCTTCCACGTCGTATTGGTTTGAATGATTCTTTAATTTTGAATTTGTTTTTACCGATTCTAGTATTTGAAGCAGCTATTAACACTGATATCAGTCGTCTCCGCAGCACAGTTAAACCCATTGCCCTACTATCAGGACCAGGAGTAATAATTTCTTCTGGGGTAACGGCATTACTGTTGAAATGGGTACTAGACTTCGATTGGATACAGGCACTTTTATCTGGGGTAATTTTGGCAATTACTGATACTGTTTCCGTGATTGCCGTGTTTAAAGAAGTGCCAGTTCCTGCGCGACTTTCTACCATTGTTGAAGGAGAAAGTTTATTTAACGATGGTGTGGCGCTGGTTTTATTTAGCCTGATTTTACAATTTAATGCGGCTGGTTCACTAACCATTCTAGATGGATTTCAAGAATTTTTTGTGGTAATTGTGGGCGGTACTTTGGTCGGACTAATTATTGGCTATTTAAGTACAGGTTTATTTATTCGAGCAGATGAGCCACTCAGCAGTATTTTACTCACAATGGCAGTGGCTCTTGGTGCTTTTCAAGCTGGGCAATTGTTGGGTGTATCTGGTGTAGTCGCAGTAGTTGTGGCTGGGCTAATTGTGGGGACTAAAGGACTTTCGGGAAATGTATCGGCTTCTACTCGCCTAACATTATTAACTTTTTGGGAATCCCTCGGTTTTGGTGTTAATAGCCTGATTTTTTTATTGATTGGTTTAGAAGTCAACCTCATCACACTCTGGAATACTTTGCCAGCAGTAATACTAGCAATTTTCGCTTACCAAATGGGACGGATAGTTTCTGTTTATCCACTATTAGCAATGGTAGGTTTGTTTGACCGCTCCATTCCGTGGCGTTGGCAACACGTGTTATTTCTCGGCAACATTAAAGGTTCGCTATCGATGGCATTGGCGTTAACTTTACCTATAGAAATTGTAGGGCGAGGAACAATAATTTCTATAATTTTTGGCACAGTTTTGCTATCTTTATTGGGACAAGGTGTAAGTTTACCTTGGTTAGTAAAACGTTTAAATTTATCTCAATTTTCAAAATCTCGTCAGCAGATAGAAGAAATGCAAGCCCAATTAATCACAGGTAAAGCAGCACAAGATGAATTAGATAGCTTATTGAAATCTGGAGTATTACCAAAAGCCGTCTATGAAGAAATGCGTTCAGCTTATCAAGTAAGAATAGCTGGTGCCGAAAAAACACTACGAGATTTTCATAATCGTCGCCCTGAGGAGTTTGGTAATAAAAGAAGTGATAGTAGTAAACTTGATGCCATTCGTCGCCGTTTACTGTTAGCAGAAAAAGGTGCGCTGAACGAGGCTATGCGAAAGCGCATTCTTTCAGAAGAAATTGCCCGAGGACGCCTTAAAACTATAGATGAACAATTACTACAACTAGATGATGATTAAGCCTCTTGAATCACTATTGCTAAAGGGTATCTTGATTTTCACTAATATTTTCTGATTGCTCTAAGTAGAACGACTTGAAAAAACCAAACTATGTAAACTAATGTAAATTTACCTAAAATCAGTTCGTAGTCAGGACTTTAGTCCTGATTTGAGAACTAAAGTTCTCACTACAAACCTTTAATTATTTACCCTGTTCTACTTACCTGGGGACTGCATAAAAAAATCAGGGCAAACATATCTAGTCAGTGTGGTCTAAAAAACCAAAAATTCTTTATTGGACTAAATATTATGTTCATTCGTTCTTTAGCTTTTACAACTTTCAATGCAGTTTAAACAGGCTAAAAAAAAATCCTTGTTTGACACGCCCTTAGCAAAACAAATTTCACTGAGCTTATTTTTCTAAAAGCTAGGAGAGTGTCAATATAATAGGACTTACGCACTCGCTACGAAAATCAAGGCTTTGAGATTACTTCCCTACGGTCGCAATGACGAAAATACGTGGTTAGTTACGTAATTCCTGTATAAGTAATCATCCCAACTCCACATTAAAGTTACTAACACCCTTCAATAAAATCAATAACTTGGTGTAAAAATCCTGGTTTAGTGGCAATCAAAACTGTAGAATTAGGCTCGACAATAGTGCTGCCGTTAGGAATAATTAAATCTGTATGGGGATGGGATTGATAACCAATAATTAAAGAACCACTGGGGAAACTGGGATTTTGCGCGATTTCAGCCAGACTACGACCCACAACATAACAATTGTCGGGAATAGCCATTTTTAGCACCTCAATCTGTCCTTGTTCAAAATGCATCATTGATTCTACCTGGGGATACTCAATGGCATTTACCATTGTGGAAACTGCTAATTCCACAGTACTGATGATATGACTGGCTCCTGATAGACGCAGCGGCTCAGTAAAATCACGGTGACGCATTCGTGACAAAATATGAGAAACACCGTAGTGTTTGGCAAGAGTTACCATTGCTAAGTTCAAAGCATCACTTCTGAGGACAGCTGCTAGAGCATCCGCTTTGCGAATCCCTGCTTCTAATAAGGTTTCTGTACTCACGGCGCTACCCTCGAAAGCCATCACTCCTACTTGTTCACGGGCATAGTGGCAAGCTGTAGGATTGTTGTCAATCATGGCAACAGTATGCCCAAGTTCTACGAGTTTTTGCGCCAAACTTATTCCTAATAAGCCGGCTCCACCTATTAACACGTACATAATTTGTTTATTTGAATAAACTTACTTAATATTCACACATTGAAAAAGGGGCTAGAGACTAGAAGAAAGAAGTAGCGGTATTAGGCGTCTGGTTCCATCCCCAAAGTCCTCAATTGGGCTGTCAAGCGTCTTCACTAATAATAAATTGCCTTGCAAATCCCAACAGCGCAGCCAAGGTTGGCCAGATTGGTTGCAGAGGTTATGAGGCTACCTTTGCTAGGAAGTGAGGGTTATTTTTTAGTCTAACAATGAAAAACTACGGTTTTGAACCTCGCATGACTAGATATCACGAGTATGGGGTTTGCAGTCATCAAAGTTAAGTCGTCTTGCAAAATAAATAAAATTATTTGGTAAACAGAGGTAACAGGTAAGCCAGGAGGCTGTGGTGTCCAGGGGAAAGAACTTGATTACTTTTTCTTCCTGTTTCTGCGGTCAAGATAAGTAGATGTATCTTTGGGTGGTTAAGTCAAGATTATGAAATATTTATTAATATAATAATAGTTCAGTGTCAGGAGTCCAAACCAGTTTTGAATAATCAAGCATCAGAACTGTTCACCGATGGAGCAAAGGATTATGAAAGACCAGCAATCATCAGACTCTAAGGAATTTGTCGGCAATCTCAAGAATGGAATTTGGCTGTTTGGCCTTTCATCTTGGCTATTTGGCATCACTGATCGCAGTATTGCTTCCTTTGCGGATGGCTATCTATCGGCTGTGGATTTGACGCAATTATTTACAGCAGCGACATTTTTTGTAGCGTGGTTATTTTTGAAGCCAACACGGGCTTAAGTAATTGACAATATTTGGGACTTTAAATAGGGAATCCCTCTATATATCTGGTTTCTGTTTTCTGTAAACTCTTAATCGACAAATTCCGTAGTATCATATTTTAATTCTGCGGTCATTCCCAAGTGCGATCGCCTCCGGTGAAATGTAGCCAATCACTTAAATGCTTGGTAACTTCTTACCCAGTCAACCAAACATTTTCAGAGGATAGATTGCCGATACCCCTTTAATAACTATTAAAGCAGAGAATCACACAAGGCAAAAATTTAACTCTACCGTTGCTTGATTCTCCACATTAAAAGTGAAAGTGATGAAAGTAGCTTAAAAATTATCTAGGATAAATGTGGCGTCTATTCCCCCATCCTGGATTAACAATAGCTGCCAAATCTTCGTCCGACAATTTACTGATTTCATCTTCCAGTTCTTCTACTGTAAAGTCATAGCCGCATTCTCTGGCAATCTCGATAAAGGCTTCTGCATTATTTGTTGCTTTGAGTCTGGCTTTCAATGCTTGATCTTCTTTAACAGCGTGCAAAAGTTGAGCAGTTTTTTGCTGTGCCATAATATTCTATTTCCTGTTTTAAATATTAAATTGAAAAATAGAGCCAATGCAATTGAAAGTAGCAATGAGTTAAACAAAATTTAGAACTTACATTGCTCTACTTTTAAATCATCACACTATTTTTATTGATTTGTCTTATACCATTAGAAAGAAAAATGAGGAGAAAATAGCATCACAACTGCCATATTTTCTATATCTTCCTCATCTGAGGTGCGAATCAGGTAGTATTGACAATATTTATGCGCTGGTATAGTTACATATAAAAAAGCTAAAGAAGTGAATCTCTAGCTCATAAAACGCAAACAAAAAATTCCTAATTGGAAATACCTAAAATCCTTATGGAATGGGAATTATAAATTCCGCGCAGCCATACTAGATTCTACCGAGGTTATGCAACCCTAAAATAATACCTGCACCTAAGATATGACCAAAGGCTGTAGTTGCTAGTACCGCAGGTAAACCAAAACCACCAAAGAAATTAGCTGAAGGTAATGCTGGCTCGGAACTGGGGTACTTCATGGTGAATTTGCCAAAAGTAATGGCAATGATGTTAGCCAAAATCATGATTACACCTACAGTAGGACTCCAATTCAAGGGTGCAGTTGCAGCAGCGATTAAGGTCGAAGGTAACACCTGATTTTGCTCCTGAAAATTTTTAGTGGTTGAAAGTATAATCTGAATATTTCCGAACTAAATTCAAGAAAAACCTCTATTTTGCATCAATATTTAACAGTTATTCTCAATCCTTAATATAAAAACTGTGCCGTTAGTATCGAGTAAGTCATATTTCCCATGTCGGCTATATTAATCAATGTTATGGCTAGCCTATAGATCCACTTATAACAGACGCGATCGCTCTCAATATAATCTACACTCAAAGTGAGACCGATTGTATTTGCAGCTTCTGTTATGTCCTCAATTATAGATTCTTTGCCACCTGCTCTCGCTAAAATCGTCCAGCGCTTTCAACGTGCTAGTGAACCGAAGCGACGCTATGAACAACTAATCTGGTATGCTCAGAAGCTCAAGGATTTCCCAGAAACTGGCAAAATACCAGAAAACAAAGTTCCTGGTTGTGTGTCTCAAGTTTATATCACCGCAACCCTGGATGACGGTAAGGTTGTATATCAGGGTGATTCTGATTCCCAGTTGACCAAAGGGTTGGTAGGACTTTTGGTTGAGGGTTTAAATGGACTCACTCCCAGTGAAATTGTGCAACTAACTCCAGATTTTATTCAAGAAACTGGTTTAAATGTCAGCCTCACGCCTTCCCGCGCCAATGGCTTTTACAACATTTTTAAGACCATGCAAAAAAAAGCACTTGAATGTAAGTTAGATTTGCCTAACTAAAAAATGTATGGTGATAAAGTGCCCAAATTAGGAGTTGCTCAACATAACAGCACTTTTCTTCAAGATAAAGTACATCATTCTAGCCTCTAACCCCTAGTCCAATGACAACTAATTTGGTATCAACCCCTGATTCTGTAGGATTTGGTGGAGTAGTTAAAGAATATACCTGGAGTTGGGAAAACCAACCCTTACGCGTTATTTATGAAACCATTGGTACAGGTTCACCCATTTTGCTACTACCAGCTTTCAGCAGTGTTTCCACACGTGCAGAGATGGGAGAACTGGCCAAGTTACTAGCTTCTCACTTTCAAGTTACAGCAGTAGACTGGCCGGGATTTGGACAATCTTCTCGTCCTAGTTTAAATTACCGACCGGAAATATATCAGCAATTTCTGGAAGATTTTATCACAACTGTTTTTCTTACTCCCATTATTGTAGTAGCGGCTGGTCATGCTTCTAGTTACGTCTTGAAACTAGCTGTAAAGCAACCTGATATTTTTTCGCGGATTGCTTTGTTAGCACCCACTTGGCGCGGCCCTTTGCCAACAATGGGGGCAAATCCCCAAATAGCAGATATGGTGAAAGGATTAGTGCGATCGCCTATAGTAGGTCAAGCACTTTACAAACTCAACACCACTCCATCATTTTTAAGTTGGATGTATCGCCGTCATGTTTTTACCGATGACGCTAAACTTACACCCAGTTTCATCGAGAAGAAATGGCAAACAACCCGAAAACCAGGCGCTAGATTTGCATCTGCGGCTTTTGTAACTGGTAATCTCGATGCGATACGTGAGCAATCTGATTTTCTCGCACTGGTGCAATCTTTGTCTGTACCTCTAATGGTAGTAATTGGCAAATCTAGTCCACCAAAATCACGCGCAGAAATGGACACAGTAGCAGCCTTACCTAAAGTACAAAGCGTTGTGATTCCTGGTTCCCTGGGATTACATGAAGAATACCCAGATGTCGTATTTACAGCCATCGAGGATTTCTTGTTATCTTCATGAAATGATAATCTCGCACCCAAAAGTAATTGTGAAAATTACCTCTGGATGCGAGAATAAAAGGTTAGTTAAAGCTGCTGCTAAAACGTTTCTTGAGTCGAGAAACAGATAAACCTAAAAGAGCAACCAAGCTAAAACCGATGGTGGTTGGGGGTTCAGGTACTTTGGCTACTTGAAAATCAAAGCTAAATGTCCCAGATTCCTGAAAATTAGAGCTTAAATCTACGAGTTGGAAAGTTGCAGAGTAATTTCCCACTGGTGCAGTTGCATCAGTCCAAAAAATCGGAGTGAATGCAAAATTATCACCACTGCCAATTGTGTGAATATCACCAACATTATTGACGATATTCGGGTTTATCGCGTTGCCAATATTCAAGCGATCGCTAATTGATGCTAATTTTAGACCAATGGTTGCACCAGTTAGTGAAGCATTCCAGCGACCATCAGAACTATTAAACAAAACCTGCGCTTCTAAATCTGGAGAATCTTGCAGCGATGCTAAAGGTTCTATCTTCAAATCGCTATATGGTTCATGGGTATCAGTACTAACTAAGCGACCAGAGTAAATACCTGTACCTGGTAATAATTTTAGCGGAGAAATTTCTGTATAAGACTCTGGTATGCGGTTATTGGTACTGGTTGATTCAATGGTTGGGTTTTCTATATCTCCAAAGTAGCTATAAGCACCAATACTGTGAAAATGATCCCCGTGGTTATAGAGAAAGGTCAAACGATTGTAGTTGGGGTTATCTAATCCACTGTATATCCCTCTGTTGAGAACCTGTAAAGCATCTACACCGATGAAATATTCAGTCTCATGTGTGTGATCATCATGAGCTTGTGCTGGCGAAAAAGCGGTAGATACAACCAGGGGTGTTGCAACCAAAAAGCTGACTGCTAGAGATGCAGTTGCTTTTCTGATTGGAGTTCCTGGCTTTTTTGAGCAGCTAATATTATTGGAAACTGCCATGCTTCTCCATACAGTATAATTTTTACCTGTGATAACGATTATCATTATTTTTAGGGTGTTGTCAATTAAGGAATTGTTAAAAAATCCTGTGATTCTTAGGTGACATACTCCTACACTGTATGCGTATGTCACTGCGGTTAGAGGCTAGAGGTTATACACACCTCATGTAATTTGCAATTGCTAATACTTGTTTTGATGTTTTCAAGCCGCACACTCGTGACTTCCAGTCATGTGGCAAATCAATTAGCCAAAAATAGGCAATAAATTTACCAGATTTATTAATATCTCGATAATAATTTGCTTGAATCAAATAGCGAATTTCACTATTCCAAAAATCGATTTCTTGTTGCCAACCAGCTTGTTGAAGGTAAGCTTGACTCCAAAAATTAGCAAAAGCCATACGGGCAGAAGTAATGCCTGTTCATTGACGCATTTCGTCTTGAATTTTTTCCAGATTACTGCTTTTATCTGCCACTGCAAAGGGATTATCTTCAATGATTTGCAAACTTAGTAGACGTAATTGGGATAATTCTTTTTCTACTTGAGGCGATGGTAAGCCAGAGGATATAACTTGGATAATAGCAATAAGTCATTTAATGTATTATAGGTTGAAAAAATAATATTATCTCATCCGCCAAGACGCGATTGTTTATTCTGATATTTTAAAATCAGCTAACAGAACAAAGCCTTCAACTCGACAATGTAATGCTTCTATCCATACAACTAATTCATGATTACTATTGTGATACAATGTGTAATCTAAATCGTCTTGCACAAAGTACATTTTATTTAGGGGGTTGAATATTTGGGTGGCAATATTTTGATTAAAGCGTTTATCCAATAATTGTTTTAGCTGGATAACGTCAAGTTTGGCTACTGCAAAACTTAGGACATTGTGATTGCTATTGAGAGTTTGCTTCATCTCAATTAAATTTTGATATTCTCTTCTACCGAGGGTTCCCTGAGTAGGAATCAGCAGTGCAGCAATTCCACTACCCAAGTTTTGCTGGTTTAATGCAAAGTAACGCCAATCACCATAAGCATATTGAATTAATTTGTTGTCCCCATCGGGTAAAACTAATTGGGAATGTAAACCCTGATCAATAACGTAGACGGTTACTGGCTGGATTGGTTTAGGTGGAGGGATGATGACTGCGGGAGATGCAATCAAGACGAGTGCGATCGCAGCCAGAACTGACAGAATGAATAAAAGAATACGACGTGAAATACTCACTATTACGTGTGACTTTAGTTTCTCTGGGAGAAGGACGAGTTTGTAACCAAGCAAAGAAGGCAGCAGTACCCACTAAAATTGTGGTGATACCTGTCACCAATTGAAGCATGATGCTGTAGCGCATAATTCAAAGTTAATCAAATATGGGACTGTCTGGAAAATAGTGAACAGGGCACACTTAAACCAGATTAAAGTGTTCCATGTGGATATTAGTTGTGGGAACCTCCAGTTGATGCAACGCTGCTTCTACCTGATCCATCATTTTGGGTGATGCACAAATAAAATACTGCCTTGTACCTCTGCGTTTGGGTATATGACGTTCTAAAAGTTCCTTATCTACATAGCCTGTTTCCCCTGACCAATCTTCTGGGGGATCTTTGAGGACATGGACAACGGTTAGGTCTAATTTTTGCTGCAATTCATGGAGTTCTTCACGGAAAGTAATGTCATCCCAAGTTTTGCTGGCATAGATTAATATGTAGGGGCGTTCATCTTGGCGTTCTGCATGGGTCAATAGCATACTAATCATGGGCGTGATGCCAATACCACCGGCAATTAAGACAAAGCCCGCCGTATCTTCATATCTATCAGTGGTGAAAACTCCATAGGGGCCGTCAAGAAATGCTTTGGTTCCAGGTTCTACGTCTTTGATTCTTTTGGTAAAGTCTCCCAACGCCTTGATACTAAACTCAATGCGTTCAGTATTGTCTCCGCTAGATGACATGGAAAAAGGATGTTCTCGCATCCGAAATGGTGAAATACCTAAGGTAATCCAAGCAAATTGACCAGGCTGAAAACGAAAGCCTTCGTGTCCTCTAGGTCTTAATGCTAATGTCCAGACATCGCCCCGTTCTTGACGCACTTCTTCTACTAGATAAGGCTTTTTGGTCATGAACATGGGTTTGACTAAACGCACATATATTAGTAGCCAAAGGGCTGTCAGCGCGATCGCTGTCCACAAAACTGCTTTCCAAAATAGTCCTAAGTAATAGCCTACCCCCAAGCCATGTGTTAGTCCCAAACTAATTGCCAGGACTGCCAAAATACCATGAGATGTACGCCAAGGTTCATAGGGAATTTTCAACTGTTGACGCCAAATAGTTGTGACAATTAACAATATCAAAGCTACTGTAGCTAAAACTGCGGCTCTAGCACGCCAAGGGGCTGTGACAAAGTTTAACAACTCTCGTGTTTCTGGCTGCACCACGAACAAAATTAACGGGTGAAGCAGAATAAATGCAAATGCTACTAAAGAGATGTAGCGGTGAAATTGCAGGATGATATCAACACCATAGGATGCTTCTATGCGATTGATGCGGGCTGTGAGGGCAAATTGTAGCGCCATCATCGCTAGACCAATGAAACCCAAGGACACAGAAAA
The DNA here is from genome assembly GCF_963920895.1 of Anabaena sp. CCY 9613. Classification (NCBI taxonomy): domain Bacteria; kingdom Bacillati; phylum Cyanobacteriota; class Cyanophyceae; order Nostocales; family Nostocaceae; genus Anabaena; species Anabaena sp. CCY 9613. The sequence continues at coordinate 19,968 of NZ_CAWUDE010000006.1, forward strand.
CTCAGTCCAAAACTCTCTACCCGTCGGCGGATATATGAGCAAAATAAGTAGGGGCAAAACGGTAATAAATATATAAGCCCCGATCCAACCTGCTGCTACGACTACAGGATTGTGCATTAACAAACTTTTCATAGCAGCTGTTCTCCTAACTACCAGTTTTTAATGAAGCTTGCGATCGCCTGTTGATTTCTGGCCAGTTGACTACGTTCCACCAATTATTTAAATACTCTGCGCGACGGTTGCGATATCTCAGGTAATATGCATGTTCCCACACGTCGTTACCCATAATCGGATAATACGCGCCATCCATAATGGGATTGTCTTGATTAGGTGTGGTGACTATTTCCAGTTCCCCGCCTGGGTTCCGCACTAACCATACCCAACCACTACCGAAGCGATCGCCTCCTGCTTCGTTAAACTGTTTTTTAAAGCTGGCAAAATCACCAAATTTTTGGTTAATTTCTTGGGCAATTTCGCCTGTGGGTTCTCCACCACCATCAGGACTCATGATTTGCCAGAAAATAGTATGGTTGAGATGCCCACCAGCATTGTTGCGTACCTTTGTCCGAATATTTTCGGGAACACTGTCTAAATCCCGAAGCAAAGATTCTACACTTCTTTTTTGTAAGTCTGGCTCCTGTTTTAAGGCATTGTTGAGGTTATTCACATAGCTAGCGTGATGTGCATCATGATGTAGTTTCATGGTTTCCGCATCAATAGCTTTGCCTAAAGCCCCAAAGTCATAGGGTAATGGTGGTAATTTGGCTGTGTTTGCACTCAGTTCACCATCAGGAGAAGCTACAGGAGGGAAAGTGGTAGTTGCGGTGGTAGTTGCGGTAGGAGTTGCAGGTTGTGATTCAGCACTAGGTACTGTTTGACAAGAAATTAGCAGAACTGTCAAGAGCAATCCTGAAAGAAAAAAGCTTATTTTATTTCGCAAAAATTTTGTCATAATTTTCTCATTTGCGTCTATTTTTTATTCTCAAAAATTCAGACTTTACTCTGATTTCAACAGCAAACAGTATTTTATACTGCTGTCCGCACAATACTCAAGAGAATAGAATTCACAATTGCTAAAGTAAAAGATCCCAGCAATGCACTCCAAAAACCCCATCTCAGGGTAAAACCTGGAACTAAGGCAGCAGCCAGTGCAAAAATGATGGCATTCAATATAAAGAAAAATAATCCAAAACTCAAGAGAATAAATGGAAACGCGAAAAAAGTGAGAATTGGCAAGAGAATGGCATTCAATATGCCAAAAACAGCAGCAGAAATAGCAGCTTTACCAAAATTATCAATTTCAATTCCCAAAGGAAGTCGAGAAATAATTAAAAAGCTGACGCTGGTAACTATCCAAGTGAGAATAATACCCAACATGATAATACCTCTATATACGATGTAATTACGTTAATTCTTCCAAATTTTACCCCATATATTACTTAATTACAAACTGGCTTCAAGAGTAATTACATTTTTAATAAAGACTTAATAATGGATAAAATTTTAACATAACCCATTGTGATTATAGTTCATTTCATTAATATACTCCTTTTGACATATAGTGGAAAATTTCTGAACAAAACTATCGGCAGATATACGATAAATTATATTTTGTTAAACATATAATTGAGGCATAAGGAAATACAGGTTTTGTCTTTAATTAACAAAAAAAATTAAGAATACCTGTTATCTCATGATTTGATCGGCTAGGAATTTCCCAGATATACTAGTGGAAAGTTTAAAACTAACTAAACATCCAAAGTATAAATTATTTATTTTCTATAGCAGTTCTAAATCATTTTTGAAAGATCATTTTTTATGCTTGGCTCTCTTGGCCTGGGCTTGAGGTGTATTCCTGATGTCTTCTTTAATTTTACAACTTATAGAGGAAGTATTACTATATACCTATTTTTACTATATTCTCAGGCTGCAAAAAGCTAATCAAAATTTAATTTCTTATTCATTGGCTATTCTCTTACTTAATTAATTACTGATTGTGGCTCCAAAATTACCAATTAGCTTTGTATCAAAACAAACACACAATAATTAGATAGCCGAGGTTAAATAATATGTCTGTCGAGCCAATCCTGCCCAATAAAGTAGCTGATAATCTCAAGTTGCGTCAGGTAATTCAGAGCGAAATTAGATCACAACCAACACAACAAGATAGCTTAGATGTCTCTGATATAGCTCTTACTTTATCACCCATTGCCTTAATTTTCAGTTGGGTAGTTTTTTTCTTGATATTACAAAAAATTCGGACTGTTTTAGATCATAAAATGGTCTTTAGTATTAAGTCCTTACATCAAGTACCCTGCCGTAATTGTCGATTTTACTCCAATAATCATTATCTCAAATGTGCCGTAGAACCTTCTTTGGTTCTCACCGAACAGGCGAAAGACTGCTCTGAATATGCCCCTAAAAATGGGAAATTTTCTCCAAAAAACCCTTTAAAATAATATTATAATCATTTCGTAAATAATTAAGCTGCCTGACCCAAATTTCGTTGGCGTTGATTCAAGTAGCCAAATGATTGGCTGTAATTAAGTCGTAGTGATTAATATTAGCCTGAAGATACCAGCGCTTAAATTCCAGAGGATGAGGAAAAATATTAATAACTAAGACAGGTTTATGGGGATTTCCCTCTTGAAAATAGAACCTAAGCAAAAACCTTGCATGATAATTTGTAATTAGGAAAGGCTTATTGGTTATTTCAGACGGATTGCAAATATCACCGCAAGTATAGTAAATGATAATTTTTTTGCCTCTAGCAAACGATAGAGAATTGAGATATATCTTTTGAGTTTGCTGTGGAAAATCTAACTTCCAAATCAGGAATTCAAAGTCTTTATCCTACGAGGCTACCGTTTACACACAAGTCTTATCAAGTTTCCTAACAGCGTTTCGATACCCCCTAACCCCCCTTGAAACCAGGGCTGTTTCATTCCCTAAAAGGTTTGCAAATGCAAGCGACTGTTTTAAAACTCCTACTGACATTAAATTTAATTTAAGATGTTTGCTTTTGACCCAAGCTACTTTTAAATGAAGATTATTTTATACGAAAAAAAACAACAGTCACTAAGTAGTTTCCTATTTTGTTGGTAATGCTTCTGGTCGAACTGTTAATATCTGTCGGCTACCGTTGCGACTGACAGTAATTTGTATGGGATTACCAATATTGGTATTTTCTACTTGTTGTTGTACTTGCTTGACATCTTGAATAGCTACATTATTCATGGTTTCAATAATGTCACCTGGACGTAAACCTCCACGAAAAGCAGGTGAGTTACGGGCGACTCCTAAAACAATGACACCAGTATCTTGAGTAATTTCAATATCAATATCACTTTGATTAATTTTCTCGCGCAATTCTGGACTCAATTGAGCCATTTGCAGCCCGATATATGGATGATCTACGCGTCCTTTTTCTATTAATTGTTGGCCAATTCGTTGAGCCGTGTTGATGGGAATAGCAAAGCCTAATCCTTGCGCTCCCTGGATGATGGCGGTATTCATCCCAATTACTTCTCCTTGAGCATTCAGCAAAGGGCCGCCAGAGTTCCCCGGATTAATGGCTGCATCGGTTTGGATAAAGTCAACTCGCTCGGCTGGTACACCCAAAGCCGCCACAGAACGCTGTGTAGCACTGATAATTCCTTGGGTGACAGTGTTATCTAACCCGAGGGGATTACCTATTGCGATCGCCCACTCTCCTGGTCTTAAATTATCTGAGTTACCTAGCTTCACTGTTGGTAATTCTGTCGCCGGAATTTTCACCACAGCCACATCTGTGACAGAATCAGTACCCACCACCTCACCTTGAAAACGGCGACCGTCCTTCAATACAACTGTGACATTATCTGCATTTTCCACCACATGGGCATTAGTAAAAATTAGTCCATCAGCAGTAGTAATAAATCCTGAACCAAGACCTCGTTGCACTTCTTCTCTAGTGGGTAACTCTCCCTGAAAAAACCTTTCAAATACAGGGTCTGGGGATACTGCTACAGTCCGAGTCGAGTCAATTCGCACCACGGCTGGCCCCACTTGTTGGACAACTTGAGTTATATAATTGACATCTGTATTTGTAGCTGATGGCGGCAGTATGTTTGGTAATACGGGCTGTTGAGTATTCCTGATAGCCGTGCTAGTGGCACAACCAGTTACAAGTAATACCAAATAAAGTGCAGGTTGCTGAAGAAAATTGTTCATACAAAATTGCGAAATTAGTAATTAGTCATTGCTTACTTTCCCTTATTCCTCATACTCCCATTCTAGTAATTAAAAGCATTTCATCTTGATTTCATTTTTGTCTGCAAAGCTAGATATTACATATCAAACAGAAGCTTGCACAACTAGTTCTGGGAAACAATCAATGCCACTGTTGACTCTCTAGTCAACTAGAGAGTACAAAATATAATGCAGAACCATAGCTGGAAAGACAACTGATGCGAAATCAATTTTTGAGAAATAATTTTTTGGCGTTGAGTTTTGTAGCATTGACATCTGTCTCTGGCGCAGTGTTGACGGCTTGTTCTCCCAATACGGCCGAAAACCCCACCCCCAATACTACTGCAACTGAAACCACTGACCACCAAAATATGCATCATGGTGGGGTGAATCATGCAATGGATTTAGGGCCAACCGATGCTAGCTATGATTTGCGGTTCATTGATGGCATGATTATGCACCATGAAGGTGCTGTAGTCATGGCTAAGGAAGTTCAGGAAAAATCACAACGTCCGGAGATGAAGCAACTAGCCGAGGAAATCATTACAGCCCAAAACCAAGAAATTGCTCAAATGCGTGAGTGGCGGACAGCTTGGTATCCTAACGCTGGGGATAAACCCTTGGCTTATCATGCCGAAATGGGTCACATGATGGAGATGACACCAGAACAAATGCAAGCCATGATGATGAGTATGGATTTGGGTGCAGCTGATGAGGAATTTGATTTGCGCTTTATCGATGCGATGATTCCTCACCATGAAGGTGCTGTAGTCATGGCGCAAGATACTTTAGAAAAATCGCAGCGCCCGGAAATTAAGAATTTAGCCCAAGAAATTATCAAGGCGCAAGAAACCGAAATTAATCAAATGAAACAATGGCGACAAGCTTGGTATAACAAGTAAGGATTTTTGATAGCGATGCCTAACTCTCTACCTTCCCCAGCACTGGGAACCGTGCTGAGTTTTCTGTTATTTGCTAGTTCTGGTGTTGTGATTGCTCACCCTGGACATGGTGACGAATTTAATAGTGGAAGTGATGCTACACCTTCTGTCACCCCTGTTCAAGTTGATGCTCAAACTTCTCAACGCTTAGGAATTAAAGTTGAGCCGGTGAAACGTCAGCCATTAGCGGTGAGTATCAAAACCACTGGGCAGATAGAAACTTTACCTAGTCAACAAGCCCAAGTAACCACTCCCATTCCTGGGGCAAAAGTGGTAGAGCTATTGGTGGAACCGGGTGCGGTAGTTCAACGAGGTCAACCTGTAGCTGTGGTATCTAGCCCAGAGTTGGTATCGCTACGTGTAGAATCTGAGGAAAAATTGGCACAAGGTCGGGCGGAATTACAACAAGCTCAAGCTGATTTAAAGTTAGCTCAACAAAGTTACGATCGCTTTCAAAAAATTGCCGCCGCCGAAATTGCCCAAGCCCAAACTCAAATAGCTTTTGCTCAAGAAAAATATGACAAAGACCAAGAACTAGCTGATGCAGGTGCTTTACCACGACGTAATGTTTTAGAATCTCAAACTCAACTCGCCCAAGCGCAAGCACAATTAACCACAGCTAACAGCCACCGTGATGTCATTACTGCTCAAAATCAACTGCAACGCGCCCAAGCTGCTGTAGATGCAGCCAAATCACGCATTTCTCTAAGTAATACTACATACGAAACCCGGCTGCAACAACTAGGAATCCGTAGCAATCCTAGAGGATTAGTCACCATCACCGCCCCGATTTCTGGTACGGTCGCCGATAGAGAAGTCACCCTGGGTCAATCATTTCAAGATGCAGGTGATAAACTCATGACCATTGTCAACGACAGTCGAGTATTCGCCACTGCCAATATATACGAAAAAGATTTAGAGCGAGTTAGCACTGGGCAACAAATCCGCGTCAGAATTGCATCTGTCCCTGACCGCATATTTACTGGACGCATTACCGTAATTGATTCTGTAGTCGGACAAACAAGAGTCGTACCCGTAAAAGCCGAAATTAGTAACCCAGGCGGAATCCTCAAACCAGGAATGTTTGCCGAACTAGAAATCCTCACAGACCAAGCATCGTCACCCATCTTAGTCATACCAAGTTCAGCCGTAGTAGAAGCCAATAATATCAAACAGGTATATATACAAAACGGTAACGCCTATCAACCAGTAGAAGTCACCTTAGGTCAAACCTCCGGCGACATGGTAGAAGTCAACACCGGCTTATTCGAGGGAGACTTAGTAGTTACTCAACGCGCCAACCAACTTTACGCCCAATCCTTACGCGGAGACAATCAACCCCCAACTCCAGAACATCAACACACCCCAGAACCTACAACACCCAACCTCCCATTGTGGCTAGTGGTAATAGGAGGAAGTGCGATCGCCTGTTTAGCCTTCATCACAGGTGCCTTCTGGTCAAACCGCCGCCAACCAAAGCTTGCAGCTGTGGAAGTTGGGGAAGATGAAGAAGATAAAGAAGAAACATTTTGTTAATAGCCTAAAGTCTTTCCCCCCTCCCCTGCCTCTTCTTATGCTCAACACCATCCTCAAATGGTCAATTATCCAACGCTGGATAGTTGTACTCGGCGCAGTCATTATCACCTGCTTGGGTGTATATAACCTCACCCAGATGCCATTAGATGTCCTTCCCGACTTTGCCCCACCCCAAGTAGAAATCCAAACAGAAGCCCCCGGACTCGCACCAGAAGAAGTCGAATCCCTGATCACCCTCCCCATCGAAAGTGCCATGAACGGCACACCAGGAGTAGAAACCGTGCGTTCCTCCTCAGCCGTGGGAATTTCCGTAGTTAAAGTCATCTTCAACTGGAACACAAACGTTTATCAAGCCAGACAACTAGTAACAGAACGGTTACAACAAGCACAACAAAAACTGCCAGAAGGTATAGAAAACCCGCAAATTTCCCCGATAACTTCCCCCATCGCCACAGTTTTACAATACGCCTTCACTTCCGAAACTTTACCACTCATGGAAATTCGGCGGTTAGTAGACTCAGATGTCACCAATCGCTTACTCGCCGTACCCGGTGTTTCCCAAGTCATAGCCTACGGTGGTGATGTGCGTCAGTATCAAGTTTTAGTAGATCCCGCCAAACTGCAAGCCTTTAACGTCACTTTAGATCAAGTGACAGCTGCGGCTAGGGGCGCTAACGTCAATGCTGCGGGTGGTTTTTTAATTAATCCCGACCAAGAACTAATTATTCGGGGTTTAGGACGCATCGAGTCCATTGAAGAACTAGGAAAATCTGCGATCGCCTCCCCTAATAATACACCAGTACTACTGCAAGATGTGGCAGATGTGCGTATAGGTGCAGGATTAAAACGTGGTGATGGTAGCTTAGATGGTCAACAAGCCGTTGTCGTTCTCATTAACAAGCAACCGCAAAATGACACACCCACAGTCACCAAAGCCATCGAACAAGCCATGACAGAAGTGAAAGCTGGCTTACCCACAGATGTCGTAGTGACAGAAACCTTTCGCCAAGAAAACTTTATTACATCTGCCATTCAAAATGTTACCAGTTCCCTCAGAGATGGCATCATTATTGTTTGCATTATCTTGTTGATGTTCTTGATGAACTGGCGCACCGCCATCATTACTTTAAGTGCTATTCCCTTATCAGTGCTGATAGGGATGATGATTCTCGGCTGGTTCGGTCAAGGTATCAATACTATGACACTGGGAGGTCTAGCTGTAGCCATCGGGTCAGTAGTGGATGACTCGATTGTCGATATGGAAAACTGTTACCGGGGTTTACGTCAGAACCAAGTAGCTAGGAATCCGGTGCATCCATTTAAAGTTGTTTATGATACCTCTGTGGCGGTGAGAGTCAGTGTAATTTTCTCCACAGTAATTATCGCTGTTGTCTTTGCCCCCATTTTTACATTTACAGGTGTAGAAGGTCGGATATTTGCGCCGATGGGTGTCGCCTATTTGGTATCAATTTTTGCCTCAACTTTTGTGGCGATGACCTTATCCCCGGCACTTTGCGCGATTTTATTAGCGAATCGACAACTACCTACAGATGATACTTGGGTGAGTGCCTTAACACAGCGTATTTATCGTCCTATTCTCGGTTTTACGACGCGTTTTCCCAAAATTATTTTAGTTGTAGCCTCTGCTTCCTTAATCGCCTCTTTAGTAATCCTGCCGACTTTGGGACGGGTATTTTTACCAGAGTTTCAAGAATCCTCCTTAGTGAATGCAATGGTGCTATATCCGGGAAGTTCCTTAGAAGCAACTAATCAAGTAGGATTTGCTTTGCAAGATACACTCAAGGACGACCCCAGATTTAAAACCGTGCAATTACGGTCAGGACGCGCCCCTGGTGATGCAGATGCGGGAGGTGTGAACTTGGGTCATTTAGATGTGGAGTTGAGTGCAGAAGGATTGCAGGATCGGGAAGGGAGTATTGAGAAGCTACGTACAGAATTTGCCAAAATACCTGGTGTTGCGCCTAGTATTGGTGGTTTTATTTCCCATCGCATGGATGAGGTATTATCAGGTGTAAGAAGTGCGATCGCAGTGAAAATATTTGGCCCTGATTTACCAGAATTGCGCCGTGTGGGGTCAGCAGTAGAAGATGTCATGGGTAATATTCCCGGACTTGTAGATTTACAATTAGAACCCCAAGTTCCTATTAAACAGGTGCAAATTAAATTTAATAGAGAAGCAGCCGCCCGTTATGGTTTAACTGTGGGTGATTTGAGTCATACTTTAGAAACAGCCTTGAATGGGCGAGTTGTATCTCAAGTATTAGAAGGACAACAATTATTTGATTTGGTGGTTTGGTTGCAGCCTGAATCACGCAATAATTTAGATGTAATTCGTAACTTGTTAGTAGATACTCCTACAGGTCAAAAAATTCCTTTAGCGCAACTTGCCAATATTAATTATGGAACCGGGCCGAATACTATTAACCGGGAAAATGTTTCTCGTTTGATAGTTGTATCTGCTAACGTTTTTGGTAGAGATTTAGGTTCTGTGGTAGATGAAATTCAAAATCAAATTAGTCAATCAATTCAGTTACCCACAGGTTATTTTCTTCAATACGGTGGACAGTTTGAATCAGAACAACGTGCTACCCAAAATCTGCTGTTATTTGGGGGAATAGCATTTTTAGTTATTGCAGTTTTAATGTACTTTGCTGTTAAATCTGTTGCAGCGATGTTGATGATTATGGTTAACTTACCTCTCGCACTGGTGGGGGGTATTATTTCCATAGCTTTGGGAGGTGGAATTATTTCTGTTGCTTCGTTAGTGGGATTTATTACTTTATTTGGCGTGGCGACTCGTAATGGATTATTGTTAGTAGATAATTACAATCACAAGTTGGCGCAGGGGATACCTTTAAAGGAAGTTATTTATCAGGGTTCAATGGAACGTTTAGTTGCTATTTTAATGACGGCTTTAACTTCGGCTTTAGGGATGATTCCTTTGGTGATTGGTACAGGTGCAGGTAAGGAAATTTTGCAACCTCTGGCTGTGGTGGTTTTGGGTGGTTTGTTTACTTCTACGGCTTTAACTTTGTTAGTATTACCTGCGTTGTATGCTCAATTTGGTAAATTTTTGATACCTAAACAAATACAACCTTCTGTAAATATGGAAAATGGTAAGGCTGTAAAGGCTATTTGGGATTGGTAATTCGTAATTTTATTATTGATTGTAGTGGTTGAAAAGGAGTAAATATATGAAGTGGCTCACATCTAATTTAGTTGTTTTGTCCAGTGTTGGACTGCTGTTTTTAGGTGCTTGTGGTAATGGTAATGAAGTAGCAAATACTAAAAATCCTACAGATGAAGTGGAATCTGTAGCGAAATCAAGTCATCAACATGGCGCTACTAAGGGTGGTCAAGTTGTGGAAACTGGTAATTATCATTTGGAATTTTTAGCTACACCAGAAGCTGGGGGAAGTCACTTAGATTTGTATTTACTAACTGGTGATACTCACGAAACTGTACCTAATGCTAATGTTACGGCTTTAGTGCAAATGCCTGATGGTCAAGAAAAAACTGTTCCTTTTACTTATAGTGACAACGATAAACACTATACAGCTATGTTAAATGAAGCAGCATCTGGTCAGTATCAGGTACGAATTAACGCAGATTTTAAAGGTGAAAAGGTCAACGGACGTTTTAGCTTTAATCGATAATAATATATATATGGGCGGGCAAGATGCCCATCCTACAAGATTTATAATATTAAATAAATCAGAAATTACGTAACCAACCACGTATTTTCGTCATTGCAACCGGAGAAAAGCAATCTCAAAGCCTTGATTTTCATAGTGAGTGTGTAAGTCCTAAAAGACATGACTACTGTTTTCTAGTCTGAATTTATGAAAACAATTAATTTTGAATTTTGATTTTTGACTTCGGAGCGAAGCAACATGGCTACTTTAACTTTACAATTACCTGCTAATTTGCAATTTACTGATGATGAATTTTCTCAGGTTGTTGCTGCTAACAAAGATTTGCGTTTTGAATTATCTGCTGACGGGGAGTTAGTTATCATGTCACCAACTGGGGGAGAAACGGGAAACCGTAATTTTGATTTATTAGGTCAAATCTGGTTGTGGAATGGTCAATATAAATTGGGGAAGGCTTTTGATTCTTCCACTGGTTTTAAACTTCCTAATAGTGCAACTCGTTCTCCTGATGCTTCTTGGATAAAAATAGAAAGATGGGAAAGTCTCACACCACAGCAAAGAAAGAAATTTTTGCCTTTATGTCCTGATTTTGCGGTGGAGTTAGTTTCTGAAACTGATGATTTAGCCGATACTCAAGCCAAGATGCGAGAATATTTAGCTAATGGTTTACAACTTGGTTGGTTAATTAATCCCCATAACCAACAAGTAGAAATTTATCGTCCTCATCAACCAGTGGAAGTTTTACAATCTCCTACAAGTTTATCTGGTGAAGATGTGCTTCCGGGTTTTGTTTTAAACTTACAATTAATTTTTGCATGAGAGTATTACTGGTTGAAGATGAACCAGATTTAGGGGCGGCGATTAAACGAACTCTTACCCAACATAAGTATTTAGTTGATTGGGTAATGGATGGTGATGAAGCTTGGGCTTATTTAGAAAATAGCTGGACACAATATACATTAGCTATTTTTGATTGGATGTTGCCTAAAAGTTCTGGTTTGGAATTATGTAAAAGATTGCGTAAGTTTAATAATCATTTACCTGTGTTGATGTTGACAGCAAAGGATAGTATGAAAGATAAAGTTGCTGGATTAGATGCAGGTGCAGATGATTATTTAGTTAAGCCATTTGGTATGGCAGAATTATTAGCAAGGTTACGCGCTTTGCAAAGGCGATCGCCTCAATTCCAGCCTCAAAAATTAACTGTGAGTAATTTAACTTTAGATTACGGTAATAATTTGGTTGTTAGTCAAGATTTTCAAGAAATTATTCTGACTAATAAGGAGTTTCAGTTACTGGAATATTTTATGAAGCATCCAAATCAAATTATTACGACTGAACAAATTCGCAATCAAGTTTGGGAAGTGAATGCGGAACCTGTTAGTAATGTGGTGGCGGCGCAGATTCGGTTGTTGCGTCGTAAGTTAGCTCATGTTGGATGTGATAATGTGATTGAAACTTTACATGGTTTGGGCTATCGTTTTAATGTTAATTGATTCATGTCTCACGCAGAGGCGCAGAGGCGCAGAGAGTAAGAGTTTTATGAATCAAAATAAATTATTTCAGCAGACGCGTTTACGTTTGACTTTGTGGTACGCCTTGGTGATGGCTGTGATTTTAAGTTTGTGTGGATATGGGATTTATCGGGTGATTTCTCAGATTCAATGGGTGACTTTAAATCGGGAATTGCAGTCTGTGGCGGGAACTCTGCACGATAGTATTGAATTAAAGCTCCAAAAACCAGGAATATTAGAACCTGTAATTAAGCAGCTTTTACCTAATATCTGTGTAGTTGGTCAAAGTTGTACTCAAATATCGATGAGTTCTCAGCGTCATGTTTTAACTGCTATTAATCAAAGCAATTATTATGTACGATTTTTTGATACTTCAGGCGCTTTGTTTGCTATAGCGGGCGCTTATCCACAGGGATTATCCTCAGAGTTTAATCAGGAGACTTGGCAAACTTTAACAGATAATCAAGGTGTTATTTATCAGCAAATTTCCTTTTATTTGCACACCCAAGATAATCGTGATTGGGGTTATATTCAAGTGGGGCGCAGTCTGGAAGATTTTAATAGTTATCTCAACGCCATGAAGCTGACTTTGGCTTTGGGATTACCAATAGCAATGGGTGTTGTCGGATTTGCTAGTTGGTGGTTAGCCGGGTTAGCTATGCAACCAATTTATTTTTCATATCAACAAGTCCAACAATTTACAGCTGATGCTGCACATGAATTACGGACACCGTTAGCCGCAACCCGAGCTACGGTAGAATCTGCGCTGTTATTAGCTGAATTAGATGAACAAGAAACGCGAGAGATTTTGCAAACCATCCAACGACAAAATCAGCGATTAACAACATTGGTTGCAGATTTATTATTACTAACTCGTTTAAATCGTCAATCTTTACCGCTACAACGTCATCTTTGTTGTTTGAATGATATTATTAATGACTTAATCGAAGAATTTGCAGCTTTAGCGATCGCCTCTAACATCCAACTAACCACAGTAGTCAGAGTATCTCAACCTTTAATTATTATCGGTAACGAAGACCAACTATATCGCTTGTTTGCCAACTTAATTGTCAACGCCATTCAATATACACCAGCAGATGGAAAGGTAACTATTTATTTAGAGCGCAATGACTATCAGGCTGTCATTCAGGTGCAAGATACAGGTATTGGGATTCCTCAAGCAGAGATTCCGCGAATTTTTGATCGCTTTTATCGAGTAGATAGCGATCGCTCTCGCATGACTGGTGGTTCAGGTTTAGGATTAGCTATAGTCCAAGCCATTGTTAACTCACACCAAGGCAGTATAGAAGTACACAGCCAATTTAAAATAGGTAGTAATTTTACTGTTAAAGTACCGTTTGAAAATGTCCCAAATAAGGGACGCAATTGGTTAAGGGCTATTTTGAATTAAACCTAGTGGCATTGCTGAATCAGAATATGAGTCAGGCGATTGCGCGGAGCGCAGACGCACTAATTCATATTTCTATTCTGCAACGCCCCATTTTACACTTTTGAACCAGCAGATGTCTGTGTCTGCTTTAGTCAGCTCACATTAACCAGAACTGACGTTCCTCTAGATAATTAAAATAACCTTGATAAAATCTAACTATCTAGCACTTCTGTAGGTGAAGACTGTTATGCAAACCGCAACTCAAAAACGTTATTACACCCCCGAAGAATATCTAGAATTAGAAGAAAAAGCCGAATTCAGAAGCGAATACCGCAATGGAGAAATCATTCCCATGACAGGTGGCACTACCAATCATAATAAAATAGCTCTTAATGTAGCATTTGCTTTAAAATTTGCTTTGCGGGGGCAAGATTACGAGATTTATATTGCTGATGTGCGGTTGTGGCTACCCCGTTATCAGCAGTACACCTATCCTGATGTCATGGTAATTCAGGGTAAACCAGTTTACGCCGGGACTAATACCACCACTGTCACGAATCCATCATTAATTGTAGAAGTTTTATCTAAATCTACGAAAAATTATGACCAAGGGGATAAGTTTCATTCCTATCGTTCAATTCCAGAGTTTCAGGAATATATTTTAATTGATCAATATCAATATCGTGTCATGCAATATGTCAAAACTGCGGCTGATCAATGGTTGTTTACTGAATTAGAAGGTCAAGCTGCTACCTTATCACTCAACACGGTTGATTTACAAATCTCCCTACCGGAAATTTATGAAAAAGTGAATTTTACTGATAGCGAGCAAGAAGAATAAACTTGATTCTCTGACATAACAACGCAATTGTGCTGTTGTATTTATACTTGATTATTTTTACCACTCAGCTAAAGCGATCGCTATTCCTTGTTGCAAATCTGGGGTAATTTTGGTGTCGTTAGCTAATTGCTGTAATTGTTGATATGCATCCTCTCCAGCTAGTTTTTTTAAAGACGCGATCGCCCGGAGTCTGACTATTTGATTAGTATCAGCTAAAAGTAAAATTAATGACTCAGTAGCTTGTTGATTACCTAACTGTCCTAAAGCTAGAGCGATCGCACTTTTAATACTGGCAATATTGGTGGCTGGATGTTGAGATTGCAATACCTCTAATACAATTTCTGCTGCTGGTGTCGTTAATTTCGGTTTTTGTACTTGTCCTAAAACTGTAATAATTTCCTGCCATAGTGTTTCTGATGTAGTGCGATTAAATGCTTGGCGCAAATACTCCAAACCAGATAATGTCTCACACCACATTAAACCTCGAATAATTTCTAATTGTAGTTGCAAGGGTGTATTAGGTGATACAAGCACCTGAAATAATTGATGAGATGCTTCATCTGTACCCATGCGAGACAGAGCGATCGCCGCTGCACGACAAACCTCAAGATGCAAATCATACAATCTAGGTTGTAGTCTGGTGACTAAATCTAATTCTGTACATAAATCAGCGCGGAAACCCAAACCCAGCACTGCTGCACGTCTGACGGTAGTAGCGACATCATCTAAAGCATTTAATAGTACTGGTGGTATGCGCTGATCATGAAAGCTACTGAGGGCTTCTATAGCAGTTGTGCGGACGACTACTTGTGAATCTTCTACCACACTTAATAGCGGAGGGATAATTTCTTTACTGCCAATATAAGCAAGCGATCGCACTGCCAAAAGTCTTGTATCTTCATGTTGTAGCAGTTCAGTAAGTGCTGTAATGGCTACAGTACCCATTTGCCCTATTGCTGTTGCAGCGATTACTTTGAGTTCTTCATCTTCGGTAGTTTTCAGTAATTCCACCAAATTGGCTATAGCATCTGGGTGTTGAAACTCACCTAAGATTCGGGCTGCATACCAGCGTAATTCTTCTTCGGCTGCTTCGTCTTTTAAGATGTCAATTAACGGGGGTATGGCAATATTTCCCAACTGAGTCAACACCTTAGTAATATCCCAACGTTGCTGAAAGTCTCCTACTTGTAAAACCGCAAGTGCTAATTCTAGAAGATGTTCTTGATTTTTAATTATCTCTGGATTGGTAGAGACTTCTGTCAAAATCAACTGTTGCAGATATTGAATTAGTGATGTCCAATCAGCCGTATCCTTTGCTGACTGTGCTTGCACCAAAAGCTGGTTGATATTGTTCACGATGGGGACTGGGGATTGGGGAACTCGGGGCCCGGGGATAAGTTACCGTGTTACACAAATCATTTGATCCCCCTAAATCTACGCCACTTGCTACAAGTCGGGAAACCCTTTGATTCTTTTCCCCCTTTTTCCTACGCCAAAGGCGCATCCCCGAAGGGGTTTAGGGGGGTTAGGGGGGATCGAAACGCTACTAGGCAACTTGATAAGACTTGTGTGTACACCGTAGCTAGCCTCTAGCCTCTATATCTTATTTGGCTGAACTAAAACTGAATCATTCTCAATTTTAGCGATGTAAGTTTTGAGAGGTTCTGTAGCAGGGCCTTTTTGTACATTACCATCAACCCCAAATTCAGAACCATGACAACGACAGTTGAAATTTTTGGCTTCAGTTTGCCATGTCACTGTACAACCAGCATGTGTACAAGTAGGATCAACAGCAATCAGATTTTCGCTTTGAGATGTACCAACCACTAAAACGTTGACATTAGGCCAGTTTTTCACCAGTAATTCACCATTCTGATCTAAATCTGCCACAGTCCCCACTGTTTGCCAATCTCCAGATGCAGTTTCAGAAGTACAAGCTGCCATCGCTATGGGTAGGCTACTAGATATTCCTGCTAAACCTACCCAATTAATGAACTCACGACGTTTCATAATTCTGAAAATTCTCTGTAATACTGATAGAGCATTATCTTAGCATGTCAAGAAAGTTACTCAACAACTCCCAAAACAGGCGCTACTTCAGATGTGGGAATGGTAGGAACTAACAATCCCTGGGCATAGATGTGGGGATTTGTTTGCGAGACGATGATCAGAGATTGACGAACCTGAGCATTTATCGCCACAGTCTTGACGTCGTACATTTGCATAGCCAGCTTGGGATAAAACCCGATACCGACAATCAACACTAAAAAACAGGCAGCGATAAACACTTCACGCGGTCTAGCATCACTATAAATGGTTTCATCCGGCAGCAGACAGTCAGTACCAAAACAAGCTGTTCCCTCGTCTTCCTGATTCTCTAAAGCGGCATTATTCACGTCGCACATCAGTGATGCACTAGTGCCGTAGAATACCTTTCGCAGCAGGTTAAGCAGATAAATTGGC
The DNA here is from genome assembly GCF_963920895.1 of Anabaena sp. CCY 9613. Classification (NCBI taxonomy): domain Bacteria; kingdom Bacillati; phylum Cyanobacteriota; class Cyanophyceae; order Nostocales; family Nostocaceae; genus Anabaena; species Anabaena sp. CCY 9613. Next base: position 36,557 of record NZ_CAWUDE010000006.1, read on the forward strand.
GTGAGGATAATTCCCACGGCGGCCAGGAAGACAGTCACAATGCAGAAGGCTGAACTGTAGACATCGCTAGTAGTTATCCCCACAAAAACCGAAAGTTCGCCCACAAAGCCGCTCATCCCTGGGAGAGCCAGCGATGCCATGGCGCCTATGGTAAATAGTGCAAATACTTTGGGCATTACTTGACCAATGCCGCCCATATCATCCATGATCATCGTGCGAGTGCGATCGTAGGTTACGCCTGCCAAGAAAAATAGCACCGACGCGATTAAACCGTGGGAAATCATCTGCAACATGGCCCCACTAATGCCCAAATCAGTAAAGGACGCAATACCCAGCAGTACAAATCCCATGTGAGAAATTGAGGAATAAGCCAGCCGACGCTTCATATTCGATTGGGCGAGTGAGTTCAACGCACCATAGATAATGTTGACAACCCCCAGAATAGCTAGAACCGGTGCAAAATAAATATGTGCATCGGAAAGGATTCCCAGATTTAGGCGAATCAGTCCGTATCCACCCATTTTCAATAGCACACCTGCTAGGATCATCGATACTGGAGACGAAGCTTCTCCGTGTGCATCAGGCAACCAAGTATGCATGGGGAACACAGCCAACTTGACACCAAAGGCAATCAGCAATCCGGCATATAGCAGCAATTCTAAATTCAGCGGGTAATCTTTTAGTCCTAGATCAACTAAATCAAAAGTCATACTACCGCCACCGTAGAGCGCCATTGCCAGTGCTGCTACCAGAATAAATATAGAAGCTGCAGCCGTATATAGCAAGAATTTTGTAGCGGCGTAGCGACGCTTTTGCCCACCCCAAATGCAGATGAGTAGGTATACGGGAATTAGCTCTACTTCCCACATAATGAAAAATAGCAGTAAGTCTTTGGCGACAAATACTCCTACCTGCGCCGAGTACAGCACCAGCATCAGAAAATAGAAAAAACGGGGTCTGCGATCAACTTGCCAAGCTGAAAAAATCGCCAGTGTCGTCACCAGTCCGGCTAAAAGTACAAACGGAACCGATAACCCATCTACAGCAACTGCCCAGTTTAGACCTAACTGAGGCATCCATATATAATTTTCTTCTAGTTGAAAAGTGGCATTGCTGGCATCGTAATGTTGCCAAAAGGCATAACACATCAAAATTAAGTCTGCAACACCTACACCCAATGCATACCATCGTACCCACTTGCCGTCTTTATCGGGTAGCACAGGGATAACCAGAGCAGCAATGAATGGTAGCAGGACAATTGTGGTTAGCCAGGGAAATTGATCTGCCATCATATGACTAAGAAATAATACTTATTTATAAATCATGTCATATTATTAAACTTTTTAATAATTTATTAATAAATAGCTTTTTGGTCATTATTGCTACTAAAAATTACAGCGCTCAACACTGACTGTCTATCTGGCGACTTAGTAAAAAATCAAGTCGGGCTATATTGACAGTTATTTTGAGATTGAAAAAGACTTTAATGCAAAAATTGCATTCAAACGATACGTTTTTAACAATTATTTCCAAAAAGCGTAGCAATTTATACGATTTTATCAAAAATCTCACCTTAACCTGATAAGTATCGAAATCGTTACATGAACAGTAACCAAACTTGCTTGACAAATTATCCAAATGTAAAAGACTACAAATTTCCCCCAATTAATTACGAAGTCGTGTTCAGCATCAAAAAGGTATCTTGTCGGTCATAAAGTAGCAGATGAGCCACCTGGCAATACTCTTGAGTACGAAAAATTAGCCACAATCAAATATTCAGTTTTCCTTCGCTAGACCTTGTAGAAACACCAACTCGTAATTCAGATTTTAAAAGATGATGGGTTATTTGAGATTGGGCAATTGATTTTTGAGGTTCTTACAACTTATCAGCCACTTGCAATGAGAGTCAGTTTATGACAGTCACAGCAGAAACTACTAAAGTTAATCTCAATAAATTTGAGAAATTGAAAGCCGAAAAAGATGGACTTGCAGTTAAGGAGGAAATAGAAAAATTTGCCAATCTCGGATGGGAAGCAATGGATGCAACTGACCGGGATCATCGCCTCAAATGGGTGGGTGTCTTTTTTCGCCCAGTTACCCCAGGCAAATTTATGATGCGGATGCGGATACCTAACGGTATTCTCAACAGCAATCAAATGCGTGTTTTAGCGTCAGTAGTGCAGCGCTACGGAGATGATGGCAGTGCTGATATTACTACCAGACAAAACATTCAACTGCGGGGGATCAGAATTGAAGACTTACCAGATATCTTTAATAGATTCCATGCTGTTGGTTTAACCAGTGTCCAGTCAGGGATGGATAACGTCCGTAATATCACAGGTGACCCTGTAGCCGGGTTGGATGCTGATGAGTTATACGACACCAGAGAATTGGTGCAGCAAATTCAGGATATGCTTACCAACAAAGGTCAAGGAAATCCAGAGTTTACCAACCTACCACGGAAATTTAACATTGCGATCGCCGGGGGACGTGACAATTCAGTTCACGCGGAAATCAATGATTTAGCCTTTGTTCCAGCTTTTAAAGAAGGAACTGGGGAAGAACCAATCTTTGGATTTAACGTTCTGGTGGGTGGGTTTTTCTCTGCCAAGCGTTGTGAAGCGGCGATTCCTTTGAATGCTTGGGTATCTCCAGAGGAGGTAGTGGCTGTATGTAGAGCGGTTTTGGAAGTTTATCGTGACAACGGTTTACGCGCCAATCGTCTGAAATCTCGCTTGATGTGGCTACTTGATGAATGGGGTATAGATAAGTTTCGCTCTGAAGTGGAACAGCGTTTAGGTAAATCATTGTTACCCGCAGCTACCAAAGACGAAATTGATTGGGAAAAACGTGACCACATTGGCGTATATAAACAAAAGCAGTCTGGATTAAATTACGTAGGCTTGCATATTCCTGTGGGTCGGTTGTATGCCCAAGATATGTTTGAAATTGCCAGTCTAGCAGAGGTTTACGGCAACGGAGAAATTCGGCTGACAGTCGAACAAAACGTGATTATCCCTAATATTCCTGACTCGCGGTTAGTAACCTTTTTAACAGAGTCATTGTTGCAGAGATTTGCTATTAATCCAGATATATTGGCGCGATCGCTAGTATCTTGCACAGGCGCACAATTTTGCAACTTTGCCCTCATCGAAACCAAAAATCGCGCCCTGGAAATGGTAAAAGCCTTAGAAAGCGAGTTAACCCTTACTCAACCCGTACGCATTCATTGGACTGGTTGCCCCAACTCCTGTGGACAACCCCAAGTTGCAGACATTGGTTTGATGGGAACCAAAACCCGGAAAAATGGTAAAGCCGTAGAAGGCGTAGACATCTATATGGGTGGCAAAGTCGGCAAAGATGCACATCTAGGTGAATGTGTGCAAAAAGGTATTCCTTGCGAAGACTTACAGCCAGTATTACGAGACTTACTCATCCAACACTTCGGAGCAAAACTGATTTAATTCGTAATTGCGTTGGTCAAAATCTACTTAGTTACCAGGACTGCATCTGTCGCATTCTTTTTCATTCATCAAGCACTACTAAAGCAAATGACAAACTTTCCTAGAAGAAAATTCATTTTCACCGCAGGTGCGGCAGCAGCAGCTTCTATTTTGGCTCATGGTTGTACAAATAATTCTCAATCAGGTCCAACAGCTACTAACGTCTCCTTAGCCGCTAACGCACCACAAGTAGAGACAACCCAAGCTAAGTTAGGATTTATCGCCTTAACTGACTCTGCACCTTTAATTATCGCTAAAGAAAAAGGCTTCTTTGCCAAATATGGCATGACTGATGTCGAGGTAATCAAGCAAACATCCTGGCCTGTCACCCGCGATAACTTGGCAATTGGTTCAGCAGGTGGTGGTATCGATGGCGCACATATCCTCAGCCCCATGCCTTATCTGATGACCATCAATAATATAGTGCCTATGTATATTTTGGCACGATTAAATACTAACGGTCAGGCAATTTCTGTTGCTAATAAATTTAAAGAATTTAATGTTAAGTTAGAAAGTAAGGCGCTGAAGGAAGCAGCATCTAAAGCCAAATCCGCGCAAAACGCTTTGAAATTTGGGATGACCTTTCCTGGCGGTACACACGACTTATGGATGCGCTACTGGTTAGCAGCAGGCGGTATAAATCCTGACCAAGATGTAGTATTATCGCCTGTACCACCACCACAAATGGTGGCCAATATGAAAGTCAACACCATTGATTCCTTCTGTGTGGGAGAACCTTGGAACGCTCAATTAGTTAACCAAAAAATCGGTTATTCAGCCTTAGTGACAGGCCAGTTATGGCAAGACCATCCAGAAAAAGCCTTCGCCATGCGACAAGATTGGGTTAACAAAAATCCTAACGCGGCAAAAGCAATGTTGATGGCCGTTTTGGAAGCGCAACAATGGTGCGACCAGCCAGAAAATGTAGAAGAAATGTGCAAAATCTGCTCGGAACGTAAATACTTTAACGTTGCAGCTACCGATATTATCGAAAGATCTAAAGGCAATATTGATTATGGCGATGGACGCACAGAACAAAACTTTGCATATCGGATGAAATTCTGGGCAGATAACGCTTCATATCCTTATAAGAGTCATGATATTTGGTTCTTGACTGAAAATATTCGCTGGGGCTATTTACCACAAAATACCAAAGTCAAAGAAGTTGTTGACCAAGTGAATAAAGAAGACCTGTGGAAACAAGCAGCTAAAGCAATTGGCGTCCCTGATACTCAAATTCCTAGCAGTTCTTCTCGCGGAATAGAGACTTTCTTTGATGGTGTCAAATTCGACCCAGAAAAACCCGAAGAATATTTGAATAACTTGAAAATCAAGAAAATTTAGGCTGTAATCACTGCTTGCGTAGTCCAATAATTTAACAGGAGAAATCAGAAATGACAGCTATTGTGGGGAGTCGTGTTGGTAGAAAAAAACCGCCAAAAGCTATTTATAAGTTTATTCAGAAAAAAATTGTTCCCCCGTTAGTAGCATTAGCTGTTTTTTTAGTAGTTTGGGAATTACTAAGTTTATTGCCAGGTTTTCAATTACCTGGCCCGATAAAAACTTTTACCGACACCTTTGATCCTTTTATTATTCATCCATTTTTTGATAATGGCGAAAGTGATAAAGGTTTAGGATGGCAAATAATTAGCAGCTTAGAACGAGTTGGTATTGGCTTCTCTCTAGCAGCTATTGTTGGTATAGTTGTGGGAATTTTAGTAGGTGCTAATCGTTTTCTCTACAATGCGGTAGATCCGTTATTCCAAGTATTACGGACAGTACCACCTTTGGCATGGTTACCAATTTCTTTGGCAGCATTTCAACAGGCGAACCCTTCAGCTATTTTCGTAATTTTCATCACCTCTATTTGGCCGATTATTATTAACACGACGGTAGGTGTACAACAAATTCCCCAAGATTATGTCAATGTGGCTAGGGTTTTGCGGTTAAGAGGATTTAAGTATTTTGTGAAAATCGTGTTTCCGGCTACAGTACCTTACATATTTACTGGGTTACGAATTGGCATTGGTTTATCTTGGTTGGCAATTGTGGCGGCAGAAATGTTAGTGGGTGGTGTGGGCATTGGTTCGTTTATTTGGAATGCATATAACACAACTACAGATACTAATTTGAGTGAAATTATCCTGGCACTTATATATGTGGGGATAGTTGGTTTGGTGCTTGATAAGTTGGTTGCTTTTATTGCTAATAAGGTGGTTGCGGAACAGAAGTAATTAAACAAACCGCAAAGGGCGCACGCGCGCAGCGATGCCCGTAAGGGCTGTAGGGCACAAAGTTAAGAGGGTTTTAAAGAGATTTTGGGTGAGTTCTGCACTAATGACTAAGGACTAATGACTAATGGTTACTTTTGTTGAAGTTGATCACGTTGACCGTGTATTTGATTTGCCGAATGGTGGCAAGTATATCGCCCTGAAGAATATTGAATTAAAAATAAAAGAAGGGGAATTTGTTTCTCTAATTGGACATTCTGGTTGTGGTAAGTCAACTTTGTTGAATATCATTGCTGGTTTAGATCAAGCCAGTGTTGGTGGTGTGACTTTGGAAGGTCGGGAAATTAAAGAACCTAGTCCAGATAGGATGGTAGTGTTTCAAAATTATTCGTTGCTTCCTTGGTTGACTGTGCGGGAAAATATTGCTTTGGCTGTGGATGAGGTTTATAAAAATGAGCCTAAAGGTCAGCGCCGGGGCATTGTTGAAGAACATATCGATATGGTGGGACTGCGCCTAGCGGCGAATAAACGTCCTAGCGAGTTATCTGGGGGGATGAAACAACGGGTGGCGATCGCCCGCGCTTTGGCTACTCGTCCGAAGTTGTTGCTGTTGGATGAACCCTTTGGGGCGTTGGATGCTTTGACACGGGGAAGTTTGCAAGCCCAATTAATGAAAATCTGCAACGAACACAATGTTACTTGTGTGATGGTGACACACGATGTAGATGAAGCATTATTGTTAAGCGATCGCGTGGTCATGTTAACTAATGGACCTGAAGCGCACATTGGGCAAATTCTGGAAGTGCCTATTTCTCGTCCCCGTGAACGTTTGGAAGTAGTCAAACATCCCAGTTACTACAATCTGCGGAATGAAATAATTTACTTCCTCAATCAACAAAAGCAAGCTAAGAAACGCAAAGCACAGCAGATTCCAGCGCCAGTATTTAAATGTGGTTTAGAAAAAGTCAATTTAGAACTTGGCTTTATGCCTTTAACTGATGCTGCACCGTTAATCGTGGCGAAAGAAAAAGGCTTTTTTGCCAAGTACGGGTTAGAAAATATTACCCTCAACCGTGCAGGTAGTTGGAACGAAATTGCTAAAGGTGTGGCTACAGGCAAATTAGATGCAGCCCAAATGTTGGCGGGAATGCCCTTAGCTATGACATTAGGTGCTGGTGGAAAAACACCGATTTGTATAGTGAATGCCTTAAATCTTTCCCGCAACGCTAACGCCATAACTTTAAGCAAAAAATTATACAACCAAGGCGTCAGAAACCCAGCTGACTTAAAGGCAGTAATTAATGAATATCCCGATCAAGTTCTCACTCTAGGAGTCAGTCATCCCACATCCATGCAGAACTTAATTCTGCGTTATTGGTTAGCAGCTGGCGGCATAAATCCTGATCAAGATATCAGCTTGAGTGTGATTCCCCCAATGGAAATGGTTTCTCAACTCAAAGCCGGTAACATTGATGGTTATTGTGCAGGTGAACCTTGGAATTACATGGCTGTGCATGAAGGCTTCGGCTTTGTTGCGGCTACTGCTTTAGAAATTTGGTCAGGACAGCCGAAAAAAGTTTTAGGAGTGCGGGAAGATTGGGCGCAAAAGTACCCAGAAACTTATCTTGCTTTAGTTAAAGCATTATTAGAAGCTTGCCAATACTGTGATGAATTTCGCAACCGCGAAGAAATTTTAGAGATAATTTGCCGTCCTGAATATCTGGATGTAAATCCGGTATATGTTCGTCCTGGTTTCATCGACCCTTATAATCGCGGCGATGGTACTGAACCCCAGGAACTCACGGGATATAACCAGTTTTATCTGAATAAAACCAACTATCCTAACCGTACAGAACTTTTGTGGATGGTAACTCAATTAGCACGTTGGGATTTAGTGCCATTTCCGAAAAATTGGGTAGAAGTTATTGAACGAGTTTGTCGTGCAGATGTCTTTGGCGCGGCGGCGAGAGATTTGGGTTTGTTGGATATCGGTTGGGATGATCCGATTCATTTATTTGATGGGAAAGTGTTTAATTCTTCTGATCCAATTGAGTATCTTAATAGTTTGGAAATTAAACGGCAGGTTCGCATTGAAGAGGTGTTGATTTAATCTCACGCAGAGGCGCAGAGGCGCAGAGGAGTTGAAGAAACTTGTAAAAAACCTCTCTAATCCTAATTTCTCTGTGTCTCTGTGGTTCATTTATCAAAATACTTATTACCAAAACATAAACCATGCAATTAGTAAACAAAAGCACCCAAACAAACGAACTCCAAAACCAACAAAAAGATAACTTTTTAGTCATCGAAGGTGTCAGCAAAATTTACCCAACCGCTGAAGGCCCTTACACCGTAATCGATGGCGTTGACCTCAAAGTCCGCGAAGGTGAATTTGTCTGCATTATTGGTCACTCAGGCTGTGGTAAATCAACTCTACTCAACATGATTTCCGGCTTCAACACCCCCACCGATGGAGTCGTGCTATTGCAAGATAAACCCATTACTGAACCCGGACCAGACCGGATGATGGTATTTCAAAATTATTGCTTGCTGCCGTGGCTGAGTGTATTTGACAACGTTTATCTAGCTATAGATTCAGTATTTCCCCACAAAACCAAAGCCGAAAAAAGAGCGATCGCTAGAGAACACCTAGCAATGGTAGGACTAACAGAAGCCACAGACAAAAAACCTGGACAGATTTCCGGTGGAATGAAACAACGAGTGGCGATCGCCCGAGCTTTATCTATTCGTCCCCAAGTATTGATTTTAGATGAACCCTTCGGTGCTTTAGATGCCATCACCAAAGAAGAATTGCAAGAAGAACTACTGCAAATCTGGCAAGACCATCAAGTCACCGTTTTAATGATTACCCATGACATTGACGAAGCCCTATTTTTAGCAGACAGACTCGTCATGATGACCAATGGCCCAGCCGCCAACATCGGCGAAGTCCTAAATATACCCTTCTCCCGTCCCCGCAATCGTCGCCAAATCATGGAAGACCCGGAATACTACAACCTGCGGAACTACGCCCTAGACTTCCTCTATCGCCGATGCGCCCACGCAGAATAATTCGTAATAGAGCCTCCGGATGCCGCCAGGCTGTACGCAATTCGTAATTCGCAAATTTTGACAAAGGAATATTAAATGCTTTCAGGATTACTTTCATTCAACGGTCGCTACCGCATACTACATCTGACGTGGTTTGCATTCTTCCTTTCATTTGTAGTGTGGTTTAACTTTGCCCCATTTCAAACAGCTATCCAAGAAGCCCTCAACTTAACCGTAGCCCAAGTTAGAACCATCGCCATTTGTAACGTCGCCCTCACAGTACCAGCCCGCATCATCATTGGTATGGTATTAGATAAATACGGGCCACGCATCACCTATTCACTGCTACTCATGTATGCAGCGATACCCTGTCTCGCCTTTGCATTCGCCCAAAACTTCAGCCAATTAGTCATCAGCCGCCTCGCCTTGAGTATCGTTGGTGCTGGTTTTGTGATTGGTATCCGCATGGTTGCTGAATGGTTCCCTCCCAAAGAAATTGGCATCGCCGAAGGAATATATGGTGGTTGGGGAAATTTTGGTTCAGCCGCCGCCGCCTTTACCTTACCCACACTCGCCACAGCAGCAACGATTTTTACAGCCGGTCAACTTAACTGGCGACTAGCGATCGCCTTAACTGGTATCATCGCCGCCATCTACGGAGCGATTTATTTTTTCAACGTCCAAGATACACCATCCGGCAAAGTTTATCAGCGCCCCTCCCGCCACGGGGGTATAGAAGTCACCAGTAAAAGAAGCTTTTGGCTGTTGATGTTGAGTAATATTCCTTTAGTTGGCATCTTAGGCGTACTAGCTTGGCGCATCGCTCAAATTGGTTTACTCAATCAAACTCAATTATTCATCGTCTACTTGTTATTAGTTGGTTTGTACGCATTTCAAGCATATAAATGCTGGCATGTCAACCAAGATTTGATGATGGGGAAAAAACATTATTCTCCCCAAGACCGCTATGAATTTTCCCAAGTAGCAATTTTAGAATTAACTTACTTTGTCAACTTTGGTTCAGAACTAGCAGTAGTTTCCATGTTGCCGGCATTTTTCGAGTCCACCTTTACCCTTAGCAAAGTTTTAGCCGGCATGATTGCCGCTAGTTTTGCCTTCATGAACTTATTTGCCCGTCCCGGTGGTGGTTGGGTTTCTGATACAGTCGGTAGTCGCAAATGGACAATGACCGTACTCACAGGTGGTATGGGTATTGCTTATTTAATCATGAGTGGTGTAAGTAGTAATTGGTGGCTACCTTTAGCAATTGTCCTGACCATGACTTGTTCATTTTTCGTCCAAGCCGGCGAAGGTTCCACCTATGCGATCGTCCCCTTAGTTAAGCGGCGCATTACTGGACAAATAGCTGGTAACGTTGGTGCTTACGGTAACGTCGGCGCAGTCGCTTATCTAACAATGTATAGCTTGTTACCATCAGGCGACATTGGTAATCGCATCTTCTTCCAAACCCTCGGTGTGACCGCCTTAATTGTCACCTTCCTTTGTGCCTTCTTACTGAAAGAACCCAAAGGCTCATTTGCTGAACACCACGAAGGCGAAGCACCAGATATAGCAACAGATATAGCACCAGAACAATTCCCAATTAGGGAGAGATGAGGAAGAAGAAGCAGGGGAGCAGGGAGCAGAGGACAGGGGGAATTTTTCTCGCCTGTTCCTAGTCCCCTTATCCTCTTCTATTCCCCACTCCCTACTCCCTACTCCCCATTAATTGCCATGAGTGAATTTACCAAAACCCTATGTCCCTACTGCGGTGTTGGCTGTGGATTAGAGGTTTCACCACCAGCGCAACCAGCAAAAGCGACTAATCGAGATAGTCAAGGAAATCCAATTTGGCGGGTGCGGGGTGATAAAGCCCACCCATCAAGTCAGGGGATGGTGTGTGTTAAGGGTGCAACGATCGCAGAATCTTTAGATAAAAATAGATTACATTACCCAATGGTGCGAGACTCTTTAGATGAGGAGTTTCGCCGGGTAAGTTGGGATGAAGCTTTTAATTTGATTACCCAGCGCATCCAAACAGTCCGCCATACCCAAGGGCCAGAAGCTATTTGCATGTATGGTTCTGGTCAGTTCCAAACTGAAGATTACTATATTGCTCAAAAACTACTCAAAGGATGTCTGGGTACTAATAATTTTGATGCCAACTCACGGTTATGTATGTCTAGTGCTGTGGCTGGGTACATTCAAAGCTTCGGTGCTGATGGCCCTCCCTGCTGTTATGAAGATTTAGAAATCACAGATTGTGCATTTTTAATTGGGACGAATACGGCGGAATGTCACCCAATTGTATTTAATAGATTGGCGAAATCTCATAAAAAAAATCGCAAAGTCAAAATGATTGTGGTTGATCCCCGGCGGACACCCACCGCAGAATCAGCCGATTTACATTTAGCTATTCGTCCTGGTACAGATATTGATTTATTAAATGGTATTGCTCATTTATTGATGCGTTGGCAACTCATTGATGTAAGTTTTATTGATGATTGCACCAGTAATTTTTCTGAATATGCGGAAGTAATTCGTCATTATTCCCCAGAAGTTGTAGCAAATCAATGTGGGATCAGTATTGCAGATTTAGAAACAGCCGCTAAGTACTGGGGTGAATCTCAACGGGTGCTTTCTTTATGGTCAATGGGTGTAAATCAATCCAGTGAAGGGACAGCCAAGGTCAGAAGTATCATTAATCTACACTTGATGACCGCACAAATTGGCAAACCGGGCGCAGGGCCATTTTCTCTTACAGGTCAACCCAATGCAATGGGAGGTAGAGAAGCCGGGGGATTATCACATTTATTACCTGGTTACCGATTAGTGAAAAATCCCCAACACCGCACTGAAGTGGAAGATTTTTGGGGATTACCAAGAGGGCAAATTTCACCGCATCCCGGTTTAACGGCCTGGGATATGATTACTGGTTTGGAAAATGACGTTGTAGGTTTACTTTGGATTGCAGCCACAAATCCGGCTGTGAGTATGCCAGATTTAGAAAGAACGAAAAAAGCATTATTGCGATCGCCTTTGACAATTTACCAAGACGCATATTACCCTACAGAAACCTCTGCTTACGCCCATGTTCTCTTACCGGCTGCTCAATGGGGTGAAAAAACAGGCGTAATGACCAATTCGGAAAGAACAGTCACCTTGTGTCAAGCATTCCGTGAACCACCCAGACAAGCAAAAGCCGATTGGGAAATTTTTGCCGAAGTAGGACGCAGATTAGGTTTTGAAAAAGAATTTGCCTTTACTAACTCATCTCAAGTTTACGCCGAGTTCGTGCAATTAACGAGCGATCGCCCCTGCGATATGTCTGGTATCAGTCATGAACAATTGCAGATTCAAGGGCCCACACAATGGCCTCATCCTCAAAGAGGGAGTGGGGAATCTAAGCGGCTATATACAGATTTACGTTTTCATACCCCTGATGGTCGGGCGCGATTTGGGGCTTATTATTCTAAAGGTTTGGCTGAACCACCTGATCCAGATTTTCCTTTTGTCCTGACTACTGGGCGACTTTACGGACATTGGCATACACAAACACGCACTGGTCGCATTGAGAAAATACGTAAAATGCACCCGGAACCTTTTATCGAAATTCATCCCCGTGATGCAGCGGCGTTTGGTATTATTGATAACCAATTAGTGGAAGTGCGATCGCGTCGAGGGCAAGCTAAGTTTCCTGCTAAAATTACCAGAGCGATCGCACCTGGTACAGTGTTTGTCCCTATGCATTGGGGCGCACTTTGGGCTAATCATGCCGAAGCTAACGCCCTGACTCATCCCGAATCTTGTCCTGATTCTCTGCAACCAGAATTAAAAGCTTGTGCAGTACAGCTGATTCCCATAAGTACATTATTAGTGGAAAAACAGGAAACACAAGTCTCTCATTACTCTGTTGTCGAGTAAATTGCCAAGCTAACGATAGGTATACTAAGGCTAGATATCTCATTCTGCTCGGAAACGTTGAACATATGACAAACCGTGAGCAATTGATTCAGGAACTCGAACAGGCTCCCGATGATTTAGTACAAACAGTACTGGATTTTTTACATCGGGTTAAAGCTATACGCAAAAACCATCCTCTGGCAAAATTTGTAGGAATTTTAAGTGATTCAGAGGCAGAAGAGCTACAGCAAACAATCACGGCAGAATGTCGGCAGGTGGATTTGAATGAGTGGTGAGATTGCACTTGATACCTCTGCTGCGGTTCGTTTTTTGAATGGAGACGCGACAATTACTGAAAGGGCATTGGCCTTACCAGAAGTAATTCTCCAATGATTGTTGTTGGAGAGTTGTTATTTGGTGCAGAAAACTCAACTCGTCCGCTACAAAACTTGCCCCGCTATCTGGAGTTCATATCAGTTTGTAGAATTTTGCCATTAGGGAGAGAAACAGCAACAATGTATGCCCAAATCCGCTTGGCATTGAAGCGCAAGGGGCGGCCAATTCCAATGAACGATGTATGGATTGCTGCTCAGTGCTTAGAACAGGGTTGGGTATTAGTGACTGATAATACTGATTTTGATTATGTAAATGAATTGATAGTAGAACATTGGTAGCAGAATCGAGGTTGGGGTCAAGCCAAGTTTCCTGCTAAAATTACCAGAGCGATCGCTCCTGGTACAGTATTTGTCCCCATGCACTGGGGCGCACTTTGGGCTGATCATACTGAAGCTAACGCCCTGACTCATCCCGAATCTTGTCCTGATTCTCTGCAACCAGAATTAAAAGCTTGTGCAGTACAGCTGATTCCCATAAGTACATTATTAGTGGAAAAACAGGAAACACAAGTCTCTCATTACTCTGTTGTCGAGTAAGGTCTAACAAGTTGTTGCACCGGAATGTCCGAATATATTCAATTGAGTTACAAAGGTTAACTACATTCGGTGAGCTTGGTCGTTAGCCTGCTGTGCGCTACATTGTTTCAGCAGAAGAACTTGTAATCCTCAACATGACTGAACACAGCGCATGGCGAATTTCATTAGCTCACAAAATCGCTCCTGCTTTCACAGCGAATCCTGAAGTTGAAGCGTGTTTTGTATTTGGCTCGGCAGCATTAGGAATTTCAGACCAGTATTCTGATCTTGAATTAGGCTTCATCTGGTCACAATTGCCGTCCGTAGAAGAGTTACGAGCCACAGCGCAAAGGGTTGGTGTTAAAGGGTGGGAAATTGAGCCTTATGGAGAAGCGAAACAAGCATGGTTGGAGCAGTTCTACCTATACGATATGAAAGTCGAAGCGGGGCATTGGGCGCGAAATACAATGGACAGCATCGTGACTGATGTTGTTGAACATTACGATGTGGCGCAAAACGGGCTGTTGTTTGAGAAGCAAGCGTCAGCGTCTAATCTTCAACGGGCTATTGTTCTTTATGGCGAAGACCTCATCAAACATTGGCAAGATCGGCTTTATCATTATCCTGAAGAACTCGCTGTTGCGATGGTTCAGAAGCATCTGAAGTTTCGTCCGTTTGATGGGCAACACATTCTAACCAATCGCCTTGAGATCCCGATGCTGTACGAAAACAACTGCGCCATCACACGATGGCTTCTCAATATGCTGTTCGCGCTAAATCGTGTTTATCATCCCGGTTTCAAATGGACACGTTACTTTGTTGAAGAAATGAGCATTAAGCCGCCTGAGTTTTTTACCCGGTTGGAGCGCGTTTTTCAATCTGATGCTGCAAGTGGAACCCATGAGTTGCGACGACTTGTGGAGGAAACGTTTGATCTTGTAGATCAGTGTTTACCGCAAGTCGACCTCAAGCAGCAGCGTGAAAGGTTTAATCGGCTTTATCCGAGGTGGGATTTGCCCGTTGATCGTTAACTTAATGTCCATCAAAAACAGGCTAACAATCCGGCTACAGCACTGAAATGTATTGACAATGTAAATACGTTCTGCCTACACTAGAGGTATGGATGTGCATTTCGTTCTCAATGGCATCACTTTTGTCTGGAATGACGAAAAAGCCAGAATCAACCCAATAAATCATGACGGCGTTACGTTTTAGCAAGCCGCAGAAGTCTTCTTCGACCCACTACTTGTGGTCGTTGATGCCAGTCGTAACGATGAGGCGCGAGATGCTGTTATAGGTTTAGATCGACGTTGGAACTTGCTGTACGTTGTTTTCATTGAGCGCGAAAACGACATCATTCGGATCATTTCATCTCGTAAAGCGACACGCAAGGAACGCGAATATCATGAAAGCTGAGGCGTTGAGAAAACGGTTGGATAGGAATCGCCCTATGACGACGATCACTATTCGGATGCCCGAAGATGTAATTGAGGATTTGAAGCGAGTTGCACCATTGCTTGGTTTTTCTGGATATCAACCTCTAGTACGTGCTTATATTGGTCAAGGGTTGCGGGTTGATTTGGAGCGTTTAGAAGGTGATACGGTATCTGCATTGATTGCAAGCCTAAAGCGACACGGTGTCAGTGATGAAGTTATACAAGAGGCACTAAGTGAAGTAATAGGGCGTTAGCTTGAACTTTAGTCGCAGCCAGCATCCTAACACGTCACGGCAGCGGACGGACAAAAGCTACCTGTGTAGTCGCCAAAGTATCTACAGCCGCCACGTTTTGCCGTTAACGGAAAGTTTCCGCATAATAAATAGTTAGCTGGACTCCGAGGACTGGTTGAGGTAATTGCACAAGATGGTTGCCTGGAAGGTGAGACGCAAGCAAAATTAGACTCGGAACTGCTTGGAGAATATCCCAAAATAGGATATCATTTGTCTATGCAGTACATACAGCCGTCTATTTTGTCACTTAACTCCGCTCATGAAGGGGATTCCGTTAAAAAGCGAAAGCAAGGAGGTGAATCCACTTCAAATCTTGTCATGTCTGCCTATATGGCGGGCAATGCTGATGTATTTCCTGAAATCCTTAAGTTACATGTTCCTGAAGGGGCAATTGTTGCAGATGTAACTTGGGGGAAGGGGGTTTTTTGGCGCAACGTCCCAGAGGGCAAATATAAGGTTTTACCTACTGACATATCAACAGGGATAGACTGTCGTAAGTTACCTTATGAAGCTGTGTCAATTGACTGTGTAGTTTTAGATCCTCCCTACATGGAAGGGTTCTATCGGAAAGAAGGATCACTGAAAGCTGGTTCAGGAACACACTCAGCATTTTCAGATGCTTACTCTAATGGTTATGAGGTCAACGATGACACTGATAACGTTGGTACAAAGAAGTGGCACGCAGCGGTTACTGATATGTACTTTAAAGCTGGTAGGGAAGCTTTTAGAGTCTTGAAAAAGAACGGAGTGCTTATAGTCAAGTGTCAAGATGAAGTAAGTGCTGGTAAACAGTGGCTAACTCATGTTGAAATTATCAACGAATACGAAAGAAAAGGCTTTTATTCAAAAGACTTATTTGTTGTGTTAAGAGCCAATAAGCCTTCAGTCAGCAGATTGAAAAAACAAGTACATGCAAGAAAAAATCATTCATACTTTCTTGTTTTCGTTAAGAAATAAGAAATCACACATTTACTCCAGCCCGATTTCTGAAGGATCAGAACCTTCTCCAGACTCTAACATTTCATCTAACAGAAGCTTAAGATCGCTGTAGAAAGGTGGTTGTGGAGGCCAAGTAACTGGTATTAAGCTTGAAATTAAAGCTGACTGCTCTTCAGGAGTATATTTTCTGTATGAAGAAAACGGCAAATCTTTATTCCTGGCAAACTGGAACTGCCAAGTTTTATTGAACTCGTAACAGTTAACAGCTAAGATGTCAAATTCTCCTCGTAGTAGGAGTGTCGTTTTCAATTGTTTACCACTTGGAAGAGTTACAATTCTGCTATCACTAGCGTCTACTTGAGCTTTGCCAGACCAAAGTTGAGTTTTTTCATCAAATTTAATCTGACTTGTTTGCAGAGATTTGGATTCAACGCTAAAAACTCGATGATGGTAAATGATATGTAAATCGCCCTTTTTCTTTCTATCATGATCATCAAACTTCTTCATTGACCCTATCCCAGGGAAAGCAGAAATTAACTCTCTTAATTTTAATTCTGCTACATAGCCAAAAAGCATACCCCTGAGACTTGGGTTCTCTTGCAACAGAATTGTCATTTCATCAGCAGTTACTTTCCACTCATCCATAATGGTTGGTTCAGGCAATGTTTCACTAAGAATTGTTCTTATCAGCTCACAGGGATCAAACTGGAGAGCTATTGAAATTTCCAAAAACTCGATAAGATCGAGCCTACGCTCACCACTCTCATATTTGGAAACAAAAGATTGCGGACGGTTTAGAACGTCTGCGAGTTGTGCTTGTGTGATGGCTCGTATTTGGCGGTACTGTACAAGTAACTCCCGGAAACGCCCATACTGTTCCGTGAATATGGATGAAGTCATGCTTTCCTCCTTCAATGGAAGAAAGTGTAATATCCCATGTTGGGATATCCCAAAACAGGATATTGCTCACGTGCGCGTTCTGAATTTGAAATCCGTTCCAAGCAAGGTGGATAGCAATAAAGATGAAATCCCCGTTGGAAGCGACTAGTGAGGCAAGGTTTAACAACCCGCTTGGAGCGGACTGACAAAAGATATGGATTGGAGATGCAAAGGTTACTTACTTGTCGCTCCTCACTTTAGCCGTTCCAAAGGGTTGGACGAACCACCTGATCCTGATTTTTCTTTTGTATTGGCTACTGGGCAACTTTACGGTCATTCGCATACACAAACATGCACTGATCGCATTGAGAAAATCCGCAACATGCACCCGGAACCTTTTATGGAAATTCATCCCCGTGATGCGCCTACTTTGGGTATTATTGATAACCAATTAGCGGTAGCGTGCCGGAGGCTCTAGCTATGCCGTACGGACAAATTATGGATACTGGTATGATTTTTATAGACAGGAAATACAAAATTTGTGGGATGCAGGGAGCGAATGGGGCTAATATTCCAATAAATTTATTTTTATTTTTGAGGATAATCTATGGACTACCGAAACCACATCACGATCGAACCTAATAAACGCGGTGGTAAGCCTTGCGTCCGTGGCTTGCGAATTACGGTTTATGAAGTGCTTGAGTACCTAGCTTCCGAGATGACCGAAGCAGAAATTCTCGACGATTTTCCTGATCTGACGCGAGAAGATTTAAAAGCCTGCATTGCTTATGCTGCTGATCGTGAACGGCGATTTATGACCGCTCCATTATCCTCATGAAATTACTGTTTGATGAAAACTTATCGCCCAAGTTGCCGAATCGTTTAAGTGATCTTTTCCCAAACTCACTTCACGTCCGAGATGTAGGAATGAAAGCAACAATCGATCCAATCGTTTGGGATTATGCAAAAGACAATGATTTGATGATTGTCTCGAAAGACGCTGATATGCACGACCTGAGCTTAGTATTTGGAAATCCACCGAAAGTTATTTGGCTTCGCCTTGGAAACTGTTCGACATCGCAAGTTGAAAATTTGCTGCGTCGGAATTTTGACACGATTAAATTGTTTTATAAAGATGAGAATTTATCGCTGCTTGCTTTATCATAATGCACTGATGCCTTTAGATATTTTTTCACGAGTTTTATAAATGGAGAATGCACAAGGCGATCGCGTCGGGGGCAAGCCAAGTTTCCTGCTAAAATTACAAAGGCGATTGCGTAAACCGCACGCTGCGCGGTAAGCGTAAAGCCCTAGCGGGCATAGCTGCGCTTACCGCGGTAGCGTTCCGGAGGCTCTAGCTATGCCGTTAGGCTTATCGCTCCTGGTCACTTTGGGCGAATCATGCCGAAGCTAACGCCCTGAGTCATCCCGAATCTTGTCCTGATTCCCTGCAACCAGAATTAAAAGCTTGTGCGCTACAGTTATTCCCAGTCAATGCAGATTTACTCATGGGACAATATGAACGACAAGGCTCACATTACTCTGTTGTAGATTAAATTATTTATCCTCTCGCATAGGTTACCAAATCTTGTAGCCCACCCAGGTGGGCTTTATTCATATAGCCACAGACTGGAAGTTGTGAGCTTTTTTGAGCAAAAAATAGAAAAATTGACTTAAATTGAGTCTGAAGCACTCAAATAATATAAAATACCTGAGTTCGCAATAAATCAAGAATGATGAAATCTTTGAAGAATCCTTAGCAATTAGTGAACCCATATGGTTTCCCTTGTGTATGGCAATTATTTTCGGATTATGTGCCTCTACACTGATTGCATTCCTGGTAATTCCCTGTCTATTTTTACAGTTGATACCAAATAACTGATATGAGACAACTATTTAGAAAAATTAGGAATCTGGCTAGAGACGAAAAATTTTTGCATGTGATAGAAAATATCGAAGTGCTTGTCTCTAAAATATTATCCCTGGCAATGGTAGTGGTAATTGTCGCCGCAATTTTTGATCTAGGAGTTTATCTAATTAATGAATTATTTACTCGTAAATATGGCAACTTTAATCAAGTATTATTTACGATTTTTGGATTATTTTTAAATATTTTAATTGCCTTAGAAATATTAGAAAATATCACAGCCTATCTCCGTAAACACGTAGTTCAAGTTGAATTAGTAATTGTTACTTCCTTAATTGCGGTTGCCCGGAAAATTATTATTCTTGATTTGGAAAAAGTTAGAGGGCTTGATATCATTGGACTAGGAGTGGCAATTTTAGCTTTAGCAATTAGTTATTGGATTATTCGTACCAGCAATAATAGAGCTTAAATTATCAAAATTAATTATAAATTACCAAAATGAGGTTTAC
The DNA here is from genome assembly GCF_963920895.1 of Anabaena sp. CCY 9613. Lineage (NCBI taxonomy): Bacteria > Bacillati > Cyanobacteriota > Cyanophyceae > Nostocales > Nostocaceae > Anabaena > Anabaena sp. CCY 9613. Next base: position 56,076 of record NZ_CAWUDE010000006.1, read on the forward strand.
AGATTGGGCAACTAGAGTACTACTTATTTCGCTGATGTTTGTCGCTGTGATTACGGCGTTGTGGCTGGGAAGAGTCACACAATTACAAAGCAATACAATAAATTCCCGTACAGACAGTTCAGACATTACTACAGACTGGAGTCAATATCCACAAGCAAAATTACAATCAACCGAAAACCAAGAGGATAAATTTCCCGAAAATTTGCAGCAATCTTCAGCTAAAACCAATCAACCGACTGGTCGATATCAAACTACTGAAGCTTTTGTTAGGTACAAACCTCGATATGAAATAGCCTTGGTACACCCCAGCAATTATGGCGAACGTTATACGCGAGATGCTAATAATTTACCTGTGAACAATCAAGCAATTGTTGTTCTCCATGAAACTGCTGCTGCTGCTTCCAGTGTCATTAATTTCTTTCAGACACCCAATGAAGATGAAAGTGTACAGGCAAGTTATCACGCTTTAATCAAACTAGATGGAACTGTGGTTTATTTAGTCCCTCCAGATAAGCGAGCTTATGGAGCAGCTAACTCAGTGTTTGAAAGTCCTAACGGCGTAGAAACTGTGACAACTAATCCCAACTTAGCTTCGTCTGTCAATAATTTTGCTTATCATGTTTCTTTGGAAACACCACCAGACGGACGGGGAAATAATTTCCTCACATCTCATAGTGGTTATACAGAGGCTCAATACAACTCTTTAGCTTGGTTAATTGCTCAAAGTCAAGTTCCAGACTATCGCATCACTACCCATAGAGCCGTAGACCGTTCTGGTCAAAAAATCGACCCTGTAAGTTTTGATGGGGAAAAGTTTCTGCGCTTACTGCATACCTATCGTCAGGTAACTCCCAGTTATCAAGCCAATAATTAAAAGTCAAACAATTTTGGATTTGGATTTGGATGAGATTGCAAGTTAAAACAACTTGTTCTGCATCTGCTTCGGTAACACAAATCCCAAATTTTCTAGCCTCTAGCCTAAGCGCCTCTAGTAAAACTATAAATCTGCTGAGTTTCCAAGCGATCGCATATCGTCGAAGGTAGAGTATCCATAGAGAAGGTCTGCCGATCTAGGTTAACTTGCAAGTTACTTAAAGGATCGCTACCAGGAGAAATCAGAAATTCTAACTTCTCGACATAGGACAAACTTGTCAGATGATCTAAGATATGGAAAATTGCTTGCAGATAAGGATGACCATTTTGCTGATACCAATCACTATCAGCCACATTTGCTTGATCAAAACCCAAGTGTACTGTTAAAGATGTTTGAGCAAACAATGCCAACCCTAACGGACGAGCTTCTTCTTGTAATAATAAATGATTATTTTTGGCTAAATGCCGTAATTTATCTAAGCGTTCATAGCGCTGAGTGACTAATTCCGGGTCATCTTGCCAGTTAATTGCTACTGTCACTAAGTAAGTCTGTAACAGCATATGACCCAGCTTTTGGGCTTTGGTTGCCAAATAATAGGAATTGTAGTCGTTAGCTTCAATCAACAACGGTAAGCGGTCAACGACTTCCAACCCGTAACCCTTGAGTCCAGCAATTTTACGCGGATTATTAGTAATCAGGCGAATCTTTTGCACACCCAAATCCATGAGCATTTGCGCTCCCATACCATAATCACGCAAGTCCGCCGGAAATCCTAAACGCTCGTTGGCTTCGACTGTATCCAGTCCCATATCCTGTAAAGAATAGGCTTTGAGTTTATTAATTAAGCCGATTCCCCGCCCTTCTTGACGCAGATAAACTACGACCCCTTGACCAGCCGCTTCAATCATTTTTAATGCTGCTTGTAGCTGCATTCGACAGTCGCAGCGTAATGAACCCAAAGCGTCACCAGTTAAACATTCCGAGTGCATCCGCACCATCACAGGTTCATCTTTAAAATTAGCCGGATCACCCTTGACAATAGCAACGTGTTCTGTATTATCCAGAGTATGGCGATAGGCATAAATATCAAACAGACCGAACTGACTAGGTAGCTTGGTGACTACTTCACGATATACCAAGCGATCATGTTGCAGACGATAACTAATTAAGTCCGCAATACTAATAATTTTGAGATTGTGATGTTGAGCATATTCTATTAACTGGGGCAACCGCGCCATTGAACCATTAGGGTTTTGAATTTCACAAATTACCCCGGCTGGATATAGCCCTGCTAATCGAGATAAATCAACAGCCGCTTCTGTATGTCCGGCGCGTTTGAGTACACCGCCCAATTTGGCACGAATCGGGAAAATATGACCAGGACGACGTAAATCTGTAGGTTTTGTCGCTGGATTGAGGGTAACTTGAATCGTGCGGGCGCGGTCTTCGGCGGAAATGCCAGTAGAAACACCCAATTCAGGGCCAGCGTCAATACTGACAGTAAAAGCTGTTTGGTTAGTATCTGTGAGATTCGTCACCATTAAAGGCAAGTCTAATTCATCCAAGCGATCGCCTGTCATCGCTAAACAAATTAACCCTCGTGCTTCCACCGCCATGAAATTAATCATATCTGGTGTCGCAAATTGGGCAGCACAGATTAAATCGCCTTCATTTTCTCGATTTTCATCATCTACTACCACAATGACGCGACCTGCTTTTAAGTCTGCCAAAGCAGCATCAATGGCATCAAACTTAAAGGCAGGGGTTGACGAAGTAGATGTATCAGTGTTTTCCCCTGCTTGAGGAGCCACACCCGTGGGGGTGTCTTCCCCATTGAAGGGAGTAGAGTGAGACTGCCGCGTAGGCTTAGGGTTTGACACAGAAAATTTCCAGCTACCAGAAAGTAAACTTTTTTAACAATTTCTTCTTTTAGATTGTAGCTCGTTTATGCAGCATAGAAGTAGACTAACATTGACACTCTCCGGTATAAACAACAGTGAACATCAGCTTACTGCCTGAGGCTCCGGGGTTTTCGGTATATTCTTCATAACAGACAACTAAAGATTAACCAAAAGCGGATAAGGATTTCATCATCATGGGTAATTTGAGACGCGTACCAGTTGGGATTGTTGGCGCGTCAGGCTATGGCGGGGTGCAACTAGTAAGATTACTGATGGAGCATCCAGAACTCGAACTAGTGTATTTAGGGGGTGAGAGCAGTGCAGGAAAATCCTTTGCAGACCTCTACCCCCATCTGGCTCATTTAGTTAATTTGCCAATCGAGGCAGTAGAGCCAGAGGTGATTGCTCACCGCTGTGAAGTAGTATTTCTTTCTCTACCAAATGGTCTGGCTTGCCAAATTGCCCCAAAATTATTAGAAAAAGGCTGTAAAGTCTTAGATTTGAGTGCAGACTATCGATTCAGTGATTTGGTAACTTACACCAATTGGTATGGCACACAAAGAAGCGATCAGACAACTGCCGCCACAGCAGTATATGGTTTACCAGAACTTTATCGCGATCGCATTGCCGAAGCCCAGCTAGTTGGCTGTCCTGGTTGCTACCCCACTGCCAGCTTGTTAGCACTTTCACCACTTTTAAAGCAAGGCTTAATCGTTCCCGAAACCGCCATTATTGACGCCAAGTCTGGCACATCCGGCGGCGGACGGCAAGGCAAAATTAACTTGTTACTAGCCGAAGCAGATAACTCATTAGGAGCTTATGGTGTCGCTCGTCACCGCCATACCCCGGAAATTGAGCAGATTTGTAGTGATTTAGCCGGTCACGAAGTCACAGTGCAATTTACGCCCCACCTCATCCCAATGGTGCGCGGGATTTTGGCTACAGTATATGCCACACTCCGCGATCCCGGACTAGTGCGAGATGACTTGACGACAATTTACACAGCCTTTTATCGCAACGCACCCTGGGTAAAAGTATGCGAAAGTGGCATTTATCCCCAAACAAAGTGGGCTTGTGGCAGCAACCTTTGTTTCATTGGTGTAGAAGTTGACCCGCGCACTGGCCGAGTGATTGTGATGTCAGTTATCGACAACTTGATCAAAGGACAGGCGGGTCAAGCAATTCAATGTTTAAATCTAATGATGGGTTGGGAGGAAACCTTGGGGTTGCCCAAATTAGGATTTTATCCCTAATCCGGGACTGGGGATTTGGGCTTGGGAATTGGCAAAAAACTTCCCCCCTGCACCCCTGCCTCTACTTAGGCCCTAAACCTACAACACCAGCATAAATGGCGCGATCGCCTAATTCATCCTCAATGCGTAGCAAGCGGTTGTATTTCGCTACTCGTTCGCTGCGACAGAGGGAACCTGTTTTGATTTGACCGGCGCGGGTGGCTACGGCTAAATCGGCGATAGTGGTGTCTTCGGTTTCCCCAGAACGATGGCTAATTACTGACCGGAAACCATTGCGGGTGGCTAAATCAATGGTTTCTAAGGTTTCAGTGAGGGAACCAATTTGATTGAGTTTAATCAAAATTGAGTTACCGGCTTTTTGCTCGATGCCTTTTTGCAAGCGGGTAGCATTGGTCACAAACAAATCATCTCCCACCAACTGCACACGGGAGCCTAACTTTTGGGTAAGTAATTGCCAACTCTGCCAATCTTCCTCATGTAACCCATCTTCAATGGACACAATGGGGTATTGATCAACTAATTGACCCAGGTAATCAATAAATTCCGCAGGAGCGTGGGGTTTACCATCATAGACATACTGCCCATTCTTGTAAAATTCACTCGCCGCCACATCCAGGGCCAAAGCTACTTGTTCTCCTGGCTTGTAACCAGCTTGCTTAATGGCAGCTACGAGTAATTCCAACGCCACCTGATTGGACTCTAGGTTAGGGGCAAAACCACCTTCATCGCCCACACCAGTTAATAAACCCTTTTCATCCAATACCTTACTCAAGGTAGCAAATACTTCTGCACCCCAGCGCAACGCTTCTTTAAAAGAAGGCGCACCAATGGGGACAATCATAAACTCTTGGAAATCCACGTTGTTGGCTGCGTGAGCGCCACCGTTAATTACATTCATCAACGGTACAGGCAACAAATTCGCTAACGGGCCACCCAAATAGCGATACAGGGGAATATTCAAAGATTCAGCACCGGCTTTAGCTGCTGCTAAGGAAACCGCCAAGATGGCATTTGCACCCAAATTGGATTTATTCGCCGAACCATCCACAGCAATCATTGTCCGGTCTAACAGTTCTTGGTTGAGGACATCCAAGTCTAATAACTTCGGAGCAAGTAACTCATTCACGTTTTGCACCGCCTTGAGAACCCCTTTACCCCCATAACGGCCTTTATCACCATCCCGGAGTTCATGCGCCTCAAAAGTACCTGTAGATGCACCACTGGGAACCTGTGCTAAACCCACAGTACCGTTAGCTAAATGCACTTCGGCTTCCACTGTTGGTCTACCACGCGAGTCAAGAATTTCGCGGGCAACAATCGCCTCAATGGCAGTATCTAAGTAGTTACTCATTTGTTTTTTGTCCTTTGTGTCTTTTGCAAGAGTGCATTCCTAACGTTGATGGCATACATTCCAGTCGCTTACCCCAATCGTTAGCATAGGCGGTTAAGTGACTATGTAGCCTGAGATTAAACAAGATTTCCACTGACGAGGTCAACTTTCTGTAAGGGAGTTGGGAGTTGGGAGTTGGGAGTTGGGAGTTGGGAGTGGGGGAAAAGCAGGGTGCAGAGGGAAGACTGTGGTTAGTAATAAAATTTTTCTGCCTCATCCCCCTTATCTCCCATTCCCCAGTCCCTATTAAAATCAGTAAGAGAGAACAAATCAGGAAATAATTATGCGCTTACTACACACAATGCTGCGGGTAGGTAACCTGGAAGAGTCTTTGAAATTTTACTGCGATCTCCTGGGAATGAAATTACTGCGGAAAAAAGATTATCCAGGTGGAGAGTTTACCTTGGCTTTTATTGGCTACGGCGATGAAAGCGACAATTCCGTCATAGAACTAACTTATAACTGGGGTGTGGAAAAATACGATTTGGGTAATGCTTACGGTCACATTGCCCTGGGTGTCGATGATATTTATGCCACTTGTGAGGAAATTAAAAATCGCGGTGGTAAGGTGACACGGGAGCCAGGGCCAATGAAACACGGTTCCACAGTAATTGCCTTTGTGGAAGACCCAGATGGATATAAAGTTGAACTTATTCAAGTGGGTACTCAAGGGTCAACAGTTAAAAAGGAATCACCAGAACAATTGGTGAATAAATAAAAATGAAAGGGAACAGGGAATGGAGAATAGAAAAACTTACTTACCTGTTCCCGCCCCATAGGGGCTTGATGGAGGTTAAGTAGTATAGTAACTGTGCGATCGCACTCCAGCAATTTCCCAGTCAACTCATCATAGGGAAATCCTCTAAACAGGAAAAACATCTTCTCTAGCCTCTAACCTCTAACCCCTCAATTTGGCAAAATTCGCTCATCTGGATATTTTCGTTTTAAATTGGAAATAGGGCAGGAAGTAAACTCCTACCAGTGACTAATCTCAAACCGCAACCGCAAATACACGCGGATAAACATTGTTAACGTTTGGATAACTATTTAGGGAGTGGTTACTGGGAAAATATGACTAAACTATGTTTTCATCCTAGGCTAATGATAGGGGACGCCGCGAGAGCGTCTGATACCTCTACGTCATTCCCCAGTTCTTTACCCAAAATCTCACATCCATAAATTGAAAAAATTGCTATCAGGGAAATTCTCCCGGCAAATTCCTGAAAAATCCCAAATCTAAAATCTTTAAAGATGCAGCCTACAGATCCCAATAAATTTACTGATAAAGCCTGGGAAGGAATTGTTAAATCTCAGGATATAGTTCGTGCATATCAACAACAGCAACTAGATGTTGAACATTTAATTATTGCTCTTTTAGAAGAACCTACAAGTATAGCTATCCGGATTCTCGCCCGCGCTGAAGTTGATCCTATTCGCTTACAACAACAATTAGAAGCTTTTACCCAGCGTCAACCGAAAGTCGGTAAAAGTGACCAACTTTACCTCAGTCGCAGTTTAGACACATTGCTAGACCGCGCCGAAGAAGTTAGGGTGAGGATGCAAGATGCCTACATCTCAGTGGAACATATCCTTTTGGCTTTTGCCGATGATGAACGCATCGGTAGGCGAATAATCAAAGGTTTTAACGCTGATGGCGCTAAGTTAGAAGCCAGTATCAAAAGTATTCGCGGTAGCCAAAAAGTGACAGATCAAAATCCAGAGTCTCGCTATGAAGCTTTGCAAAAATTCGGGCGGGATTTAACGGAACAAGCTAAGGCTGGTAAGTTAGACCCAGTAATTGGTCGAGATGACGAAATTCGTCGGGTGATTCAGGTATTGTCACGCCGGAGTAAAAATAACCCAGTGTTGATTGGTGAACCTGGGGTGGGTAAAACTGCCATCGCCGAAGCTTTGGCGCAGCGGATGGTAAATGGTGATGTGCCAGAATCTTTGAAAAATCGGCAGTTGATTTCTTTAGATATCGGCAGTTTAATTGCTGGCGCGAAATACAGGGGTGAATTTGAAGACCGTTTAAAAACTGTACTCAAAGAAGTAACTGAATCTAACGGTCAAATTGTCTTGTTTATTGATGAACTGCACACAGTTGTGGGTACTGGTTCCAATCAACAAGGGGCGATGGATGCGGGTAATTTACTCAAACCCATGCTGGCGCGGGGCGAATTGCGATGTATTGGTGCTACCACACTAGATGAATACCGCAAACACATTGAAAAAGATGCAGCCTTAGAACGGCGTTTCCAGCAAGTATTTGTGGATCAACCCAGTGTAGAAAATACCATTTCCATTTTGCGGGGATTAAAAGAACGCTACGAAGTTCACCACAACGTCAAAATCTCTGACTCAGCCCTGGTAGCAGCCGCAACTTTGTCATCTCGTTACATCAGCGATCGCTTCTTGCCAGATAAAGCCATAGACTTGGTAGATGAAGCCGCCGCCCAGTTGAAAATGGAGATTACCTCCAAACCCTCAGAATTGGAAACCATTGACCGCCGCTTGATGCAGCTAGAAATGGAAAAGCTATCATTGGCTGGAGAAGAGAAGGAAACTGCACCAGCTAGGGAGCGTTTTGAGCGCATTGAACAAGAAATTGCCGACTTGACGGAAAAACAGCAAGAATTTAACGAGCAATGGCAAGGTGAAAAACAGCTATTAGAGGCTATCAGCACCTTAAAGAAAGAAGAAGATGCTTTGCGGGTGCAAATTGAGCAGGCAGAACGGGCTTATGATTTAAATAAAGCTGCCCAATTGAAGTATGGCAAATTGGAAGGAGTGCAACGCGATCGCGAAGCCAAAGAAGCGCAACTGCTAGAAATTCAAAGCCAAGGTTCCACATTACTCAGAGAACAAGTCACAGAAGCTGATATTGCCGAAATCGTCGCCAAATGGACAGGTATCCCCGTGAATCGTCTTTTGGCATCAGAACGGCAAAAATTACTGCAACTAGAAAGCCATTTACATCAACGCGTTATCGGGCAAGAAGAAGCAGTAGCAGCAGTCTCCGCCGCCATTCGTCGCGCCCGTGCAGGGATGAAAGATCCCGGTCGTCCCATCGGTTCATTTTTATTCATGGGGCCTACAGGTGTTGGTAAAACCGAACTTGCCCGTGCTTTAGCCCAGTTCCTCTTTGATTCCGATGATGCCCTGGTACGCTTGGATATGTCCGAGTACATGGAAAAACACTCAGTTTCCCGGTTAGTGGGTGCGCCTCCAGGATATGTCGGTTATGAAGAAGGCGGTCAACTTTCCGAAGCTGTGCGCCGTCACCCCTATTCGGTGGTGCTACTAGATGAAGTAGAAAAAGCCCACCCCGATGTGTTTAATATTTTATTACAAGTATTAGATGACGGTAGAATTACTGATTCTCAAGGGAGAACCGTAGACTTTCGCAACACCGTTATAGTGATGACCAGTAACATCGGCAGCGAATATATTTTAGATCTTTCAGGTGATGACACCAAGTATGAAATAATGCAAACCAGGGTAACAGATGCCCTGCGATCGCACTTCCGCCCCGAATTTCTCAACCGGGTAGATGATATCATTCTCTTCCATGCCCTCAGCCGTTCAGAAATGCGCCATATCATCCGCATTCAATTAAAACGGGTAGAAAATCTCTTGCGCGAGCAAAAAATCTCCTTTGAAATATCCGCAGCCGCCTGTGATTACTTAGTAGAATCTGGCTACGACCCAGTTTATGGTGCCAGACCCCTCAAACGAGCAATTCAGAGAGAAGTAGAGAACCCCCTTGCCACCAAGTTATTAGAAAATACCTTTATCTCTGGAGACACAATTTTCATTGATAAAGAAGACCAGGGTTTAACCTTTAGTAAAACCATGCCCGTCAAAGTCACAGTCTCACCATCCACAGTCAAAGTCGTGGAATGAAAAGGTTCGTAGTGAGGACTTTAGTCCTCTCTTCTTTTTTCAAAATAATTTTCCATGTTAGACACTTACTCAATAATTTCGTCATATTGATTAGTGTCATCTTCAGGCAATTCGTTCATTTCCAGCAATACATTCGCCAAAGTTTTTTCATCTAGCCATTGATGACGTTCTTTAGTATAGTCTCCTTTACCGGGACTGAAATACCGAATAAACCGAATAGTATCCACAACTCCCAGAGAATTAATTAAGGCATCATAGCCCTGTTGAATAATTTCATGTTGCGTTTTCATCATTACTGTTCTCGGCTTGTATTACTTCTGCCAGCCATTGAACCGGATTATTGGTCTTGACTGCAATTAATTGAGAATTTTTTTGGGCTTTTTTTAAAAGTCTGTCATCTGTTGTGAGAAATATATCAGCCTCTGCTCTTTCAGCGCTGGCGATATGGGTGGCATCATAGCTAGAGAATCCTAATTTTTGGAGTTGGTCTGCTCTGTCTACAATAAAAGCACTATTGATAACTTTGATTTTAGCAATAGAAAGTAATTTTTTGACGTTTTTTAGTCTTTCTAAATCTGGGGTTTGGTTTAATTCGGCTATTAAAGCACTGCTGTTAACAAGTTTCCAAGTCGCTGATCTACAATGGTTAAGAATTGTCGTAATCGCTTGCGCTTCTAAATAAATACGGGATTATGTCTGGTCATCAAACAGACGATTTAGACAACAAGCATATAGATAGATTTTATATTGTGTACTCATGATGTTCATAGCCAGTAATATTACAGCGCAACCAACCTGTTCAGCAACACTGGCAATTGACTGTGATGAAGTTCAACCGGCAAAACGTTAATTTCGTCATATTGATTAGTGTCGTCTTCAGGCAATTCGTTCATTTCCAGCAATACATTCGCCAAAGTTTTTTCATCTAGCCATCTCACTTAGTGCATAAACAATTGCAGTCATACATATCAAGTGTATGTAAAGACATTCGATAGGTGAGTGACTGCAATGAAGAGCTTAACTTTGAACTCGAAGATGATTTGTGGAAGTTTGATTGCCTTAAGCTTCCTCTGTGTTACCCCCAAACCTGCAATGGCTCAACTCAACTGTAGAGTAGTAGAAGCATTGGGGAATAGTCTGCAATCGGATATTTTGACAGAATTAAATAACAATTTAGCTGGACAACGGGAACGAATTAATCGGCGCAAAGAGTTACAAATTAATCATATAGAGAACGTTTCTTTTAATGGTTGCCGGATGACAACTACAGTTAATGTAACTTTAAAACGCAGAATCCGCCGTGATGCCCACGGAACAGTACAAGTAGGCGCAGATATTACATCCTTGAATATACCTAATCGACAATTATGCTATAACAATGCCAGAGTAAGCAATGTTAATTTAAGTAGAACTTTGAAAATTGGTGAAGCTGTTTATAAATGGGTAGCAAATGCCATCCTTCCTAATAGTGGATGTTTTGGGGGTTAAATCTGGGGTTTGACACAAAGACTCAGAGTGCGTCCGCAAAATAAGTGTCACAGCGATCGCGTAGCAGAATTAATCATAAGCAATACATAAGAAGTTCAAGCAGCAGAAATTTTAATTGCGATCGCCTTATCTGGAAATCCATCCCAGGAGACTACCGAAGAACTCAAAGATTTATGTCTACATAATTTCTAAAAACAACTGTTTAGCTGTTCGACCAGCAACTTCCCAATTCAGACGATATAAATATTCATTGAATGATGAAATAGCTAATTCTTCATATTTTTGATAATTAGTTAAATAGTGAACTATATAATTACAATAATCTTCTATAGATGCGTCGACTGCAAAAGTTTTACCATTGACATCATCTTTAATTACAGTTGGTATGCCCGCTATATTTGTTGTTAAACAAGGGACACCAAACGCATTTGCTTCCACCAAAACATGAGGATTAGTATCTGCTCTAGTAGGTAACATCAAAAAATGAGAATCACCTATCAGTTTACGCATCCTAGATAAACCATCGGGTGTAGACTTATTAATATATCCCAATGGCTTCACAAAACTTGGTAATGGTTCTTCAGAAATAGGTTGGCATCCTATAATTGTTAATTCTGTTTTAAAACCTATTTTGTTTAATTGTTTAGCTACTGCAAGGGCAATATCTCCACCTTTTCTTTGCCAATAAACACCAGAAAAAAGCAGCTTGCATGGAGTTTTTACCCGTGAATTAACTAGGTTTTTAATATCTGTAAATGTTCTTTCTGGCTGAAGTTCTATATTTGCACCTCTAGGAATTACCCTAATTTTTGCCCTATCTATTCCATAAGTTTTGATGACGGTTTCTACTGCCCATTCAGATGTAACTATCAGTAGCTTACATCTTTCTAATGCAGCTTTCTCCATGTTATAAATATTATTTTTAGTTTCTTGGCAGAGATTACTCAAGTAAGGAAAAAAATTAATTAATTCTACTAATGTTGTATCTATCCACAGAACTATTGGCTGCTGACATTCTAGGTAAGCAGTAGGGGTTGCTCCCTCTGGAGAAATAATAATATCACTATTTAAATACGCTAATTTTTTACTTACTTGATTGGCGTAATTTTGACAAACAATTGGTTCAGCCCAATTATAATAATCTGTTTTAAATAAGTGATGATAAAATAACCATTTACTTCTGGTTAACCAAGGATATTTTTTTTGTAATGGGCCCAAATAATCAATGAAAATATTTTGATTTGTTAATGCCTTGGCAATAAAATTACTTGCGCCATAATTTCCGCCATGATACTTTGGCCAACTAGCAGTATTTTGGACATCATAAGTGGTGACATAAGCAATTTTCATAAACTAGATTCGCTATGATTTTTTTTAGTACAAATATTTTCAAAATATTGAATAGTTTGTTTAGCTAAACCTGACCATTCTAAATTTTCTAAATTAGCTTGTAGCGATCTCTCCCCTTGAATAGCCCAATCTAATGCTGTAGCTAAAACTTCTGTAGTCAACTCTCCAGGGTATAACTTTACCCACTCTATCCCCACCTGTTCTTGTAGTTCTTTCATTGATCCTTTATCAGGCACTAATATAGGAGAATCAAAAGATAAAGCTAATAAAGCACTACCTGAGTTCAGAATTTCTTGAAAAGGTAAAACTACTAAATCAGCAGCATGGAAATAGATTTGTAACTGTTCCTCAGGGACAAAAGAAAAATGCAATTTCACCCTGGAATCATTACCTGCTAAGTTCGATATTTGAGTGCCTAGTTCTGGCACTTCAATTTTGCCTGCTATCAACAATACCCAATTATTGATATCTAATTCTCGAAAAACTTGCACTAAATGAGGAATATTTTTGTAATAGTCAATGTATCCCAGGAACAAAAGTAAATTACAGCCGGGATAAATATCGAAAGATGACCTAGCTGCTTCACGAGTAATTTTATTAGAATAAATCTGCCGATAATGACCATGAAGAATAACTTGATGAGAAATATTTTGCAATTCAGGAAAAGCTTTTTTTGCTAATTCCTTACTCATTTGACTATGACTAATACATCCATCAACCTGCTTGATAAACTGCGACTGAAACCAATTTGCTAATTGAGGATGTAATAGAGAATGAGGATACTCATCGTGAATAGTCCAAATAATTTTTGTTCCCCTAACCTTAGCCCAATTTATAGCTAACAATAGTGTAATTGCCCGCAAAAAAGCTACAACTAAGTTTGGGTGACGCAATATAGTTTCGGTTGGCCAGTGCAGATGAAAAATGTCATAGTGTTGACACAGCAACTTACTAAAACTAAATTCCTCAACTGTCGCACCATATTCAAGCATGTTTGAATACAAGAGCCAGTTATAGGGGTTTTTATACTTAGTTTTAAATGCTGGCCAGGCAATAAGTTTCATCAAAAATTACCTATTTAAATCAATCATGATTGATTGTGTGATACTTTGTCTACGAAATACTTTACGAACTATCGGCTTTGCGATCGCTATTTACCCGCTACTATAAACGAGTAGGGAAATCCGCATCAGTAATATGGTGTAAACAAACCTTGATAGGGCAAACGATCGCCACCATTATGCCCTTAAAATTCACAGTAGGCAAATTTTATTAATCTAAGGTTATGCTAGAACAAGGCACTATCAGTATTCATACTGAGAATATTTTCCCAATCATCAAGAAGTCCCTGTACTCAGATCACCAAATCTTCTTGCGGGAATTGGTATCCAACGCTGTAGATGCTATCCAAAAGTTGAATATGGTATCCCGCGCTGGAGAATTTGCGGGAGACACAGGTGAACCGGAAATCCAAATTGCTATCGACAAAGATAAAAAAACCCTTTCCATCACCGATAACGGCATTGGGATGACAGCAGATGAAGTTAAGAAATATATCAATCAGGTAGCTTTCTCTAGTGCCGAAGAATTTATTCACAAATACGAAGGTAAATCAGATCAACCAATTATCGGTCACTTTGGTTTAGGTTTCTACTCCTCCTTCATGGTGGCGCAGAAAGTAGAAATTGATACTCTCTCATATCGAGAAGGCGCACAAGCTGTCCACTGGAGTTGTGATGGTTCTCCTGCGTTTACTTTAGAAGAGTCTAGCCGCACTACTCGTGGTACTACTATTACTCTCACCCTCCAAGGAGAGGAAGAGGAATTTTTAGAAGCTGCACGGATTAAGAATCTTGTCAAGACTTATTGTGACTTCATGCCAGTACCCATCAAACTGGAAGGCGAAGTATTAAACCAGCAAAAAGCACCTTGGCGGGAGTCTGCTAGTAACCTGAGTCAAGAAGATTACTTAGAATTTTACCGATACCTGTACCCATTTCAGGAAGAACCTCTGTTATGGGTGCATTTAAATACGGATTATCCCTTTATCATCAACGGGATTTTGTATTTTCCCAAAATGCGCCCCGATGTGGATGTGACCAAAGGGCAAATCAAACTATTTTGCAACCAAGTTTTTGTTAGCGACAACTGCGAAGAAATTATCCCCCAATTTCTCACGCCCATGCGGGGTGTGATTGATAGCAGCGATATTCCTTTGAATGTGTCTCGTAGTGCATTACAAGGCGATCGCACAGTCCGCAAAATCGGCGATTATATAGCCAAGAAAGTAGGCGATCGCCTCAAAGAATTGTACCGCGACAACCGTGAACAATACATCAGCGCTTGGAAAGACCTCGGCACATTTGTAAAATTTGGTGTTCTCAACGACGAGAAATTCAAAAAACAAATCGAAGATATCATCATCTTCCGCACCACAGCAAAGCCAGAAGGGAGTAGGGAATCGGGAGTAGGGAATAGTGAAAGCCCTTCTGTTCAAGTTCAATCAAGTGAAGAAGATGCTTGGCAAGATGTCACTCCTTCCCCTGACTCTCCCACTTCCCACGCCCCATATACAACCCTGAAAGAATACTTAGAACGTAACAAAGAACGTCACGAAAACCGGGTTATCTACAGTACCGATGAAGCCAGCCAAGCTACCTATATAGAACTACACAAAAACCAAGGCTTAGAAGTCCTGTTCATGGACTCCTTCATCGATACCCACTTTATCAACTTCCTCGAACGGGAATATTCGGATGTCAAATTTACGCGGGTAGACTCAGATTTAGATAACACCCTACTAGATCAAGACAAAACCGGGGAAATAGTTGACCCCAAAACCAACAAAACCAAGAGTGAGGTCATCAAAGAGTTATTTGAAAAATCCCTCAACAAACCCAAAGTTAACATCCGTACTGAATCTTTAAAATCAGACGATCCCCAAGGAACACCACCAGCAATGGTACTGTTACCAGAAATTCTTCGCCGTCTGCGAGAAATGAACGCCATGATGCAGCAGCAGAACGCAGAGTTTCCCGAAGACCATATCTTGCTGGTAAATACAGCGCATCCCCTAATTCAAAATCTCACCAACCTTAGCCAAGGCAGTATTATTCAGGGTGATGGTCAGTCATCGACAGATCAGTTAGTGACGATGATTTGTCAACACGTTTACGATTTAGCGCTCATGTCCCAAAAAGGATTTGACGCTGAAGGCATGAAATCTTTTGTCGAGCGCTCAAATGATGTGCTTACTAAGCTGACAGAACAAGCCAGCAAATAAGGGAATTCCAGAAATTAAATTATCCCATCTTGTAGGGTGGGCATCCTGCCCGCCCTGAATATAAGCCAAGCAAGATGCCTGCTCTACAAAGAATTTTGTCATACTTTTTTACTTGGAAGTCCCTAAAAGAACGTGAATTCGACGGAACCTAACCCCAACCCCTTCCCTTGTAGGGAAGGGGCAAAAAATATCTCACGTGGTACGAAATAATCAGCTTTTTAAGCCTCTCTCCTTGCAGCTACGGTGTACACACAAGTCTTATCAAGTTGTCTAGTAGCGTTTCGATCCCCCCTAACCCCCCTAAACCCCTTCGGGGATGCGCCTTCGGCGTAGAAAAAAGGGGGGAAAAGAATCAAAGTCCCCCTTTTGAAGGGGAGCCACTGCGTTGGGCGGGTTTCCCGACTTGTAGCAAGTGGCGTGGATTTAGGGGGATCAACCCAAATTTTGCACCCAGCACAGAGATGTGTGTACACCGTAGCTGCAAGGAGAGAGGAATGGAAGCGGGGTTTTTAGTCCACACAGGTAAACTTTGTTTGTGTAGTAGCGACTTCTAGTCGCCCCAAACAGCTAAGTCCTGATAGGACTAAAATAGAAAGGTTGTATTCAAATAGTCATCTGGAGATAGTTGCTATGTCTCGCCGCTGTGAATTAACTGGTAAAAAGGCAAATAACGCCTTTGCAATTTCTCACTCTCACCGCCGTACCAAACGCCTACAGCACGCCAATCTGCAAAACAAGCGTGTTTGGTGGGCTGGTGGAAATCGCTGGGTAAGAATGAAGTTGTCTACTAAAGCCATCAAAAGTTTAGAAACTAAAGGCTTAGAAGCAATGGCTAAAGAAGCTGGAATTAATCTGAATCATTACTAAACTTTTGAACAAGGTATAGACTGCCAAACTTAATTTCTCAGTATTTACCTGTAAGAGAATATTTACTCCAGCAGCCTCCCCATTTCGGGGAGGTTTTTAATTACTTCATATCATATCTCGCACTAGCCCAGAAACCTCTAAGCCAGTTGAAAACTTTGATTTTTCCTTAGTCCGCAATCGCAAAGTAACATTCTTCTAAATAAAAACACGGTACATATAAAATCTTTTTTTATAGATTAATTGAAAACTTTACACAAATTCAGTAATTTCCAGTTTCAAGGTCAGCTTTCAATAATGTTATAAACGAACAGTACTTATATCAATTTGTTTTTAGTTGTGTAACTACTTAATTTGCGATTTAGCAAAACCACAACAGTTATATCAACATCAACCTGGACTTCAAGATTAATAGTTTGATAATTACGGACTATTAAGATAACTCCAACAAAACCTATATTTGCATCAGTTCACTGGACAAGGGAGCAACTATGTCTAGAAGACAAAATCCACTCAAAAAAATAACTAGAATCTCACAAAAAATAGCTCATAAATTATTACGAGCGATCGAAAGAAAAATTGTTTGGTTACTGCGAGCCATTTTTGGACTTAATAAAAGACGAGAACCAGCCAATGCAGGATTCGTTTTGCCAACAGTGGTCATGGTTTCAGTAGTAGTGGTTCTCATGACCACTGCAATTATGTTGCGGTCGTTTGATCGGGCTAAAAATGCCAGCAATGTCCGAGTCAATGAAGCAGTTTTAAGTGCTACCACTCCAGCCATTGATAGAGGGAGAGCTAAATTAAATAAGCTGTTTCAAGATAGAAGATTGCCAAGGGCTACACCAACTGATGAAGCGTTGTATAACGTTCTCATAGATAAATTAAACGAATATACCTTTGGTGATGAAACTCAATTACAACTAGGGTTTGATATCAATAGTAATAACAAAGTTGATCAGCCAATTACTGATCCACCAGAAAACAGAACACCAATATATCAAAACGAAACCTTTAAGACTGCTTGGAAGTTTCCTGTTGATACTGATAACAACGGAAAATTTGATAGCTATACAGTGTATGGAATTTACTTTAGAACTCCCGAAGTAAGTAGTGATAATAGATACAAGCGTGCCAGAAATCCTTTAGAAGCCAGAACTCCACCAATGGTACAAGGTACTTTGGATACAAGTTGTGGTGCTAACACAAGTGCAGTTTTAGTAGGTAACACAGGATGGATTAAACAAAACAATGAGTTAAAAAAATCATTTTTTATTTATACTGCCACAGTCCCAATTACATCTAATCCACAAAACGATAGTACTATTACTGCGGGCGATAAAGATAAATATGAGCAGTACAAAGGGAACATGGGTTTTGCAGCTATAGAGTATCAACAAGATCGGCTACAAATACCACCAAATAATTATGCTGTTGTTTATGAAGATGATATAGAAATTACTCCAGGCGCAGCATTAAATTTAAATGGAGCAATTTTTACGAATAGTAACCTCCTCACTGACGGTAATATCAAATTATATCAAGTTAGTGCTTTAAAGTCCTGTTTTTATCAACCTACTAATGCCAAAATTGTAGTAGGTGGTAATTTAGCTATTGACAAATTTACTTCTAATTCTACTAGCAATACTTCAAGTACTAAAGTTGATTTATTCAAAGGTAAGACCACCACTCCAACTGAGAAAACTTGGACAAGAGCAGTAATTGCAAGTCCTCAAAGCACGGCTTATAACAATCAAGCTTATGTGAGTCGCATCAATAGACTAGTTACTGCTCAAATAGCTAATAGTTTAGATACTGACCCATCGGAAGTAAAAGATGGGATTGCAAAGAAAAAGAAAAGTTTAGGTTTAACCAGTTTTACAACACTAGAACTAGACAAAATTCGCCGTCAACAACTCGAACTATATTTTAAAAGACGCACTCGGCGTGTACCTTTTGCAGAAGTTGCTTTTAATGGTACAGATGCAAGTCCTAGTCCATTGTTGCAAGGTAGTGTTGATACTCTACGTGCTAATGATAAGTGGATTTATCCCACAGATCCAACTGATGGTAAAACAGGTACTGATTACACTAAACTAGCGCTTAATATCAGTAGTACATCTCTAGAACCAAAAGCCACAGAACCAAAAGAACTCAAAAAAAATAGTGGAAAAGAAGCAGAATTAGGTGATAGAGTTTTAGTTGGGAACAATTTACCTGAACTCTGGTGGGATAAAACCAAAGGGCGATTTGTTGGGTCAGGTGTTGAAGATACGCAACAAATTAGTGGTATTAAATGGGATCAGCCAGCTGATACAACAGAAATACGCACCCGTCAGTCTTTAGTGCAGACATTAGCTGATGTTGGATCTACAGAAAGAGATGGAGATTGGGAATTAGACGCAGCTAGAGTACCAGCAGATCCCACAGAACCTGTTGGCGGTTTACGAGTCGTGACTGGTGCGGGTATTTATTTGAAAAACGATGGCACTTTTGATAACACTATCAAAACAATTTGGCCAGATACAATGCCCGTGCCACAAGCGGGACTACCAATACAAGAAAATGCAAATGGTACTCCAACACTAGATGCAAACAGTCAGCCGATCACAACTAAAACTATCCAACCATATTGGATGTATTCTTACATGATAAGTGCTTCCAATAGTATAGGGGGAATAACCTATACATGGCCAGAACCTACAAGTAACAACGTTCCTCGCTTACAAATGCGAGCTACGGCAGTTTATCATTATAAATCTACTAACTACAATGCACAAACGCCAAAACCCATAGCATGTGTAAGTAGTTTTTATGTTCCGACTAATCAATATAGAGCTAAAAATCAGCCGGGTCTGCCCTGGAATGCCTCCATAAACGATCCTACTCGTTCACAGCGAAATGGTTTATCCAACAACGGTATAGTTTATCCTGCACCTACCAAAACTGTTAGCGATTATTCTACAGTGCTGACTTACCAATCTCAATTAAGGTATCCAAATGGACGTTTAATAGATGATGGACTACTGGAACGAGCATTGGCAAAAACAGCCGCAAACCGTACCTTATCCGAGCAGTCTGCTATTGATGCTCAACTTTGCGCTCTCCAAATCAGATATGACTCTACTTTTCTACCTGTAACTAGTAGTCCTGTCATTCCTCACGGTGCAATTAAAGAAGTATCATTTTTAGATCCAAGGGAAGTTCAAGGTAACAGTGGTGCTAACAATAATGTTTTACCAACTGATACCTATAATCGTGATGTCATAGATAGACAACCAATAGAAATTCGCGCTACTGTCTTAAATCTTGGTCTTTTGAGTGGAACAACTATTGGTGGAAGCAGCCCATCGCAAGAATACTTACTACCCAATAGCGGTATTATCTACGCAACTCGTGATGATGCTCTGCTAGACATGAGTGCAGATATCACGGCACTTCCCTTAGCTGTAAGTAGTTCAACTCCAACCGAGGCAAATAAACTAGTTAGTCCTGTGGACTTTAAACTTGATCCTACCCGTCGTCCTAATGCCATTATGCTAGAAAGCGGTGACAAATTAGGACGCACATCTACTTACAGAGATGTAGAGAAAGGATTGATTTTAGCTACCAATTTGCCTGTATATGTTAAGGGTAACTTTAATCGCCATCAAGACTCTGCTGGTAACGAACAACAAGAGTTTACACAAAAACTCGACGGAGATTGGACTAGTGCTAAATTTTACACTGATCGCACTACACTTAATTCCAACTTTGCTTGTCGCAAGAACGACCCCAGATTACCCAGTTGTAACATTGGTGACGAATGGCGACCTGCAACTGTATTAGCAGATTCCGTTACCTTACTTTCTGGAAGTTTTAAAGAGGGATACCGTGATGAAGGTGACTATAGCTGGAGCCAAAATCCCCTAGCCTCAGTACCAACTGGTTTTTCAAGGTTTAATAACTTTGTTACTCAGGTTAAATGGTATGACAATACGGGTAAACCTAGCTATTCTAGTTCCTACTTAAATAACTTTGTCACACCCATTGCTTTGAGAGCAGTGCCAGGTGCATATTTAACAGAAGTTTGTCCTGTAACTAATGGAAAGGGAACAATAGGAACAGGAAAAGACGCAATAGAAGTAGATGCAGCAACATTCTGTAGCGATCCTAAAAACTGGACTATTCAAACATCTTGTAGCGATAACGGTGGGGGCAATACTTATCTCAATGACAAAATTGTAGATAAGAATGGAGATCCTAATAACAGTAGGATTAAAACCGGATATATCTTTGATGATCCAAAAGCTTTTGGAGATGAAAATAACAAAGAAGCAAAATGTTTCGATAATGATGCTCCCCGCAGAATAGCCTTTGTTAGAGATTTAAGTACAGGAAAAATAATCTCACCACTTCAAGTTTTAGGCGTTAACACAAGTGGGAAAGTCAAAATATTTGACTTTGGTAATCCTGGTTCAGACCTCATGCCTCCACCGAATGGTGTCTCTATGCCTTGGTTAAAGACAACTGTAAGTGGTGGTAACATCACAGCACTTACGCCTGTTTTACAAATTAAACAACCTTTTGCTACACCTGCTAGCCCAGATAACACTAGCAAGATTGGTGGTGAAGGTACTAGTAGACAAGATAGCAACAAATGGCTACAAGCAGCCGGTGCTGACACTACTTTCAACTTAATTGTTGCTGCTGGAGATAGCCCAGCCCGTCCTACAGAAGATAACGGTGGTTTGCACAACTTTGTCCGTTTTATGGAAAACTGGCAACCTCCTAGCGGCACCAAAAGAGCTATTATTAGCGGTTCTTTCATGCAAGTTAAAAAGAGCGCCTACGCCACAGGCCCATATAACGGAGCATCTAACAATAGTTATGGTATTGACATTGATAACGGTAGAGGCACTGGCTTTCTTCCTCCTAAGAGACAGTGGGGTTATGATGTAGCGCTCCTGTCTCAAGCACCTGACTTATTTGCCAGCAAACTGGTACTTACACCACCTGATTTACCAGACGAGTATTTCCGCGAAGTTGGTAAAGATGACAAATGGGTACAAACATTGTTATGCGCTAGAAATGGCACTGACAATACTAAATTTGCCATAGATACAAATCAGCGTCCTTCCAACTGCCCATCATACAACTAGAATCTGGTAATAAGTCATGATTAAAAAATGCAAATTACAGCAAAAAAAATCATCTTCCAGTGATTCGGGTTTTACAATTATTGAGTCACTTCTAGGCATAGTTGTAGTTGCAATTTTATTAGCAGCTATATCTCCCGTCCTTGTCATGTCAACAGCGATTCGTGTCCAAGCTCGACGCATAGAAAAAGCAACTCAAGCTGCAAGTACATTCATTGACGGTGTAAGAACCGGCTCAATTAAACCACCTGAAGCCAACAAAATTGAATTAGACCCAGCAACCGCAGCTAAACCTAGAACGCTGGAAGATAATTTGATGAGTCTCACACAAATGCCAGTTCCTACAAATGCAACAAATTTGTATCTCTTTAAAAAAGATGGCATCATTTGCCATGCCAGTGAGACAGGTTGTACAAAAAACTCAGACAACCCATTTGAGGAGTTTTACATTCAAGCACGTCAAATTATAGTCAAAGACAGTACAGCTAATGATGGTTATCGTCTAGCAATTCGGGTTTATCGAGCTGATGTTGATTTTGATAAACCTCTCCTAGCTAGTACAAAAGATACTTCAGGAAACACTACCAAAGTAATGGCATCAGCTGTGACTGGAGGACTAGGTAATCAACAATTACCAGCAATTGAGAGAACAGTAGATATTGGCAATATTGGCACTTCATTTCAAGCTTTATGTAGGCGGCTTGGTCTAGCACCTGATAAAAATGGGAATGCACAAAACTGTCAATAATTAGCCAAACATCGTTTGTAGTGAGGGCTTTATCCCTCCTTGAAGTACTTTTCAGGACTAAAGTCCTTACTACAAACTTTTTTTACGTACTTTTTTCTGGTTAGAAAAACTGACAATGTGTAAGCGGTGCATCTTCAGTAAAAGGATAATTCCATGATGATGAAGACACTCCAATTTATACTTAGGAGTCAACTCAAAAGCTCGAAATCAACTCACAAATCTGGTGGTTTTACTCTCATTGAATTGTTAGTAGCTTTATTGATTGCATTTTTAATCATCACACCATTATTAGGCTTCATGATTAGTGTGCTGAGTACAGACCGACAGGAGCAAGCCAAAGCAAATTCTGAGCAAGAAATTCAAACTGCGCTCAACTATATTTCTCGTGATTTACAGCAGGCGGTGTATATCTATGATGCTGCTGGTATTGAAACCATAAAATCTCAATTGCGTTATCCAGATGATGCAGAGAAGTCGCCCTTATTAGTCTTTTGGAAACGAGAGTTAATTAGCAATGTCATAGCAGCAGCCGATAATACAAAAGATGATACTTTTGTTTACTCATTAGTTGCGTACTATTTAATCAAAGATAGTAATGCTACTTGGTCAAAAGCTGCTCGCATTGCTAGATGGCAAATTAAAGATGGTGTGAGAGTGACAAGTGGTGGTGTAGATTGTACAGGATATACTGGCAAGTTTATTCATGCCGATAACTGTCCCAGTCCAGGGTTTGCTCCCTTTATAGACCAGTTTGATGAGGCTGACAGTTTAGAGCAAGGGATGAACAAATGGAAAAAAGCTTCTGTAGCTTATAGTACTAATAACACTGCTACAGTCTTGATTGATTATGTTGATCAAAGCACAAGTTCACCACGACCAGATGCAACTTGCCCGCCTAATTCTACAACGCCTCCACCTCCAATTACGTGGTCAAAAATAGCTCCAGCAAATATAACAGGATTTTATGTTTGTGTAGATAGAGCCAATACAACCGCACAGGTCTTCATCCGAGGTAATGCGTTGGCTCGTATCGAAAATGATGTAAATAGAATTAAATACAATGCTGGGAATAAAACTTATTTCCCCACAACAAGCGTAAGAGTTCAAGGACGGGGATACTTATTTAGGTAAATGTATAAATCGAAGGGGTAAGCAATGGTTTTTAATTACATAATAGAAAAATTGAATATGAAGGTGTTACACCTTGACAACAGGAACGTAAAAAGCAAACCACAAACTTTATCATCTAAATACAATCAACAAGATGCTGGTTTTAGTTTAATAGAACTAGTAGTAGTCGTACTAATGATAGGAATTTTATCAGCTATAGCAGCTCCTGGATGGTTAGGGTTTGTCAACCGTCAGCGACTAAATAAGGCGAATGATGCTGTTTTAACCGCACTACAGGAAGCACATCGAGAAGCTAAAAGGACAAAAAATAGCTATACTGTTAGTTTTAAAACTGACAATAAGATTCCCAAGATAGCAGTTCATCCCTCTTCTTCTAGTCCTTTATGGCAGACCTTAGGAGGAGATTTAGACATTAAACCGGGACAAATCGCACTTTTAACAAATCTGACTGATAAAAATAAGACTGATGACAATGGTAATTTAAATCTAAGTTACAACTTTTTAGATACTGCTAAAACTATTACTTTCGATTACATGGGAAGTCTGCCAAATGCTAACTTTGGTAAAGAAAATACAGATTCTAAAGAAACACCTGGATTAAAAATTGCTGTAGTTATACCCACTATCGGTACTGCTGCATCACTTAATGATATGAAGCGCTGTGTAGTGGTGAAAACTCTTTTGGGTGCAATGATTACAGAGAAAGATACTAAATGTAATTAACTACATTTGCCATAACTTTTTTTCAATACAATTATCAAATTAGAGCAATGGAAAATTGCCTTGATTTTACAGTAGCTATTCCCACTTACAACGGTGAACATCGTTTGCCTGAACTGCTAGAACGGCTACAGAATCAAATTAACACGGAAAATTTATCTTGGGAAATTATTGTTATAGACAATAACAGTACTGATAATACATATCAATTGATTCAAGCTTATCAAAAAAAATGGCAGTGTTCTTATTCCTTAAAATATGCTTTTGAAGCAAAGCAAGGGGCAGCATATGCTCGAAAACGGGCAGTGACAGAAGCTAAAGGTCGATTGATAGGGTTTCTCGATGATGATAATTATCCTATGAATAATTGGGTATCAGCTGCTTATACTTTTGCTAAAAAACATCCCCAAGCAGGGGCTTATGGTAGCCAAATTCATCCTGAATGGGAAGTAGAACCACCAGAAAATTTTGAAAGAATTGCTCCATTTTTAGCAATTACAGAACGAGGTAATTTACCTCTTGTCTATGAAACACATAAAAAACTACTACCGCCTTCTGCGGGACTGGTTGTGCGTCGTCAAGCTTGGCTAGATAGTGTACCTAATCAACCTATTTTAACTGGTAGGGTAACAGGTAATATGCTTACTAGTGAAGATTTAGAGATGTTGTCTTATATCCAAAAATCTGGGTGGGAAATTTGGTATAATCCAGAAATGGAAATTTATCATCAAATACCTAGCTCGCGTTTAACTAAAGAATATTTAATACCCTTTATTAGCGGTATTGGACTAAGCCGCTATGTGACTCGAATGGTAAATATCAAACCATTTTATAAACCAATTTTTACTTTAGCTTATATGATTAACGATTTGCGAAAGATTATTTTACATTTAATTAAATACCGACATCAAGTAACTATTGACTTAGTTGCCAGTTGTGAAATGCATTATTTTATTAGCAGTTTTATTAGTCCATTATATCTTTGGAAACATGGGTATTTAAAAATTAAACAATAAATATGTACCCTGCTATTTGTAAATGATTGAGTAAAATAAAAATAAATTGATAACAAATTTGAATTACTAAAAATATCCGAAACATGTACCCACGGGTAAATTCATCAACGTTAGTTAAGACAAAAATTATATTAAGTAATCACGATACTAGTGGGTTTAGTTTGATAGAAACTTTAGTGGTTATTCTAGTAATTGGTATTTTAAGTGCGATCGCAACACTTGGTTGGCAGGGATTTATCAATCGACAAAAGGTGAATACTGCACAAAGTCAGGCATTAACACTATTACGTAATGCCCAAAGTAATGCCCGACGCGAAAAACTTGGTTGGCAAGTTTGTTTTTGGGATGATGGTAATAAAGTATTAGCGGCTGTACACCGCACCTCTGCCAACAACCAATGTCAAATGGCAAGTGGAGAACCCTTAATTCCAAACTACTCTAAAGCAATTAAATTTACTTCCAACTTCGCTCAAGATACATCTCATCCAAGGAAACATCGGGTACAGTTCAAGTATGATGGTTCTGTTAATGGACAACTAGGAAGAATTACCTTTACACCTCGAAATACTAACGTTTCCCAAAGGTGCGTCATTGTTTCAACTTTATTAGGTGCAATAAGAACTGATAAGGATAGTAGATGTGGTAATTAATTTATATTTCAACAATTAAAATGGGGTTGCTCTGTGCTGAAATTATTAGACATTGCCAAACAGCACTTAATTATTTTTACTCGCTACCCAGAACCGGGGAAGACCAAAACCCGACTCATACCTGCGTTGGGTGACGCTGGTGCTGCCAATTTGCAACGGCAGATGACTGAAAATACCATATTTCAGGTTCAAGAACTACAAAAAACAACTGACATATCTTGGGAAGTACGATTTGCAGGTGGTAACTTACAACTCATGCAAGATTGGCTGGGGACAGATTCAGTTTACCAGCCTCAAGGGGAAGGGGATCTAGGTGATAGGATGACGCGATCGCTTGTTCACGCCTTTCAATGTGGTGCAATACAAGTAGTGATCATTGGTATAGATTGTCCTGGGGTAAATCCTCAGATTCTTACCCAAGCCTTTGAAAAACTCAACACTTACGATCTCGTACTCGGCCCAGCCATTGACGGTGGTTATTACTTGGTTGGTTTGTGTCGCCTAATTCCAGAATTATTCGCTAACATCAATTGGGGAACTTCTCAAGTATTACAACAAACTGTGGAGATTGCTGACAAACTCAAAATATCACTGACATACTTACCTGCTTTGGCTGATGTGGATCTGCCAGAGGATTTACCGATTTGGGAACAAACCCTCAACAAGGAAATTGGATGATCACAAGATACTAAGATTTCCATATTAACGGAACAAATTCAATTTATCTGTTTGTCTGTGCTTCAAATTCCTTCTATCATCACCCCAATCTTACCGCGTATCTTCAATGACCTAGCGTTTTCTGACGACAGCCCACATCACAGATGCTACCGTGGTGTAGTTTAAAACCAAGACACAAAAATTATATATGTGTATGGCACGTGCTTTTTGTTCTCAATAAGTTTCAGCCAACGAATATGGGAACAATATTCCAGTAACTTTAAAGAGGACAATCACTCTGATATACCAAAAATTTGAAAAACTATGACTAACCGTTTTGCTTCTGGGAACGCTGCCCTGACACTCAAGGTAGCAGGGATAATTTTAATATTGTCCTTCTTACTCGACTTTTTAATTTTGATGTTGCCTTTCCAACCCACGGATAGGTCATGGCAAATCAACCTGGCCACCGCATTGGTAGACCGGGGTATTGTGCCTTTAGTGGGGATAGGAATGCTATTTGTGGGCTACTGGATGGATGGTTTTGCTGATGGCGATCGCCCTAAACCCGTAGATGTCAGATTTCCTGTCCTCATCTTATCCAGTATTTTAGGGTTAATCTTCTTGCTAATTTTTCCTCTGCACCTCAATAATGTACGGCAAGCTAGCGCTCAAACCGTCAATCAAATCGCCCAAGATGCACAGCAGGCTGAAAACCAATTGCAAGGTCAGTTATCGCAATTGCAAGCCCAAATCAATAACGAGCAAGGCCAAGCACAACTAGAACAACTGCGAAACCAAGCGAGAAATCAGTTTAATGAACTGCTTAAAAACGACCAATCATATCAACAAGCATTGAATAATCCTCAGATTCCCGCAGCGCAAAAAGAATTACTCAAAAAATTTAAAGCCAATCCCCAAGAACTAGATACCTTTATCGCCCAACAAACAGACCCGCAAGCCCTAGCAACTCAACGATTGACCCAAATTCGCCAACGTCGAGAAGAAGCTCAAAAACAAGCCAGAGACAACGCTTGGAGATCGGGACTACGAATTGGGATTAGCAGTCTATTGTTATCCATTGGTTACATAATCATTGGCTGGACAGGATTACGAAGTATGGGTGCTTTACAAGGTAGTAAACGTAAAGTAGCTGCTCGTTAAAAGGCAGATGGGGCGATGGGGGATTGAGTAAGTATTCTTGTCCCCTTGTCTCCTTATCCCCAATGCCCAATTAGGAAATTTTTTATAAAACTTCAACATGTTTTCCATTTACATACTGACATATAACGAAGAACTAGATATTGCGGCTTGTATTGAGTCAGCGATGCTATCGGATGACATTATTGTTGTAGACTCATGCAGTAGCGATCGCACTGTGGAAATTGCTAGTCGCTATGCTGTTCGCACTGTCCAACACGCCTTTGAAAGCCACGGACGCCAACGTACTTGGATGTTAGAGTCTATTCCTCCCAAATATGAGTGGGTCTACATTCTTGAAGCAGATGAGCGCATGACGCCAGAATTGTTTGCTGAATGCGTACAGGCAAGTCAAAATCCAGACTACATCGGCTATTACGTCGCCGAACGGGTAATGTTCATGAATCATTGGATTCGCCGTAGTACCCAATATCCCCGTTACCAAATGCGTCTTTTCCGCCACGGTAAAGTTTGGTTTACAGATTATGGTCATACTGAAAGGGAAGTTTGTGACGGGGCTACCAGTTTTTTAAAGGAAACCTACCCTCACTACACTTGTAGCAAGGGACTAAGCCGTTGGATTGAAAAACATAACCGTTATTCTACAGATGAAGCCAAAGAGACTTTGTACCAAATTGAACAAGGTAAAGTCAATTGGCGAGACTTGTTTCTCGGTAAAACAGAAGTCGAAAAACGCCGGGCTTTGAAAGATTTATCTTTACGTTTACCTGCTAGGCCCTTTCTCCGTTTTCTATATATGTATTTTATGTTAGGGGGTTGCCTAGACGGACGCGCTGGTTTAGCTTGGTGTACATTACAAGCGTTTTACGAATACCTGATTTTGCTGAAAGCTTGGGAAATGAAACATCTGCCCACACCCAGTTTAGATATAGGTTTATCTGAAGGTGAAGAGAACACCGCAAAAGCACATCATTCTGTTTCTGAAACCACAACTAAGTTAGATGTGGTTTAATTTCAATGTGCTGTTCCCCATTACCCCCTGCACAGAGGGGGCCCCTCACAGGTGTAGGTATATTACTAATAACCAATGACTACAGCAACTAAGATAGAAGCCATTCTTTATTTAAAAGGCAAGCCCTTATCCCTCGGCGAAATCGCTGAGTATGCCGCGTGCGATCGCGCTACCGTGGAAGAAGGCATGATGGAGTTAATTGATAGTTATGCCCACCGGGATAGTGCTTTAGAAGTTGTAGAAACCCCACATGGTTATAGTCTGCAACTGCGGTCTGATTTTCATGACTTGGTACAAACACTAATTCCTGTAGAATTAGGACTTGGTGCATTGCGAACATTAGCCGCGATCGCTCTCAATAATCCCATACTGCAAAGTGATTTAATCGAACTGCGCGGTTCAGGTGTATATCAACATGTTCCCGAATTAGTGGAACTAGGTTTTGTGCGAAAACGCCGAGATCATGATTCCCGCTCCTACTCATTACAAGTAACACCAAAATTTCACCAGTATTTTCAAATCGAGCAGTTGCCTCAAATCTTAGGGAGCAGTCCCAAGGAAGAACAACTAGAGCTAGATTTATCACTGGCAGCAGCAGAATTAGACAATTTGAGTAAAAATGAAGATATCACCAGCCCTGAAGTATCACAAAAGATAGCTTAAGTAGTGCCAAAAAGGTAATCATCGGAAAAAATTCTCTGTTGTAGACGTGGCATAGGCTTTGCCTGGTTAGAGTCCAAGGCTATACCCGTGGAGAATGCACTACCCCTGTACTATGGTTTAGAGTAGAATCAGCAACTAAGCTAAAAATTTGCCAATGGTGTTTGACCCTGACTTTTTAAATGACAACTCTGAGGACAACGCTAATCAGCTTCTGAACGACCATTTTGAGGAAAACCCCAATCAGTTACTCAAATATCTACAGCATCAGTCTCCTGAAGTTCTAGCCCGTGTCGCTCAGTCCGTCAGCCCAGAAATCAAACAGATAATTTCGCAAAACGTCCAGGGGTTAGTAGGAATGCTCCCCGCAGAAAACTTTAACGTGCAAATTACAACGGATAGGGATAACTTAGCTGGGCTACTAGCATCGGCAATGATGACAGGATATTTCCTCCGCCAGATGGAGCAAAGGATGCAGTTAGAGCATTTGTCAAACGGTCAATAGTCAATCACTAAAAATAGTTCGGACTATTGACTTTCGACTCTAGAGCATCAACTACTTCTTCTGGGGATAAGTTCCTGATTGCACTTTGAAAGTTTGGATTTTACCATTGCGGCTGACTTCAACCTTAAGGATATCCCCAACTGTGCTGGACTCCACTTGTTTCTGTACTTGGGCTGCTATTTTTACTGGTCTGCCGTTAATTTTTTGAATTACGTCTCCAGGTAGTAATCCCGCGTCTTGTGCAGGTGAGTTATCCATAACTCCTTTAATGACAACGCCAGTTTCCGACTGAATATCCAGGTCTTTTTCTCGATTCAGCTCTCGTCTGGTGGTAGGAGACAAATCTGTCATTTCAATTCCTAAAAAAGGATGCTCCGCCCGACCTTTGGTAAATAGTTCATTGGCAATTCGGGCGGCAGTTTCAATTGG
This sequence comes from Anabaena sp. CCY 9613, assembly GCF_963920895.1. Lineage (NCBI taxonomy): Bacteria > Bacillati > Cyanobacteriota > Cyanophyceae > Nostocales > Nostocaceae > Anabaena > Anabaena sp. CCY 9613. Next base: position 86,212 of record NZ_CAWUDE010000006.1, read on the forward strand.
AATCGCAAAACCCAATCCTTGAGCATCGGCGCGAATAGCAGTGTTAACGCCAATCACTTCACCTTGGGCGTTTAACAAAGGCCCGCCAGAGTTACCAGGATTGATAGCCGCATCAGTCTGAATAAAGCTGACTCGCTTATCGGGAACACCCACTTGAGCGCTAGTTCTATCAGTAGCACTAATGATGCCGATAGTCACAGTATTATCTAAACCCAAAGGATTGCCAATGGCGATCGCCCACTGTCCTGGGATTAAATTTTGTGAGTTACCCAGCTTAACTGTAGGCAATTTAGTTTCGGGAATTTTCACTACTGCCACATCGGTTATGGGGTCAACTCCTACCACCTTGCCCTTAAAAGTGCGACCATCTTTAAGAGTGACTTGCACCGTATCTGTATCAGCCACCACATGAGCATTAGTGAGCAATTCACCATTTTCGCTCAAAATAAATCCCGACCCTGTACCACGCTCAATTCTTTCTCTAGGAATTGGTTGCTCATCTTCACCAAAAAATCGGCGCAATAAGGGATTTTTCAAAGCATCTGAAATGGGATTAGCCACTTTACGAGTAGCGTTAATCCTCACCACCGCCGGGCCAACTTGTTGCACTGCTGAAGCAATAAAATTGAGATTATCGCCTCCACCTGCCCCAATAGCTCCACTTACGGGATGAGGAATCACCGTTTCTGGAGCCGAAGTCGTCACATTCCTCAACTCTTGAAACGAGCGACTATGTGGCAGAAAATAACGACTGCCATACAATCCTGCACCACCGCCAATGGTTAGTAAAGATAGATAAATAGCTAGTTGCTTTAAGGATACATTCATAGTTGTTACGTTTAGAGAAAGCAGTGCAATCGCTAATTTCCAAGTGTAGTCAAGCAAATGCCCAGTGGACAGATAAATTTACAGAAAATTATCAGGCATAGGGCACTAGAGGCTAGAAGCTAGAGTCTAAGAGGCATAGGTACAGATGTGAAAAAGTTGAACCCCCTTATCCTCTTGTCCCTTTGTCCCCACTCTCTAGTTCCCAATTAAAATCTAAAGTTAGTGTTCTCTTCACATTTATATATGAATCTTCTTTATCGTCTATTTTTGCTCTGTAGCCTAGCCAGTGTTGTTGGGCTAGGATCTCTACCCTTAAACTCAAACAATGCCCATGCTGCTCCTGCAAGTTGTCCTACTCCAGCATTATCTCGCTTCCAACGCCACACAGTTGCTCGTGGTGAAACATTAGAGAGCATAGCCCAGCGTTATAATCTTTTGCCGTCAACGCTGATTGATATGAACCCATCTGTGAGAAATGGTAATGTTACCGTTGGTAGCGAGTTACAGATTCCTCCCTACAATGGAATTGTTGTAGAAATACCTAGTGGTCAAACTTGGCGACAAGTAGCAGAAACTTATAAAGTTCGTGCTGATACACTGTTTGAGATTAATGGTTGTCAGCAAAACCCCAGAATCGTGTTTGTTCCCCAGGTGAATAATTCACAAAATCGTCCTGTAGTGCAGTCTCCCACACCTGCTGATGCTGAACCTATATCTATAGCTGGGTATCCCTTGCAGGAACAAGCATCTGTGGGATTACCTTATGGTTGGCAGATTCATCCAACAACTGGTGAAGTGTTCTTCCATAGTGGTGTAGATTTGTTGGCAGCTTTGGGTAGTCCTGTACAGGCGATCGCTCCAGGGACTATAGTGTTTGCTGAGGATCAGGGTAGTTATGGCAATTTGGTCATTGTGAATCATGGCGGTGGACTGCAAAGCCGTTATGCCCATCTGGAAAATATCAATGTTGCTGTAGGTCAAACAGTTGACGCAGGTGATTTGCTAGGAACTGTGGGTACTACTGGACAACCTACTGCAACTCAACCACACCTTCATTTTGAAATGCGTTCTAGTTCAGATTTAGGTTGGGTAGCTAAAGATCCCAAAGAATATTTCCGGTAATAAGGAGTCTTTCAACGTAGAGGAAATTTAAACAGTAATTGATTCGTGGGAATTGACTATGTGCATTCCGGCGCTGGCAAACTTGGTAAATGCTGCATCTGCCTGTTCTGTGTAATCAACTACACCAAGAACCACAACAGGAGATGTGCAATCTTCTAGTAAATAAACTTTTTGGGCAAGGGTAGCATCTACCTGTTGAATTTCTGTTAATAAGTTATCAATTGTCCAGGCGACGCAATGGCTTTTTGCTTGACCGGCAATAATTACTTGATCGAATTGTAAAAGTTGCTGAATTAGACGCGTATTTTTTTGTGCTAGGGGATTTTGCTCAAAATCTGTTAAAACTTCTGGGCTTAAAACAGAGTAATTTTCTGTGAGGGGATGATCGCCTTTGATTTCAAATTGTGTTTGACTTTGACGAGCAATGCTGTGAAAAAATATGGCTTCTTCTACAGATGAAACTAAAGCATGACCGATGCCACCCAACATAGAATGATACGGCCAAACAGTTAGGGGATATTTACCATCTTGACTTAGTTGTTTAATGTAGTGGTAAGCATGTTTTTCTAATATTTCGTAATTGCCATCAGTAATACTATTGGCAACTGCTGGGTTAACTTGCCAAATACCTTTTTCTATATCTGCTAAGGTAATATTTGTGGCTGCTGGTGTGGGATGTTCACCTGATTCATTGATCCAAAAGATGGGATGAAAAATTTGTATGGCTGTGTGCGTATCTAAGGTGGGAATAATTTTTGTGATTACACCCAAGTTGCGATAAATAAATTCACATAATCTGCGATTATCATCCACGGCTCCAGTTCCAGATTTTCCCCCAACAAATAATTCAAATTCAGGTATGCAGAAGGTGTTTTGTACATCAATTAACAGTAAGCAAATTTTGTTTTTGTCTGAAGCTGCTGGTGAAATATGATATTGTTTTGCCCAATCTTCTGCTTCGGCTGCGCGTTGTTGATAAGGTACACGCCAAACTTCACCGACTTTTTCAGGGTTAAAGTGCTGGGGAATTGGATACTCATGCAATAAGGTTGTCATTAAAGCTACACCATCAGGAATTGAGTTCATAAAATTATAGATGCTGCTAATAGTATTGATAAATCAATCAGCAAGCGATCGCTCCCTCTCAATAATACAAAAATACTATATACAGAATTAATAGGCGATCGCTTCTAAGGGACTTGCGACATCTAATCGCTACTAATCACCTTTCACCAAATTTTTAATTTTCTCTTCTGCTCCCTGATTGTCCAAAAACGCCCTGACTATGGCAATCTGAGAGAAAGAGACTTATCAATCTGATATTTTAACTACAGCAAATTTACCTAACTAGGTTATGCAAACTCTGCCGACTCCTACAACATCCGACCCCACAGAAAACCAAGCCATCTTTGATACCACAATCAAGCGGCGCAAAACCAGACCTGTCCAGGTGGGAAATGTCACCATTGGCGGTGGTTACCCAGTGGTGGTGCAGTCGATGATTAACGAAGACACTCTTGATGTCGATGGATCTGTGGCTGCTATTCGTCGTTTGCACGAAATTGGCTGTGAAATTGTCCGCGTCACAGTGCCAAGTATGGCTCACGCTAGAGTGATGGCCGAAATTAAACAAAAATTAATCAAAACTTACCAAGATGTGCCTATTGTTGCCGATGTGCATCACAATGGACTAAAAATTGCCCTAGAAGTCGCCAAGCACATAGAAAAAGTGCGAATTAATCCGGGGTTGTATGTGTTTGAAAAACCCAACTCCAGTAGAGGCGAATATACTCAAGCCGAATTTGATGAAATTGGCGATAAAATCCGGGAAACCCTAGCACCTTTGGTGATTTCTCTCCGAGATCAAGGTAAAGCTATGCGAATTGGGGTCAATCATGGTTCCCTCGCAGAAAGAATGCTATTTACCTACGGAGACACCCCAGAAGGCATGGTGGAATCTGCCTTAGAATTTATTCGTATTTGTGAATCTTTAGATTTCCGTAACATAGTAATTTCCATGAAAGCCTCACGGGTTCCTGTGATGGTAGCCGCCTATCGCCTCATGGCCAAACGCATGGATGATTTAGGCATGGATTATCCGCTGCATTTAGGTGTGACAGAAGCCGGAGATGGCGAATATGGACGCATTAAATCCACTGCGGGGATTGCCACATTGCTGGCTGATGGGATTGGCGACACCATTCGCGTGTCACTGACAGAATCACCAGAAAAAGAAATTCCCGTTTGTTACAGCATCCTCCAAGCCTTAGGATTGCGGAAAACAATGGTGGAGTATGTCGCTTGTCCTTCTTGCGGACGGACTTTATTCAATTTAGAGGAAGTATTACACACAGTCCGGGAAGCCACCAAACACTTAACAGGGCTTGATATAGCCGTCATGGGTTGCATCGTGAATGGCCCTGGAGAAATGGCAGATGCCGACTATGGCTATGTTGGTAAAACACCTGGGTATATTTCTTTATATCGCGGCAGAGAGGAAATAAAAAAAATCCCTGAAGCCCAAGGAGTAGAAGAATTGATTAATCTCATTAAGGCAGATGGGCGCTGGGTAGAACCGTGAAGAGAGGTTAGGGGCTTAGGGGCTAGGGGCTAGAAAGTTTTCTCCATCCTCTCATCCCCCCATCCTCCATTTCCCTACTCTCTCCAATAATCTTCATCAGTACTTAACAAGATCGCCGGATTGTCAAGTATTTTGATGAAATTAGTAATACATGCTTGGTCTGTACACTGTTTCCCTGTGTTAGATTGGGCATACTGACTATAAATTTCTCCCTCTGACACAGCTGTCATTATGGTGATTACAAAAAGTAGACTTGTTTTGGGTGCTACGGCAGTGACACTTTCCACAATTGCTGTTACTAGCCTGGGCATTCACTCGCGAGGTCAGGCTTTATTTAAAGCAAGTCCCAAGGAATTGGTAGACGAGGTTTGGCAAATTGTCCAACGCCAATATGTAGATGGTACTTTTAATCAGGTTGATTGGCAGGCTGTGCGGAAGGAGTACTTAGGTAAGTCCTACACTAGTCAGCAAGATGCCTATAAGTCCATTCGGGAAATGCTGCAAAGGCTTGAAGATCCTTACACCCGGTTTATGGACCCTGAGGAATTCAAGAATATGCAAGTGGATACCTCTGGAGAACTCACAGGTATCGGTATCACAATTAGCCAAGATGAAGAAACCAAGCAGATTGTGGTGATTTCACCAATTGATGACACGCCTGCATTTAAGGCGGGTATTTTGGCAAAGGATGTAATTGTTCAAATCAATGGCAAAAGCACTGAGGGGATGGATACTAACCAAGCAGTATCCCTGATTCGCGGTGAGCCAGGAACAAAGGTAAACTTGACAATTCAACGAAGTGGTGAAGCCAAAAAATTTGAAATCATCAGGGCGCGAATTGAAATCCATCCAGTTAAGCATTCCACGAAGACCACTCCAGCAGGTAATGTCGGTTACATTCGCTTGAATCAGTTTAGCGCTAATGCTAGTAGAGAAATGCAAAGCGCTATCCGAGATTTAGAAAAGCAAAGAGTAGCTGGATATATTTTGGATCTCCGTGGTAATCCTGGTGGTTTACTTTTTTCCAGTGTAGAAATTGCCCGGATGTGGCTGGATAGAGGTACGATAGTTTCCACTATTGACCGTCGAGGTGAACAAGAACGAGAAGTGGCAAGAGGTCGCGCCCTCACAAATAAACCACTGGTAGTCTTGGTAGATAAAGGTTCCGCTAGTGCCAGCGAAATTCTCTCAGGAGCTTTACAGGACAATAAACGTGCAGTTTTGGTTGGCAGTCAAACCTTTGGTAAAGGTTTAGTGCAATCTGTGCGTCCTTTAGAAGATGGTTCAGGATTGGCGGTAACAATTGCTAAATATCATACTCCTAGTGGTAAAGATATTAATAAACATGGGGTTGATCCAGATGTGACAGTGGAGTTATCCGATGAACAGCGTCAAGAACTATGGCTCAATGAGCGTGAAAAACTCGCCACGTTAGAAGATCCCCAATTTGCTAAAGCTGTAGAAGTGTTAGGTAAAGAAATTGCTGCTAGAGGTATGACAAGTTCGGAAAAGTAATAAAAAAATCATAGATTTTATAAGGTGTGTTATGACTTTGTGTCTAATACACCTTTTGTTCAGTAGGGTTATGGTGTACTGGCGTGGCAAGCCTAAATTAGTGCAAAAAAATTGTAGGTTGGGTTGACGTAAGGAAACCCAACATCATTGGCAGCGTTGGGTGGCGCTGCGCTTAACCCAACCGATATCCAATACTAGTGGCGAGATATCGAACTCACGTCTGTCACAAATTCCAATTGCGACGGAATTGGAAAAAGCCTTCTAAAAAATCTTGTAACCCAGTATTACTATTTAACTTTTGCTGATCCCACTCTCTGGCGGTGTTTTCCAGAATCTCTGAAAAACTGGGATAAACAGCAGACAAATTTGCTAAATGCTTAACTGAAATTTTTTGCGCCATTGCTAAAGCAATCAAATTGATTAACTCTGGGGCTTCTGCACCTAATATAGAAGCGCCTAAAATTTCTCCATTACGTAACACGATTAATTTACAGATACCTGTAGTTTCATCCCTTAGTTGGGCGGCTGCCACTGATTTATAATATTGCTGCAAAATTAAAATTTCATTTGGTCTAAATCGGTGTTTTGCCTGTGTCTCTGTCAAACCTACTTCCGCCAACATGGGGTCAGAAAATAGTGCCCAAGGAAGACATCGATAATTGACTAAAAATCTGGGAAAAAATAAAGCATTTTTGACGGCAATTCTGGCTTCATGATGAGCGACGTTAGTAAAATCATAACCACCAATGACATCGCCACAAGCATAAATACGACGGTTAGTCGTTTGCAATTTGTCATTGACAACCAAGCGCCGTCGCCGCCATTTCACCCCTACAGCAGCTAAATTGAGGGACTCAATGTTTGGCTGTTGTCCAGTTGCTACTAAAAGTTCATCAGTTTCAATTGCTTTATCTCCTGCTTGAATCCACTTTTTGTTCTCAATAAGTTTTACTTGAGTAACTGGTTTTTGGGTGAGGACATGTACACCATCAACTTCTAACTGTGCTTGCAGCAGTTGGGCTACCTCTGGGTCAGCACAAGGCAAAATAGAGGAATACTTAACTACCAGCGTCACATTACAACCAAACCGTGCCAGAGTTTGAGCTACTTCAATACTTTGGGGAATACCACCAATAATTACCCAATTTTTAGGTAGGGTTGGTTTTTGAAAAGTTTGCCAAACATTTGATAAGGTCAAATAACCCGTAGTTTGCAAGCCGTCAATATCTGGAATTGCTGGGCGGGAACCACTAGCTAGTAAATAGGTGCGTCCCGTTAGCAAGCGTTCATTTACAGTAAATGTTAGGTGAGATGATAGCCGGGGTGGCGTAGCCATAGATTGAAATTGACCTTTACCCAGAATCACATCGACACCCAGTGCGGCTAGGTTGGCAAGAGAATTTTGTTCTTGGATATTGGAGACAACGCCTTTGGTATACAGCATTGTTTCTGGCCAGGCTACAGATGTTTGGCATGGTTCTGAGGTATCACCATGGGTGTTGTGAATACCAAAACCAGCTATATCACTTAATCTGTGTGATATTTTGCCGATTTCGCTCATAGCCTGGTGTTGAATAAACCCATAATCTACTTGAGACTCCACCAAAGCCACTGTTGCCCGTTGTTGGGTTGCAGCTAAAGCTGCATAGCGTCCGGCAAGACTACCACCAATAATCACAATATCGTAATCAATAGTCATTGGTTATGGGGAGTGGGGAGTGGGGAGTGGGGAGTAGGGGACAAAAATACTTCCTCATGTTTCTCATCTCCGTATTGGGAAGTCTTTAGTGATGAGAACTCACGACTGAATGCAGCGCTGTTAATAAGCGTTGGTTATCAGATGCAGTACGGACAGCAACCCGGAAAAAACGATCGCCTAATTCTTTAAAACTTAGGCAATCACGAATTAAAATCTGGTGATGCTGGAGTAATTGTTGCTGCAAGTACAAACTAGATTGTTGTGATGCCACCAGTAAGAAGTTAGCAGTACTTTCTAGGGGTTGTAAACCTGGAATTGCCGCTAAACCTTGAAAGAGTTGGTTTCGTGCAGGTGGTAACCATTGCCAAGTTTGTGCTTGAAATTCCTGGTCTTGGAGTGCCGCCATAGCCGCCGCCGCCGCCAGGGTGTTTACAGGCCAAGGGTCACGCCATGACTGCCATTGAGCCAGACGATCAGGGTGTGCGATCGCATATCCTAATCTCAGTCCCGGCAGACTGTAAAATTTCGTTAGCGATCGCAATATTACTAAATTTGCATATTCTTGCACCACCCCAATCAGGCTTTGTTCCTCATCAGGAGACACAAAATCCATAAACGCCTCATCCACCACCACCAAGGCGTACTCCTCCAAGTAGGGCAAAATCGCCTCGCGTGAGAATAACTTACCCGTGGGGTTGTGAGGATTATTGAGTAATAACCCATATGAAGAAGATGAGGGAGATATAGACGCGTTAGCAGTGAAGGGGTTGCAGTCTTGGCGTGGCGTAGGCATCACCCGGAGACTGGGGGATGAGGAAGATAAGGAACAAAGATTTTCTTCTTCCCCACTCCCTACTCCCCACTCCCTACTCCCCACATCAAGGGGAAACTCCAGTACTTTAGCGTTGTATGCCGCCAGGGTTCGGTAGTAGTCACCAAAGGCTGGAGTAATTAATGTTGTTGCTGTTAATTTTGCGAGTTCCCTACCTGCAAGAGTAAGTAATTCTGCTGAACCGTTGCCCGGCAGAATCCACTCAAAAGGCAATTGATGGAAGTGACTGAGAGCTAGTCTCAGTTCACTATAGTTTGGGTCTGGATAGTGCTTAAGATTACCAATTTGGGCATGAATAGCCGCGATCGCACTATTTGGTGGCCCCAAGGGACTGATGCTGGCAGAAAAATCCAGAATAGCATCAGGGGGACAGCCAGCCAGTGCGGCTGCCCAGGCTAAGTTTCCCCCATGTGCTGGTTGCCGCATCAAAAAAAAATTCCCTAAAACGTTATTTATTCTTTTGGGGGTGCAACCTTTTCTCTAAACATCTTACCAGCGGAGAAAGCGGGAACCCTGGTAGCAGGAATTTCCATCTTTTCATTGGTTTTGGGGTTACGACCTTCACGGGCTTTACGTTCCCGTGATTCAAATGAGCCAAATCCTACTAGCGTTACTTTATCGCCAGAAGAAACAGCTTCAATAATCGTTTCCAAAGCGGCAGTTAAGACGGCATCCGCTTGTTTTTTGGTCACACTTGCCTTTTCAGATACGGCATCTACTAATTCACCCTTGTTCATATCAAACTCCTTGAGGTTTACTTGAGATTCGATTCTCTAACAGATGCACCTTGTTGTCTTTTTCTTAAATCTCTGTTGAGAGAATTACAAAAATCGTCCTTTAGGAGTATTTACACTCAAAATGGCTGTACATCCTATCGGCTCGACTTTTCAATGAATCATTCTAAGGCGTTGTAGCCTGAAGTGGATAGATGAAACCATTAATTTATATGGATTTCAGGATTTTTGGGATTTTTTGGGTGGTTATTGCGTCTAAAAATATACATAAATCAATAAAATACTGAATAAATCCCCTGATTATGGGCAGAACTTGGGGACTGGGATGAAAGAAATTTTTCCCTTCTCTGTCCTCTATTTCAAAATTTTGATTATCTTACAGGCGATCGCTAATTTCTACAATCGCTTCACCTTGTCGCAGGCGTTCCCAAGCATCTGGAAATTTGACACTCCTCAACACAAGTAAGCCACAAAATGTGTGGTGTATTCCCAAACGACACACCAAATCAACAAAATCGCTATCTTTGGTCATAATTACTGTGAAAGCTTTAGCTGCTGCATCAAAGATTTCTATGTCTTGGGCATCTCGTAAGCCTAAATCTTTTAACGCTATGGCACTAACATCAAAAGTGCTAGTTAACCACCCTGCTAATCCTGGAGGTAACTGAGCATCAATCCAGATATTCATGCAGTCAACCGAGAAAAGTCCGTGCGTCTTGCTGCAAATAACAGACAAGCTTGTATGTCTTCTGGCTCCAGATCAGGAAAATCTTCTAAAATTTCTTCTGAATTTACATTTTCAGCTAGCATTTCTAAAATATCACTAACCCGGATTCGCATTCCTCTAATACACGGGCGACCTCCGCATTGTCCTGGATTTTGTGTAATACGATTTAATAGTGTGGCTTTAGTCATCATTTTTTTCTTTACTCAAATATTTTTTATATACACTTACCCAACTAAATACAACAAATTACAAAATTAAGCTGAATTTTCCATTAGAGAGTAGGGTTGAATCAACACTTCCGCCGGAATCCCTAATTGTTTATGTAACCGCCGAATCATCTCTAGTGTTAGCGGTTGCTGACGATTCAAAATCTCCCCTACCTTTTCATAACTGCCAATAGCAGGCTCCAAATCGTGCCAAGACAGGCCACGCGATTCAAGATAATATAAGATTGCCTCAACTGGCTCTGGAGCATCAATTGGATAGTGTCGCTGTTCGTATGCTTCTACTAGTGTCGTTAAAACTTCCAACAGATCGCACTCTGGTGTATTAGGTTCTGCATCAAATAGTCTTTCAATTTCATCAAGTGCAGCACGATAATCAGCTTCAGTTCGGATGGGACGGGATTCGAGCATATACGTTACCTCAAATTGTTGTCGCGTCTACGTTATCGTATTCAGAATGCGTTCCTACAAAGCGGATAAAAATAATCCTAATGTCATAACGAACGTGAACAATTAAGCGGTAATCATTGCCTTTGATATTAAAAACAACACGGTTATTAGCAATAATGCTGGCATTGCGATAAGTACTTTTGATATCTGTTGGACTATTCCATTCTGCACGAGACGCTTCATCATACCAAGCTTTCATGGGCTGTTCTGCATCTGCATGTATTTCCCAAAATTGCCGTAAAGTGCTGCGGGCAATGATTCGCATACCAGGATTATATTGATTCTCCAACAAGTTTACAAAACAAAACCCGCCTATGCGGGTTTGAAAAGCTGAGTTTTTATGAATACGAGCTGGCAGAGTTAGTTTGTATAGCAATGTATCGCTAAAGTGCATTCAACAAGAATCCCATTCCCTACTCCCCACTTCCAGCCTTTAAAGGCAACTAGGTGTTATCTAGGCGCACTCAACCCACGACGCTCTAGCATTTGCCGCACCTCTGGACTAGGAGTGTAGTTATAGCCATAGGCAGAGTTCTCAGAGTCATCCATTACTTGAGGTGTGAGTAAGACAATTACTTCGTTACGCTGATTATTTCTGTTTGTTCTTCTAAACAACGAACCAATTAGTGGAAGATCACCCAAGACAGGAATTTTGGAAACACTTACTCTATCTGAATCCTGAATAATTCCCGATAAAATTAGTGTTTGACCATCTCGAAGGCGGATTACACCAGAAGTAAGGGAACGTGTAGAAACCAAAAATATTCTTTGGCTACTATTACCACCCAAATTAATTTCTGCTGGAGCTTGAGGAGATGAAACAGTTGGGGACACAGAAAGCGAGACAAAACCATTATCATCAATTCGATCAACTCTCACAGCCAGCTGTAAACCTACATTTGTTTTGTCTGCTGTAACTGTTTCTGAAGAAGTACCATCACCACGAGTTATTTGCCTCGTAATGTTACCCACAACTTCTTGAGTTAACTGTACATCAGCAGTTTGGCCTTCTTGAACAATCAAAGTTGGGTCAGTCAAAATTTTGGCATTACCATTCGTCACCTGAGCCTGCAAACTAGCTAAAAGACGTTTTGGAAACTGGAATAAGCTCGGTAAACCATATGTATACGTATCTGGTGTAGCAGGGGTAACTTGAGGCTGCAAAGAAAAGTTAGTAGGTTGACCCGTAACAGGATCAATCGCAGTTGGTACAACTTCAAATGTAGTTCTTGCTGGCTGTCCGGGAGTAAAGTTTGTAATACCTGGTTGTAGGGGATTGCCGTTTGGGTCTAAAGGTGAACTAGCCAATGGCCTACCAGTTGCCGGATCGAAAAAATTCTCCCTCAAAAATGGTGTCCCCGTAATAGGATTAGTAGTCACAGGTGTGCCAGTCACACTGTTCCTCGCTTCAGCACTGGTAGCCGGCCTCGAACCGCCAAAATTCAGAGCTGCTGCACCACCATCATTAACAAAGAAGTTATTACCAATACCAAAAGAAAAGCTGGTGTTGTTGTCTTGGGTGTTCAACAGGTTAACATCAATAATCTTGACATTAACTGCCACTTGACGGCGGCGGATATCAAGTGGGACAATTTGGGACATCGCAATGTCAACTAACTTAGGCAGACCAATTAAAGTAATACTATTGGTTCGGATGTCTCCTGAAACTTGTAAACCTCTTAATATGGGAATTGAATCAGTAAATGTAATTCGTTGAGCCTGAAGATTTGTATCTTCAGCAAGTTCTCTTTGTGACCCTTCTGCCGTGCCTATTACCTCTGTAGTAACCCTAGTTGTTTTGGGTTCAGCATTGACAGCACTTTCTGCTCCCAAGTTAACTAAAACTCTTAAAATTTCGGTTACTGTTGCTTGATTAAGTCTCAGGTTACGTACTACGACATCACGAGTAGAATTAGGCAATTTTGGCCCGACAAAGATAGTACGTCCACTGCGGTTAGCTTCTAAACCACTTAGGCGCAAAACGTAGTTAAATACATCTTGTACTGGCTCGTTTTCTATATCTAGGGATATTGTTTGATATATTAACCTTTCGGTAGCGCCTGTATTGATCTGAGAGCTAGAACCTTGCTTATCTCCTTCTCCTCCTCCAGCAAAAGCCAAATTCATCCCAGCAGCACGAGCCAGCAATGACAATACCTCACGTATTGGTGCATCTCTCAATACCAGGCGGGGTACACGTTCTTGAGTTCCTAAATCAATAGTGCTGGGAGACGCATCTGTAGCGGAAATAGCGATATCTCCCACTGGTGGGGCCACAGCTCTAGGCAACATAGGCGGTGCTTGACTCACAGGTTGACCGGGGCCTGCTGGTAGCGCAGGTCTACCGTCAATCGAGACTTGTGGGTTAGGAACCAGAACATTAGGAGTGGGTTGGGCTGGAGCCGCAGCAGGTGGAGTTATGGCAGCCATAGGAGGCACTGGGGTTGATGCAGTGGTTGCAGATGGCGTAAAACTGAGGGTAATTTCATCTGACTTTCGCACCAAAGGCTGACCAGTGGGGATGCTATTAATCCCCGTTACCATTACCCGAACGCTATTGGCATCAAGTTGCATAACTTGAACTGAGGCAATTCCCGCAGCCGGGTTATCTTGGCGAAAACTATTGCCTTGCGGTAAACGCAATTGCGTATTAATAATATCTGCAACTAAGGAATTACCTCTTTGTGTGGTAAAAACTTGCGGGCGCGACCCAGAAGAAGTTTTTAAAACAACACTAACGCCACCATTTACTTGATTTAGTTTGACATCCGTAACTTGGGCAATTTGTCCCCAAGCAGGTTGAGCAGCTAGAAATACAAAAGCGGCAGCACCTAATATTACACTATTACCGTGAAGCTGTTTCACAGTTCATTCCTCACTATATAAAACACCAATTTACGAACTTTTTTGGCTAGCTGCGTTGTAATTATTATTATCTGCAACTTGCTATTTTTAGTCTTCCCATTTTAGAGGTGCTAAGGAGGATATTCACTTTGATAAATGAAAATATTTCCCCCAACCTCATCTTGAAAATTTGTGTACACACAAATGATTAAATAACTTCTATTGTTTGGCTGTTTCTGCTTCCGCAGCAGCCGCTACTTCCTCAGAATTCAAGGGCATTAACGCTTCTAGTTGGAAAGATGTAGTAATAGGTGCTGGCCCTACCCGACGCACTTCTTCGCCCGATGGGTCTGTTGCAACTTCAGGAGCTAATCTCGCCTGATAATCTTTAACTATGAGCAAAGGCTGTAGACGCTCGATATTGCGAATAATCGATTGTGTTTGCTCAAAAGTGCCAACAACTTCAACATTAACGCTACTACGTTTTAATTTGCCATCAACTATTGCTCCGAGAGAGCCATCATTAATGGTTTCTGCTTGCTGTGCAGATGGGACAAATTTCTGTAGTTTTGCCCTGACTGCATTAGCCGTAACTTGAGCATTATTAGACTCAACTAACCGATTCAGATCTAGTAGCAAGGTATCTAAAGTTTTTTCATCAGAAAATAAGCTTAAAACCTGGATTCTTTGCTGCTTTGCCTGGGCTAACTCATCTTTTACTTTGTCAATTTGTTGAATGCTGGCTTTCTTTTGCTCAATTTGCCCTTGCAAATCATTGCTTTTTTCTTGCTGCTGTTGATAAGTTTCCCAAGCGGGCATTACCATATTCATCAGCATGTACGCCGATCCAGCAATTCCCAATACACCCACTAAAATGCCGATAATTTTGGGTGTAAAACTAATACCAAAAACAACAGGATAAGCTGGTGCTTCGGCACCAAATTCCCCGCCTTCCGTAAAATTAAAATCTTCACTAAGCGTCATTTTGAAATGACTCCTGTTTGTTGCATACTGCGAATTCGAGTTACTAAGCCAATGGTGCCTTTTTGTTCTAACTCCCGAATTAAATCCGAAGCGGGAACATCGCTCAGACTGGATTGAATAGTGTATCTAACTACTTGGGGTAGTTTAATTTGCACACTATTATTAGAGCGTCCAGTACCTGGTGGTATTGGTGCATCTACTAAAGTGGCGGTGATAATTCTGCTTTCTGAGGATTTCAAGAACCGGGACTGTTGGAGAGTCAGTAAGAAATCATTGACATCGTTAAAAGAACGAGCCAGTCCTGTAACCTCTAATCCTCCAGCCCTACTACCGGGTGGTTTTCCAGCGACTGCGGGTGTGGGTGGGAGTTGCTTGACGTTTTCAATTTGCACAGTGGCTGGTATGCGATCGCGCAAATCTTGTAACATGGCAGACCAAGGTCTAATCTGGTCAAATACTGTAACTAAACCCTGTGTTTCCGCTTGGACTTTTTTTGTCTCTTCGCGGATTTTGTTAATATTGCCAATTTCTGTTTCTAACCTCTTGTTTTCTTGATCTAGTTGTGCTATTTCTTGCTCCAATTGGCTATTTTTGGCTTGCAAAAACCACAAACCAGCCCCAACAAAAACGGGAAAACACAAGCCCAGGGCAACCCCTATATATACAGGTGTTAAATCCCCCGTTGGCAGTTTAATTCCTGAGCTTTTCTTGGGCGTATTTTGGTAACCTGCACGGTCTTTAAGAAAATTAACGTCTAAACTGTACACTCTGTTACACCCCCCGCATTCCTAAACCAAGTACTATCCCTAAGCCAGAACGTTTTGCCATAGGATACTGTTCTTCATCAACTTGTAAGGACAAAGACCCAATAGGATCAATTTGGGTGGTTGGCAAGCTCAATCTTTGAGTGAAAAATTCATCTAGTTGTTGCAGTCCGCCTCCCGGCCCAGCTAAGAAAATCTGCGCCACTTCTAAGTTTTCACTTTGATTCAAGTAAAAATCGATAGAACGACGCAACTCATCTGTGAGTTCTCCCAAAACCCTCAACAAAGCTGCCATCCCAGGATTGATATCAGTCACCCCAGTTTGTCCACCATCGATGGGAGTGGGCGTAATCACCATTCCCATTAACAGTTCCATGTCTCGTGATGTGGGTAAACTCATGGCCCTAGCCATAGCCATTTGCATTTGATAAGTACCTATAGGTACGGTGCGCGAAAATTGCGGTACGCCGTTAATGACGATGGCTATTTCTGTACTGTCGAACTCAATATCAACTAATACCGCTGCCTCTTGGGGGCTGAATTGCCGCAATTGCTCGCGGATTGTCCGAATCAAAGCAAAACTGTTAATCTCTAAAATATCGACTTGCAATCCTGCCTGTTCAAAGGTACTAAGATAGGTATCTGTCACCTCCTTACGAGTGGCAACTAGCAATACCTGTACCTTTTCGATGCCATCCTCATCAACAAAATACCCAAGTTTCTGATAATCTACATCAGCTTCTTCACGGGGATAAGGTAAATACAAACCAGCTTCGTGGTTTAATACCATTTCCCGTAATTCCTTGTCATCCAACTCTGCTGGCACAGGTATGAGACGAACTATAGAATCTCGTCCTGGTACACCAGTAGCAACACGAGAAACCTTGATTTTACTCTCAGCCAATGCCTGCTGAATTAACTGCGCCATTGCTGGGGTGTCGGTAATTTGACCATCAGTTATGACCCCTTCGGGAACTTCTACTGATGTCAAGGACTCTAATTTTAAGCCTTGGCGCTGTTTGCGTAGCTGAACTACATTCACCCGTTCTGGTGCAAGTTCGATGCCCACCCCTTTATTTGATTTGCCGAACAGACTATTGAAGCTTTTCACCACAGTTGTGCCCGCTGGACTGCTAAATGGAAAATTTAAATGATACTAAAGAATGTTCTGAGGACTAAGTAATTGATTTAGCCTATAATCTCGACAATTTGGCACAATTTTTTCACCCCAATCAAGCGTAAAAATACTGGTAAGATGATGCAATTGCGAAAATTCAAACAACTGGCGGTTTTTGCCCTAATTGGTTTATTGACCAGTTGGATGGTAAGTTGCAGTACCGGAAACACTGGTACAAATACACAACAAGCTGCTTCAGGAGAGGCAACTGTTGAGTTTTGGACTATGCAACTCCAACCTCAATTTACTGACTACTTCCAAAACCTAATTACAAATTTTGAAAATCAAAATTCAGGTATAAAGGTTAACTGGGTTGATGTACCCTGGTCAGCAATGGAGAACAAAATTTTAACAGCTGTCTCCGCAAATACGCCACCCGATGTAGTGAACCTGAATCCAGTTTTTGCGTCCCAACTTGCAGGACGAAATGCCTGGTTAGACCTGGATACAAAACTCTCAAATGAAGAACGCTCCTCCTATCTACCGAATATTTGGAAAGCCAGCACGCTTAACGGTAAGAGCTTTGGTATTCCCTGGTACCTCACCACACGGCTAACCATTTATAACACTGATTTATTAAAACAGGCAGGTATAACTAATGTACCCACAACCTACGGAGAATTAGCAGAGGTAGCACAACAAATTAAAGATAAGACAGGCAAATATGCATTTTTTGTCACATTTGCACCGCAAGATTCCGGTGAAGTGTTGGAATCCTTTGTGCAAATGGGAGTGACGCTAGTGGATGCGGAAGGTAAAGCCGCTTTTAATTCCCCACAAGGAAAAGCAGCATTTCAATATTGGGTAGATTTGTATAAAAAAGGACTACTTCCCAGAGAGTCGTTAACCCAGGGACATCGCCAAGCAATTGATTTATACCAATCTGGACAAACCGCATTTTTAGCTTCAGGGCCCGAGTTTCTGAAAACTATCGGTAATAATGCTCCCCAAATTGCCAAAGCTTCGGCGATCGCACCCCAACTTACTGGTGATACTGGGAAGAAAAATGTTGCGGTGATGAATGTAGTTATCCCCCGCGCCAGCAAACACCCAGATGCTGCGGTGAAGTTTGCTTTATTTCTCACCAATGACGAAAACCAGCTAGCTTTTGCCAAGGCTGCAAATGTTTTACCATCTACCAAAAAAGCCCTGGCTGATAGTTACTTTAAAGATGTCCCGGAAACTGCTTCTACAGTAGAAAAAGCCAGAGTTATTAGTGCTAACCAACTACAACAAGCAGAAATATTAACTCCAACTTTGAAGGATTCCAAGAGATTACAAAGAGCAATTTATGAAAACTTGCAAGCAGCAATGTTAGGGCAAAAAACTGTAGATAAAGCCTTAGAGGATGCAGCCCAAGAGTGGAATAGTCGGGCGTAGGCTAGAGGTTAGAGGCTAGAGGTTAGATAGAGTAATTTCTAGCCCCTAACACAGAATAATCTTCATGTATCTAGCCATGAATTATGTCCATATTTTTTAAATACTTACCAAACTTAGAGTTGGAAACATACCAAATGAGTAATTATATTTCGGGAAAATCAGGTAATTAATTCGCCGCGCATTACAGTTACTGCTTGTCCAGAAAGAAACACGCGATCGCCTCCTGGGTACCTTACCTTAACTACTCCACCACGGCGGGATGCTTGATCAGCCAAAAACTCATCTTTACCCAGGCGATCGCGCCAGAAAGCGGCCAAGCAACAATGAGCAGCCCCAGTCACTGGGTCTTCATCTATACCTACTCCCGGAGCAAAAAAGCGCGAAACGAAATCGTATTCAGAACCAGGGTAAGTTTGGCTAGTAACAATTACATCAGCCATAGGTAAAGTTTTGAGTAGCTGAAAATTAGGCTGCATTTGTCGTACCAACTCTTCAGACTCTACTTCTACCAAATACCCCAAAGAATTTTGCAGCACAGATTTACAAGATACACCCAAAGCCTCACTCAGTTGTGGAGGCGCGACTGTTACCTGTGAACGATTCACAGGAAAATCTAGCTCAATCCACCCACCCAAGCGCTTGGCAAGCAAAACACCGCTTTTAGTATAAAACCGAGCCATTTCATCAGGTAATAAATGCCCTTCCGACCAAAGTACATGGGCACTAGCTAAGGTAGCATGACCACAAAGCGGCACTTCTACAGCAGGTGTAAACCAACGCAGATTAAAACCATCATCTTGTCTGACCAAAAAGGCTGTTTCTGATAAATTCATCTCTTGGGCGACATTTTGCAACCAACGGTCATCCTCAGCATCAGACAAAACACAGACAGCCGCCGGATTCCCCGCAAAAGGTTTATCAGTGAAAGCATCAACTTGAGTAATGACTTGTCCCATTTCGACTATTGATTAACCTCTGCACTCAATATGTTTTTTGAGAATTCACTAAAATTACTTGTAGGTAAATTGGCGAGAATCAATAAAACTATACTTTCCCCATGATTTTCTCATGAAAGTGATGAAAGAGCGATGCCTATGCTAAAAATCGATCTAGAGATAGTAGTAGCATTTAGGGAAAGCTGAAAATCTATAAAAGTGTTGAAATTATTTAGTATCGTGTTTGCTATTGCTGATCCAGAACAATCGATATCAAATTCTATTATTCCGTGGTTATCAGCGCTATTTGCCATTAGTTTAGCTATTATTCATATCTATTCAGGTCAGCTACGTTTTCTAGATACAATTCCTCGCAGTCGCTGGCTGTCGATGGCAAGTGGTGTATCAGTCGCCTATGTCTTTGTCCACATACTTCCCGATTTGAGTATTAGACAAAGAGTGATAGCGCAAACGGGAATTTTTGCCTTTGTAGAACACCATGTTTATCTCATTGCACTTTTTGGACTTACTGTATTCTATGGGCTAGAAAGAGCAGTAAGAGAATCGCGTAAAATTCAAGAAAAATTTGGTAAAGATATACCAGAAGTAGGTGTTTTCTGGCTACATATCATCTCATTTGCCCTTTACAACGGACTAATTGGTTACCTGCTATTACATCGAGAAGAACCAGGAATTCAAAGCCTTTTCTTGTTTTTTATGGCAATGGCATTGCATTTCGTCGTCAATGATTATGGTTTACGCCAACACCACAAACACATTTATCATACACGGGGGCGCTGGATACTAGCAGTTGCAATCATTGTAGGATGGGCGATTGGATATGGCACAGAGATTGATCAAGCTGCGATCGCAGTATTGTTTGCTTTCTTAGCAGGTGGAGTAATTCTCAATGTTTTGAAAGAAGAACTCCCCGAAGAACGTAAGAGTTGTTTTTGGGCTTTTGCAATGGGTACGGGTGCTTACACTCTGTTATTGCTAACACTTTAAGCACTTAAGTAGTCGGCAAGTTCAAAATCATCAGCAGTCCAAAGCTATAAAATTAAGTTGAACTAGTCTGAAAAACTCCTTTGCGACCCTTGGCGCTGACCTTTAAATTCCTTTGCGATTAAAAAATAATTATGTCCAACCTCCCTCAAACTTTACATCAGCGCCGCCAAAAGCTAGCTAAACTCATTGATTTTCCGGCAATTTTGTGGTCAGGAAGCATTAATTCGCGTAACTTCCCTGCCAATCACTTTCCTTTTCGCGCCAGCAGTCACTTCCTCTATTTTGCCGGACTACCATTACCCAACGCCGCCATTCGCTTGGAAGCAGGCAAACTAGAACTATTCATGGATGATCCCCCACCCAGCAGCGCTCTGTGGCATGGAGAAATGCCCACACGCGACCAAATCGCCCAGCGAATCGGCGCAGATATCGCTAAACCACTGGCAGAGTTAGAATCTCATCTAGAAGGTGCAGCCACAATTTCTGCCCAAGATGCTGCTACTTGGACACAGCAATCCCAACTATTAAATAGATGGGTGTTACCACAACAACCACCCCAAGGAATCGACTTAGAGCTAGCCAAAGCCATAATTTCTCTCCGCCTCACCCACGATGAAAGCGCATTAACTGAATTACACCAAGCTGCTGCTGTGACTGTTGCAGCACACAAAGCCGGTATGGCAGCCACACCAAAAGCCAAACTAGAAGCGGAAGTGCGGGCGGCAATGGAAGGTGTCATCATGTCTCACAATATGACCACCTCTTACAACAGTATTGTTACCGTCCACGGCGAAGTTTTACATAACGAGCAGTATCACCATCCCCTGCAACCAGGAGACTTACTACTTGCTGATGTGGGTGCCGAAACAGAGATGGGTTGGGCTGCTGATGTCACCCGTACTTGGCCAGTGTCAGGGAAATTTTCATCTACCCAAAGAGATATTTATGATGTGGTGTTGGCGGCTCATGATGCTTGCATTGCCAAAATATGCCCTGGTGTAGAGTATGGGGATATTCATCTTCTAGCGGCCACAGTTATTACTGAGGGTTTGGTAAATTTAGGAATTTTACAAGGAAATCCCGCAAATTTAGTGGAAATGGATGCCCATGCACTGTTTTTCCCCCACGGCATCGGTCATTTACTGGGCTTAGATGTGCATGATATGGAAGACTTGGGCGATTTAGCAGGTTATGAAGAGGGAAGAACAAGAAGCGATCGCTTTGGCTTAGGCTACCTGCGTTTAAATCGTCCTTTGCATCCAGGAATGTTGGTGACAATTGAACCGGGATTTTATCAAGTGCCAGCCATTCTAAATAATAGAGAAATGCGGGCAAAATATGAAAATGTGGTGAATTGGCAGCGATTATCCCAATTTGCAGATGTGCGGGGAATACGTATAGAAGATGATGTTTTGGTCACACAAAACGGTAGCGAAGTCCTCACAGCCGCATTACCAAATGCAGCCAACGCTGTAGAAGATTTATGTAATTCGTAATTAAGGAATACAAAGGTCTGATAATCATTCATTTGTGGTTGAATTATTTTGCTGAATTTGCCTCTTCACCCAGTTGCGAAATTCTTTAACTAATTCTAAATAATCTTTTTCTCCCACCTGTTGTAAAAAATCAGCAATTTCTGTAAGTGGCAAATTCGGAAACGCTAAACTTTCCTCTACAGCTATGTATTGTTTTTCTTGCAAAATATTTATACTAAATTCATTACCATCATATCGCCAAATTTCTGGCACACCCATATCAGCGTAAACTTCAAAGCGATTTTTAGAACTGCTGGTAATATCAATTTCTACTACCAAATCTGGTGGCGGGTCTTGTTGCAAATTAATTCTTTTTTTGCTTTTAATTACATTAATATTGCCAACGTAAAAGCATTTATCTGGTTCAGCACCGCTTAATTCTGGAAGTTTGAAAGTAGTAGAACCTAGAGAATCAATTCTAACTTCTAGTTCTTCAGCGAGAGTTTCGACAAATCGACCCACAATTTCTTTATAACGTTCGTGTTCAGGGCAAGGAACCATGATTTCTAAAGTACCGCGATTATAGGTAAGTCGCAGGCGGCGATTAACACTAAGTTCAGTGAGCAAGTTTTCATAGGTTTGCCAACTAATACCTGATAAATGGACGATTTCTGTTGGTTGAATTAAAGTATTGCTAATCATAGCTATATTTTGATGTATTATCTCATTTTACCCTCACTGCAATTGATTAATGAGGGTAATGTCTGTGGCAAGTTGCTATGTGTTATGGGCTAAGTTCTGCTAATCCTTGTTCACGGGTCACGATTGGCACATAACCCAATTCATCACGGGCTTTGCGATCGCTAAAGGTAAATCCTCTACCAATTAATCTCACCATAGTTTGAGTTATGGGTGGTATATCATCCCGTTGTTGGATTTTCCACAGGAATTCTAGAACACCCGCAATACTCCAGGAAAAAGCGTAAGGAATACTTCTATTTCCAGGATTGACTCCTTCGATTTGCAGTAGTGTTGTTACCCAATCACGAAAGTTCACAACCCCATCATCACCCAGGAAGTAAGCCTGACCTCCAGGACTATACTCAGATGCCAAGATAGTTCCATGACAAACGTTAGTTACATGAGTAGTGACATAAGGATAATTACCCTGATCAATCCAAATAAATTGATTGTGGCGGACTGCATTAGCAACATTGGGAATTGCATGGTCACCTTTCCCCCAAATCCATGAGGGACGAACTACTGATGTGATGAATCCTGGTGCATTCGCTGCAATTACTCGCTGTTCCGCCAGACTTTTAGTAGCGATGTAGGGTGAAAAGGATGATGGCTGTAGGGGAAGACTTTCATCAGCATCAAAAATTGCCTGTTTATCCATGACAACGGCTGATGCACCTACCTGAACAAAGCGCGAAACACCAGCCGCTTTAGCCGCACCAAGCGATCGCTCTGTTCCCATGACATTTGCTTTATAAAATGCCTCGTATTTACCCCAACCACCTAGAAAGCCTGCAACGTGAAACACCACCTCACACCCTTGCATTCCCTTGATCATCAATGATTTTCTGCGGTTGCTAAAATTAATTCACGAGTTTTTTGGGCTGGATGCTCGGCTGGCTGCATCGTTTATTCATAACTTCATAAATCTAACAACTAACATAAAAGAGCTACGGGTTTGAGATAAAAATCAGAACTTAGAGCTAAAAGACGGTTCGCCACCTCAAGAAAGGTAGGTATCTGGTTGTTCAAGTCGGGGTGAAAACTACTAAGCTGGTAAATAGCACGTTAAAAATTTACCGGGAAACCTGAATCGCATTCATGGGCGGTTCAACTTTACCCATTGGCGAATTACCTGTAATTACACTATGTTTGATGCTTTATCTGAACGTTTAGAAAGTGCCTGGAAAAAACTGCGGGGACAGGACAAAATATCTCAATCCAATATTCAAGACGCTTTGCGGGAAGTACGCCGCGCCTTGTTGGAAGCAGATGTCAATCTCCAGGTAGTTAAAGATTTTATTAGCGAAGTCGAAGCCAAAGCACAAGGGGCCGAGGTGCTTGCTGGTGTGCGACCTGATCAGCAGTTCATCAAAATTGTGCATGATGAATTGGTACAGGTAATGGGGGCGGAAAATGTGCCCCTAGCGGAAGCCGAGGAACAACCTACAATTGTTTTAATGGCTGGTTTGCAAGGTACTGGTAAAACCACGGCAACAGCTAAGTTAGCTTTACATCTGCGGAAATTAGAGCGTAGCTGTTTGTTGGTAGCCACAGACGTATATCGCCCAGCAGCTATTGACCAGTTGGTGACGTTAGGTA
Source organism: Anabaena sp. CCY 9613 (assembly GCF_963920895.1). NCBI lineage: Bacteria > Bacillati > Cyanobacteriota > Cyanophyceae > Nostocales > Nostocaceae > Anabaena > Anabaena sp. CCY 9613. The sequence goes on from NZ_CAWUDE010000006.1 coordinate 109,831, forward strand.
AGCAAATTGACGTACCAGTTTTTGACTTGGGTAGCGATGCAGACCCCGTAGAAATTGCCCGTCAAGGTGTAGAACGCGCTAAAGCAGAAGGCGTCAATACAGTCATTATTGACACGGCTGGTCGTCTGCAAATTGACGAAGAGATGATGGCGGAGTTAGCCCGCATCAAAGAAACTGTCCAACCCGATGAAACTTTGCTAGTCGTGGATTCCATGACTGGTCAAGAAGCAGCGAATCTTACCCGTACCTTCCACGAACAAATCGGGATTACTGGGGCAATTCTCACCAAGATGGATGGTGATAGCCGTGGTGGTGCAGCACTATCGGTGCGCCAAATTTCGGGAGCGCCAATTAAATTTGTGGGTGTGGGCGAAAAAGTCGAAGCACTGCAACCGTTTTACCCTGACCGCATGGCATCGCGGATTCTGGGAATGGGCGATGTGCTGTCTCTGGTAGAAAAAGCTCAGGAAGAATTTGATCTGGCTGATGCCGAGAAAATGCAGGAAAAAATCCTGTCAGCCAAGTTTGACTTTACTGACTTTCTCAAACAGCTGCGGATGCTGAAAAATATGGGTTCACTGGGAGGCATCATGAAGATGATTCCAGGGATGAACAAGCTTTCAGACGACCAGCTAAAGCAGGGAGAAACCCAGCTCAAGCGCTGCGAAGCCATGATTAACTCCATGACTCGCCAAGAACGCCACGACCCCGATTTATTAGCAAGTTCGCCCAGCCGACGGCGACGGATTGCCAAGGGGTCTGGCTATAGAGAAACCGATGTCAGTAAACTAGTGGCTGACTTCCAAAAAATGCGATCGCTCATGCAGCAAATGGGTCAAGGTCAAATGCCAGGAATGCCAGGAATGTTTGGTGGTGGCGATAACGCCTTTGCAGGTGCGGGTAATCGTCCTGCCCCTGGATGGCGCGGTTACAATGCTGGTGCAGCAGGTACGAAAAAGAAAAAAAATAAAGAGAAAAAGAAAAAAGGCTTCGGCAGTCTTTAGTAATTCGTAATTCGTAATTACAGACCAATTAATTATCTAGTCGCCAATCCCCATTGCCCCTTATCCCCAGAAATCATAGCAGCGAAGACAAAGCAAGTGCTAAAATTAGCATTTCAGTACCAACAATTAGGAGAATCATTCCTCAACCATGATCAAATTGCGCTTGAAGCGATACGGCAAAAAGCGGGAAGCGAGTTACCGCATCATCGCCATTAACAACCTTGCGCGCCGTGATGGCCGTCCCCTAGAAGAACTGGGATTCTATAACCCCAGAACTGACGAAGTGCGACTAGATGTTCCTGGTATCATCAAGCGGCTACAACAAGGCGCTCAACCAACTGATACCGTCCGTAGCATCTTAGTTAAAGCCAATGTTTTTGAACAGCTCAGTGCCACAAACGCATCTTAAGGACGAAATACAATCCCCAACAGCTAGTCCCAATTACGTTGGGCTAGTTAAGTTTTTGATTCAGCCATTTTTAGAATCTCCAGAGACTTTAAGCGTCGATTGTGAAATTTCTCCCACCCTCAAACGGGCTTGGATTCGCATCGCCTTTGACAGCACAGACAAGGGGAAAGTGTTTGGTCGAGGAGGACGCAATATTCAGGCGATTAGAACAGTAATTGCAGCTGCTGCGGCACTTGCCGGACAATCAGTATACCTGGATATTTACGGCAACAATGCTTTAGGCAGAGAGGGAATGTCTTTTGACGAGGATCAACAAGAACGATCATCTCCACCACCAAAAACACGGGAAAGAGCCGGAAATTTGCCTAGACCTGTGGTGAAACCCCGAACTCGTTAGTTAATCAAGAGAAAGTCTGAGCGGTGGAAACTGAGCTACGCCGGAGTGCTATGGTTACTTCCGCTCAGATATTTCAAATTAAAAATTGAAATGGTATAACCTTTGTTATCAAAAATTGCACTTCAGAAATTAAGCAATAAATATTTATGGCAGATGCTTTAACAATTCAGCTGCCTAACATTCCCAGTGCGATCGCTCTTGCCGGTGATAGAGAAGAAAATCTCAAACTATTATCCCGACAAACAGGCGCTAATTTGGTGCTGCGTGGGCAAGAACTACACATTGCAGGTACAGAAGCGCAAATTAACCTGGCTTCTCAATTAGTGCGATCGCTTGAAGTAATCTGGACTAAAGGCGATACTATCTCCAGTGCCGACATATTAACAGCCCGTCAAGCTCTAGATAGCCATCGACAAGGGGAACTTCAAGAGTTACAGCGAGATATCTTAGCCAAAACTCGTCGCGGTGAAGAAATTCGTGCCAAAACCTTTCGCCAACGGCAGTACATTGAAGATATACGCAAGCGTGACTTGACATTCTGTGTTGGGCCGGCTGGGACAGGTAAAACCTATCTCGCAGTTGTGGTTGCTGTACAAGCACTGTTAAATAATCAGGTAGAAAAGCTGATTTTAACTCGTCCTGCTGTAGAAGCCGGCGAAAAACTGGGCTTTTTACCCGGAGATTTACAGCAGAAAGTCAATCCCTATCTCCGTCCACTTTACGATGCCATCTATGAATTTATCGATCAAGAAAAAGTCCCCAGTTTGATGGAACGGGGTGTCATTGAAGTTGCACCACTCGCCTATATGCGAGGACGTACCCTCAATCATGCTTTTGTAATTGTCGATGAAGCCCAAAATACTACACCTGCTCAAATGAAAATGGTGTTGACTCGTTTGGGTTTCCGTTCGCGGATGGTAATTACAGGTGACACTACACAAACAGATTTGCCCCTCAACCAAAAATCAGGACTAGGGGTAGCTTTACAAGTCCTCAAGAATGTTGAAGGTATAGGCTTTTGTGAATTCACCCAACAAGATGTTGTGCGTCATCCTCTAGTTCAGCGCATTGTCGCTGCTTATGAACGGTACGAAAGATAATTTATCTGTAGTTGCGGAAAATTTCCTCTAGTTGTACTAATCACAAAACCTGATAACTAATAACTGATTATGACTAAAAATTTGAAAGACTTTTTAGAAGCCTGTGAAAATTTAGGAACCTTACGCATTATTGTTACCAGCAGCGCTGCTGTATTAGAAGCAAGAGGTAAAATAGAAAAGCTATTTTATGCCGAATTACTTAAAGGTAAGTATGCAAATATGCACACCGAAGGCTTTGAGTTTCATTTGAATATGGATAAAATTACTCAAGTAAAATTTGAAACAGGTGAAGCAAAAAGAGGTAATTTTACCACTTATGCCATTCGGTTTTTAGATGAAAGCCAGGAGTCTGCTTTAAGCCTATTTTTACAATGGGGTAAACCAGGAGAATATGAACCCGGTCAAGTGGAATCTTGGCATACTTTACGGGAGCAGTATGGGGAAGTTTGGCAACCTTTACCTATTGAAACTTTATAAAGGTTAGCTAATATTGATAATTAGGATTCATTATCCAATTCTTGTTTGAAAGATGCATCAAATTTAGCATTTTCCCAGCCTTTAGTTGCTTTGATTTGCGCTACTGTTAAATTTTTCGCTCCGCGCAAATCCGCGCAAACAAATTCGCCTTTTTCATTTTCAGTACATAATTGAGTGTTTTTAAGATTAGCTTCTTTAAGATCGGCTTCACTCAAATTAGCTCCGCTTAAATCCACTTGTTGTAATGTAGCCCGACTGAGATTGGTTTGCTGGAGATTCACCTTGCTGAGATTGGCTATTGTGATTTTGGCACCACTGAGGTTACTATTTTGCAGATTGGCACCAACCATATTTACATGGTGGAATTTAGCACTTTGCAAGTTTGCATCTTTAAGCTCAATTCCTCTCAAATCAACTTGTGAACAGTTCTTATTTCCAGGTAAATTTATCCCCAGTAACGATGTCTTATTTCCTTTAAGTTCAATTCCGGGTAAATATTTGCCTGGTTTAAATTTCAACCCTGATAGCTGTTCACAACTTTCTGCTAGAGTTGTTAAGGCGATCGCTAGTCCAGCACTAGTATCTTTTTCTACCACGTAATGAATCATTTCCCAGGCAGTAAATTTTCTCTGCTGCACTTCCGCATTGAAGCTAAAATAAACGTGAGGAATTTGCATAACGGTGAGGATAAATGTCGCAAACAAGCCTAAATGATTCAGACTGTCTGCTTTTTTAGCGATAACACTAGCAACAGCTTCAGCTTTTTGGGTAATTGCATCATAAGCCTGTTCAAGTCTTAACCCTTGCAATTGCTGCAAAAATTCGGCTTTTGATTTTTCTGATGTATCTAGTTCGGCTTTAGCTGTTGGTAGATCACTATTCATCTCTCAATCCTCATGGAAATGTTCAACTAAGGATCGATACAGACAGCATTCACCTGATTTCGCAATTCAGTTGAAAATTTGTGCCACAACTAGGGTTACGGTTAACTTAGGGCTTACCTGAGTTGTGATAGTTTGTTTGTGCGACTTAACCCTAACATACTTTTCTCACAAGCCGCAAAGGACGCACGCGCGTAGCGCCTAGTACACGAAGGTAATTTAGGATTGCTATATTTTTCACTAAAATAAATTTCATGCTGAATATGAGGGTGATTTACAGTTTTTGTTTGATTATTTTATGCCTACTCGGATGGTGTGGGAAAGCAACAGCCGGGGAGTTATCGGAACGTCTAACAAATTTTCCCCAGTGGAAACAACTAACTTCAGTACAACCAGCTAAGGGAGATTTGATTTATCCTGATTGGATGGCTGGTGATTGGCAGGTAACAAGTAAATTGGTAGATTTAGTTGCACCTTTAGCACCAGATATCGTTACCCCTGGATTTGAGGCTAATCGCCAACAACTGAATCAGCCTGTAAGTTTTTTAGTGCGTTTTATTCCCGAAAAACCTCCGATTACTGGTTTAAAACTTATCCCTAAAATAGATAATAAATCAACAATTTTAATAGCAGATAGAGCGTTTAATAGTTTGAATTTGGCAAGGGCTTATTTAGGGGATAAAGCTGTGCTATCAGTCAAAGTAGATCCTGATTCACCTAATCGTCAAATTACTCTTTTGCGAGGCGATCGCCAATTAGTTTCTATCGTGAGTGCCCGTGCTACTGAAACGACTTCAGATGACAAGTTCATCACTTCAGAAGTATTTCAACAACTATTTAAAGGGGGTTCACAACCCTATTTCAATTCAGTGGAATCTACTACCGCTTATCACAAATTAGCTACATCTCAACCCGCTATTGAGGCAGATCAAGTTACTGCTGTTTATCTCTCGCCTCAAGACCCAGATTATTTTACCGCAGGTTCTCGTCCTGTAGCCCTTTATCGCTATCGACTGGAATTTTTCCCTGCAATTAGGGGCTAGGGGCTAGAGGCTAACTACGCCTCAAGAGTGATTTAGCACAGTAGTACTTGACTACAACATGTTACAAATGTAGTATAAATATTCCAAGCTAACGCTCACGCTCTTGGACGGTGTGCATCATGGCAACATTTAAAGATATTATCAACTATTTTCGTCCTGACTGGAAGCTGAGTGTAGTCAGTATTGCGGCATCCAGCATTTATGAAATTGTTGACTTGGTTGTTCCTTATGCGATTGGGCAGATTTTAAATGTTCTGTCTAATCAACCATTGGATAGACCACTGCAAAGTGCGATCGCTAGCATAGGAGAATTGATCAATTACCCAGTAAATCAAACTTTATCTTTAGGTGTCTTACTGGGGTTAATTTTTTTGGTGACAGTAGTCAAAGCACCTACACAACCCTGGTTAACCAGTTGGTTCCATTGGGATATTTCCTTACGGGCGCGTCGGGAGAAGACTCAAACAACCATAGCCAAGGTTCTCACACTACCACTAGAATTTTATGATGAAAATAACCCCGGACGCATTTCTGGGCGAGTAGCCAGAGGTCTTGCTAACCATACTTGGACATATCCCGAAATTGCCGGACAGTTGATTCCTAAATTGGTGCGTGTGCTAGGAATTTTCGTGTTTATCCTGTTAATTGAGTGGCGGATTGCGATTTTATATTTGATTTCCTTTGTAGTTATCCTCAGCTTTACATTGAAGACTTTGCGACGGATCATTTGGCACGAAAGTCGCTTAGATAAATACATGGAAAACACCGAAAGTCGGACTTCGGAATTGATTACAAATATCAAAACAGTCAAAGCATTTGCCACTGAAGCCAATGAACTAAAACGCCAACAGCAAAGATTGGATCGTGAGTTCACAGTGGTAGATTATCGTATCCACAAAGGTTATGTAAAACTCCTGACATGGCAAAAGGCTGTAATTCAGTTTTGTGTATTCACAATTTTGGGTTTAACTTTAGCAGCAACAGTAGACGGGAGGATTACTCTAGGTCACTTTGTCATGACCTTAACACTTTCTAGCATGGCTTATGCCGAACTAGAACCTATTAGTAACCTGGCAGAAGTTTTTGCCCGACGCTATTCTTCGATGTTGCGGTTTCACGAATTTTTGCAAGAACCAATTGGCACTGATTCAGTTGGTCTATTAGCAGCAGAAAATCAAACTGCATCACCTTATAAATTCACTGGCAAAATTGAGTTATCCCACGTCAGTTTTGGATATGATGACAGTCGTCAAGTTTTGCAAGATATCAACTTGTTGATTGAACCATATCAAACAGTGGCATTAGTTGGGCGTTCTGGTTCTGGTAAGTCTACCTTGGTGAAACTGCTGCTGCGGTATTTTGCACCTCAAGAGGGCGAGATTTTGATTGATGGTCAAAATATTCGCACTTTGGATGTAGGTAAGTATAGACGGAGACTAGCGATCGTTCACCAAGAAGTAGATGTGTTTAACGGTACTGTATTGGATAACCTCACCTACGGTAGACCAAACGCCACTCTAGAACAAGTCAAGGAAGCCTGTAGAATTGCCCGAGTTGATGAAGTCATGGAACACCTCCCCCAAGGTTATTACACCGTTGTCGGGGAACGTGGCGTCAGGTTATCTGGCGGACAAAGACAGCGTTTGGGAATTGCTAGGGCGTTGTTAGTTGAACCAGACGTACTAATTTTTGACGAAGCTACCTCCAGCTTAGATTACGAATCTGAACGGGCAATTCAATTGGCCATGCGATCAATTCAGGGAACTTGCACCACTATCGTCATTGCCCACCGTTTAAGTACAATCCGGGAAGCTGATAAAATTGTGGTTCTCGATCAAGGAAGAATTGCCGAAGTGGGTAGTCATGATGAACTGTTGCGTCATCAAGGGATTTACCGTCGCTTGCACTCCCTGCAAGAAACCGGGGAATTACTGAATTAGTCCGTAAAAACCGGGTTTTTCCATAAACCTGGTTTCCTGAAATTAAATATTTGTTAAACGCTTGCCAATTCTAAAACCTGGTGCTACTATTGATAATCGTGAGACAAATGGGTCGGTGTCCGAGTGGTTAATGGAGACGGACTGTAAATCCGTTGGCTAGCGCCTACGCTGGTTCAAATCCAGCCCGGCCCACCACTTCTAAGGTAGTGAGCTATAATTGCTAAGTGACTGGTGAGTTCACAGCTTTATAGCTCATCACTTCAAAATCAGGTTTCTTTTTTGCCCGTGTGGCTCAGTGGTAGAGCACACCCTTGGTAAGGGTGAGGTCACGAGTTCAATCCTCGTCACGGGCTTGTTTATACTTTAATAATTCTGCATAGTATCCGAATTTTGTGGTTCTAGCTTTTTTTAGGTGATAAACCTTGTTTACTTTGATATCTGTAGTTTGCGGTCAAGATTGTGAAATTGCTTCCTGACGTTGCAATAACAAAAACTCCACCTTTCAGGATGGACAAGGTTTAATTAGATCATTTATTCTGAATTATTGAAAGACAATTTATATATTATTTTAAACCCAAAGGTACGCGGAGTTTTTTGAGGGATGGATTTTTAGTTTTAGGTTTGATTGTATTGATATTCAAACGAGCGCGGCAGGGTTCGAACCTGCGACCAACGGATTAGAAATCCGTGGCTCTATCCACTGAGCTACGCGCCCAAACCAATATTCTGGCTCCCGAAGAAGTCATCGAATTGATTATATCGTTATATCTTACCAAGAAGCAAACAAAAAATTGCAGATTGACCACTACCAAGGCTATGATTCAAGTCGCTGGTTACGTAGATTTACACTAAAAATGCAGCAAATGGGCTATTGATTAGCTATATTGTGTGGTCGATAGGTTATTTGCGTGTTGATGTCAGGGTAGCTTCAGGCGATCGCGAGGCTCAACCCAATGGCACGCTAGGTAATCGCACTCTTGGCGATGTTACCAAAACACGACTATAGATCGCATATCCATAAAGCCCCTGTGAGGAGTTATTTGCGAGTGCCATGTTTATTCTCAAACGGCAGGATGTTGAAATATCGAGTATTCAGCACCCAAAACGGGATCAGCAAGTGCCGATTCTTACTTATCAGGGGCAAACCTTTCGCTTGATTAGCATCTTCAAAGCTAGCCAAGAAGAAGAAGCTAGAGCCTTGTGGCGAGAATTGACTGATAATCGAGGCAAAGCCTGTGTCTTGTTGGAAGAACCGGATCGCTTTAGTGTCTGGGGAAAAGTCCGCTTAGATCAAATAGGTAGTGACACGGGTGGTCATAGCAAGCAAGGAATTTACATTCAAGCCAGTATTTTTTTGCTGCAAGCAGTTTATCTGGACATTGAAGAGTTTTTAGGTGGTCGCCAAGCGACACTATTTGAGAAAGATCTGGCAGAATTTTTGCGCCAGCAACAATTTCCTCAAACATCGTCCCTAGAAGCCGTCAAGCACTTGGTATCAATAAATCCCCTAGAAATAGCTAATCTTCCTCCTTGGCAAGAAAACCACGTAATTAGTTTCTTGCAAACACTGCATCAACTCGGAAAAAGTTATTTTGGTAATGCGAACTTTGCTAATCAAGTAAATGATCGGTTACAAGATATGCCAGAAGCCGAGCGATCGCTCTTTATCAGTTGGCTAAATCAAACTTCACTGAGTAAACTGTGGCAATAGCATGGAAAGTGTGGGAAAAACTGCGGCTACAGGCAGTTGCTTTTGGCCTCCATTGGTGCATCGCTGGATAGATAAACCGCTTCCTACACAGTCCTGCACACCAAAATCAGGCCGAGTGCATTTACACAGTCAATTCCTATGAGCAGTTCATACAAAAATTCCTACCGTTCTCAATCCATCTTCACCAATCGCAACATAATTTTAGCTAGCATCGCCTGGGCTGTGCTGGCACTGTTATACTTTTTGTTGTTTAGTGCCAAAATCCCCGGAGCAGATGGTGTAGAAAGCCGTGCTGACTGGTACGTGATTGGTACAAATATTTTTGAAGCCTTGGCTTACTTGGGTGCAGGTATCTTATGCTTAAGGAACTGGCGTAGCCCGCAAATTGTCAGTAGCAGAAATGTTTGGCTGGCGATCGCTATCGGTATGCTTTCTTATTTCCTGGGAGGGATCATCTTCGGTTACACAGAAATAATTTTAGACGAAGAACCAGATGTGTCTATTGGCGATATATTTTTTGTACTGAGTTATCTTTCCCTGGGCGTAGGCATGATTTTAGCTGTGGCTTCTAGACGAATCAATTTAGAAAAATGGCAATGGCTAATTGTGGTGGCAATAGGAGTCTTTGGCAGTTTGTTAGCATGGTGGATTTCTATGCAACAAGCAGTACCCTCAGAGCCGCTAGTCGCTATTTTGAATTGGTTTTACGTAGTTAGCGACGTGGTTTTGCTAATTATTGCTACCACTTTATTACTGGCATTTTGGGGAGGCAGAGTTGCCCAGTCTTGGAGAATGATTGCGGCGGCCGCGTTTTCGCTCTACATTGCAGATATGTGGTTTAAATATGCTCAAGGGGCAAACTATCAAAGTGGGGAGATTCTAGAAGTGTTTTGGGTATTTAGTGGAGTTTTATTTGGTATGGGCGCTGTCTTAGAACATGACGCATCGTTGAGCAGAACTCGACGAGAGCGTGGGCGCAAACGAGCTTAGAAAATTTGGTGTCTACCGTGAGAAAACTAACAGATCCTGACAAGAAAGAAATTCTGAAGTTATATCGAGAAACTGCCGAAACAACCTCAACTTTGGCAGAACATTATGGCGTGAGTAACTCGACAATTAGTCGGCTACTTAAAAGCACCTTGCCAGAAGACGAGTACGAATATCTCGTTTCTCTCAAACGTGCTGCTAGGACTCCTGAAGGCAGGGCACAGGTAAATTATGAACAATTACCTTTGTTAAGTCAGGCAGAGCCAGAGTTAAAGCCAGAGCCAGAGCCAGAGCCAGAGTTAAAGCCAGCGCAGCCACCAAGCCAGGAAACAAAAACTCCTCGCCTGAAGTTGCCAGATATTGAGCCAAAAGAAGCAGTTATCGAAGGCGAACAATTAGAGGAGGAAGACGAATTCACCACCTCCATGAGGCGAGTCCGTCGGCGTCCCTCAGCAGAGGAAAAACCAAAGCTACGCTCAACAAAACGATTAGAAGTTGTTGAACCCAAGCCGCCGGAAATCACCAGCATCCCCACCCCCATCTTAAAAGACGAAAATCCTGAAGCAACCGTCATTGCCCACATGTTGGGAGAAGACTTGCTAGATGAGTCGGAGGATTTGGATGATTTAGAGGACGATTTAGAGGATGATTTAGACGACGAAGATTACGACGAAGATTACGACGAAGAGGAAGAAGACTTAGACGAACCAAGACCATTAGTTACTAGACGTAGAGCCAATGAAGCACCAGTGCAAGTGTTGCCATTATCAGCAGCACAATTGCCCAAAACTTGTTATTTGGTAATTGACCGTTCCTCGGAGTTAATTACCCGACCACTCAAGGACTTTGGTGACTTAGGACAAATTCCTAACTTGGAAACCCTGCAAAAAACATTGCCAGTGTTTGATAACCATCGAGTAGCAAAGCGCTTCTCTACCAAGCGCGATCGCGTGATCAAAGTTCCCGATAGTAAAATGCTCCATAAGGCTAGTACTCATCTACAAGCCAAGGGAATCACGCGACTGTTGATTGATGGCCAGGTATACTCTTTGTCGATGGTCTAAAAGTTATGGAGATACCTGCTGATTATGGTGTAGTCTTTGTCACAACTGCCAGCAAGCAGGAGGCGGAAACAATTGCACATGCCCTTGTAGAAGCTAAACTTGCTGCTTGTGTAAGTATGTTGCCCATCCATTCAATTTACACATGGCAGGGAGAAATATACAAAGAGTCCGAGTGGCAGTTGTTAATTAAAACCGACTTGGCACAATTTTCCATTTTGGAAGCCAAAATTCGGGAACTGCACTCTTACGAAGTATCAGAAATCATTGCCCTACCGATAATTGCAGGTTCGCAAGCCTACTTGCAATGGATTTCTGAACAGGTTAAACGTTAAAAGTGAGGAGTTAGAATTAGGAGTCATGAAACTCCCCATTTCTAACTCCTAATTTTCAGGGTAAACGGCCGCTGCAAAACGCTCTGCCAAATTTATAATGTCTTGTTTACGGGCCAGTTTATTCATCCATTCTGGGGGAATGTTTTCCACACCGTAGTAAATGCCTGCTAACCCTCCAGTGACTGCGGCGGTGGTATCTGTATCTCCACCTAAGTTGACAGCTTTGAGTACGGCTTCCGAGTAAGACGAAGTATTTAACAAACACCACAGGGATGATTCTAGAGTATCAATGACATAACCCCCAGAATTAATTTCCTCCACGGGCAGTTTGGCTATTTCGCCACTAAATATCCTGCCAAAATGCCTCCTCTCCAAAAGATATTCTCGTTCAGCATAAATAGACTGGATTTTTTCTAACCCTTGTAAATAAGCTGTTTGGAGACTAGCCCCTGCCAATAAGGCTACTGCAATACTAATATAAATGCCACAGGCCATTTGCGATCGCACATGAGCATGAGTAATAGCTGATACATCATGCACCCGCGCCATCAATTCTGGAAAAGTTACGGTTTTATGACAATAAGCCATCGGCAAAATTCGCATTAAAGAACCATTGCCATTACTATCTTCCACCTTACCTCCTGCCTGATGTGGTACAACTCCTTGTTTCAGGCGCATAATTGCTGCATGGGTAGTGGGGCCAATATCAAACAAATCGCCACGGGGAGTCCAATAAGCTTGCTTGTACCAGCGCCAAAAGGAATTGGCTATGGTGTCTAAGGAATATCCTCTACAAAGGCTTTCTGCCAAGCAAAAAGTCAGAGAACTATCATCAGACCAAGTTCCCGGCGGTTGATTCCATGTGCCATAACCTAGCATTGTTGTCACCGGAGACTTAACTCTTTCAGCGCGGCTAGTAAACTCAACTGGCACACCCAACGCATCACCGACACATAAACCCATCAAACCAGATAACGTTTTTGCAGCGGTTAGCATTATTCAATCTCCACAAAGATGATCAAAAATTCACTTTATCGATTCCCTTTGTAGCTTGTTGCTATAGCTGATACAGCCCATTGTTTCATCCTCTGTGAATCGAGGATATAATTCCCAATATACTCTAGAAGTCATAGGCATTATTAGTAATATCTGAGGGAGGCTTATTGTGAAGTCAGCTACAACAACCCCTTTAGACGAGTTTCTCTCTCAACCCAACATTGAGGCTTCCCCAGCATGGGAGTTAATTCAAGGGAAAGTGCGACAAAAACCAATGCCAACCCTTTTTCATTCGCGACTACAGCGTAATTTAGTAAATTACGTGAATCTTCATACAGAGCAGTTTGAAGCTATACAAGAATTACGTTGTATTGTACCTCCCTATTCTCCAGTTCCCGATATTTCTATTGTTGCAGGCGATCGCCTGCAAGATGAAGATGGGCCCTTAGAAGGAGCGCCGGATTGGTTAATTGAAATTCGCTCTCCTGACCAAAGTACCCTAGATTTGCAGAATAAAATTCTCCACTGTTTAAGTAACGGAACCCAACTAGCTTGGTTAATAGATATAACTCGTCAACAAATTTGGGTATGGCTGGGAGATGATTTACCGGTTGTTTTGTCCGCAGAAGATATTTTACCGACTTTGGGTAATTTACCAGAACTGACGGTTAACGCAGTCATGACTATGACTCGGAGGTAATTCCAGTATATTTTAACTCCTGATTCATTTTGGGCATACTAAGCACAAATTCCTGACCAATACGTTATCAAGGCAGGAATGATGTTTCAACTAAACATTTGCCCGAATTAGGAAAATAAAATGATTATTCGAGTTTATTGGCCACAATGCAATTATCGTAACTTGCAATTTGGGAATGAATCAATGGATTCATTTTGGGTAGAAGCAACTTATGAAGAAGCGAAAACAGCAATTTTCCCTTTCCTCACAACTGAAGCGATCGCCAAATCTAAAACTTATGCACAAGATGGGGAAATTCTAGCATGGCAGATAGGCAACCAATCACGCCCTTACTGTTTTTTAGTAGCTCAAGATTTAAGTATGATTGAGCCACTTGATATGCATTATCCATTTCATCAGATGTGGAATGGTTATTCCCCATTTAAGAATATTACAGAGTTTCATATCAATACACTCCAAGAATTAAAAATCAAAACCTTGAGTGAACCTATAAAGTTTTATCACCTGAATCAACCTTATGGCTTTTTTTCCAACTTTGCGATTTATGCAATTTATCTAAAGGGTAAAATCTGGCCAACCTCAGAACACTATGGAAACTAGCGAACGTATCTGTGGAGATCTGAGATAATTGATTGTGACAGTTGATAAACTGACTATTTTGAGAAAATTTCCGGATATGAAAATTCTTGTATGAAGTCATAGAATTTGCCAAAACTTCCACAAGAAAAGATACCTTGATATTTAGATGCTTTACGCATATACGAATACAGCGCAATCAATAGACAGAGCAGCAGCCAGAAAGTCTCATTTCTCTACTCATTCAAGAAGTCAGGGAGATTATGTTAATTGATTTATGGCAAATTATACCTTACTAGCCTTAAAGTCTTATGCATCAATAACAACAGTCATTAAACAAATTAGAAAAATTATCTGGAACCTTTTTATACTATTTTCGACTTTTAATATATAAAGCAAAACACACAAAGTTTTTTCCAGATTATGAAAAATATACTCAAGTCTTTGATGACAATCTCTGCATTGTCTTCCTTAGTAGTAGCTCCTATTCTTCTTAGTGCCGGTCAAGCTTCAGCCCAACCAACTAGAGGTACCGATGCTAGTTATATTGGTGCTGGTGTCGCAGCTGGCGTGACTAATGGTGGACAAGACGGTGATGCGGCTACCTTGGGTGGTAACCTTACAGGCCGGGTGAAATTAGGCAATACACCATTTTCTGCACGTGGTAATGTCCTTTGGGGTAATGAGACTACAGCTATCATCCCAGAAGTTTCCGTAGACGTACCCATTGCTAATCGCACCAACGCTTATATTACTGGTGGTTATTCTTTCGTAGAGAAAAATGGTGCGCCCACTCCTTTGGGTAACAGAGAGTCTGTAGTAGTCGGTGCTGGCGTGGAATCAGAAGTTGCTAATAACTTCCTCGTTTACACCAATGCTAAAGTCGGACTTCGTGCCTACGAAAATAGCCCGGCTTCTGCTATCAGCATTAATGGTGGTTTAGGTTATCGGTTTAGATAGAGGCTAGAGGTTAGAGGCTAGGAGCTAAATAAAAATCTCCCCCACTCCCTACACAAGTCGGTTTTGTTAAGTGTTTAAACACGTACGAAGCCGGCTTTTTGCCGTGTTAAAATTAAAGTATTCCTCATATTTCCGACCGAATTACCGGGGATCACTCAGCCGAAAATAAACTTCGGCGTTGACCGATGCCTTATTGAGAATACTATACAACTGTGATGGTTAAATCTGCTCCTGCCCCAATTGCTAATCGTAATAAGCCTTCCAAAGTGGAAGGTATCAAGGAAAAAAGTAATTTTTTACGTGAACCTGTAGCTACGCAAATCCTTGAGGATACTACCCATTTTACCGAAGAAGCGGTACAACTTCTCAAGTTTCATGGTTCTTACCAGCAAGATAACCGTGATAATCGTGTAAAGGGACAGGAAAAAGATTACCAGTTTATGCTGCGGACGAGAAATCCTGGTGGGTTTGTACCGCCGCAGTTATATCTGGCTTTAGATAATTTGTCCGATGAATTTGGCAACCACACGTTGCGCGTCACTACCCGACAAGGGTTTCAATTGCACGGGATTTTAAAAAAGAATCTGAAAGCTGCGATCGCTACTATAGTGCAAAATATGGGTTCAACTTTGGGTGCTTGCGGTGACCTCAACCGTAACGTCATGGCACCACCCGCGCCCTTTAAGAATCGCCCAGAGTACCAGTATGCTTGGGAATATGCTAATAATGTCGCTGACTTACTGACACCGCAAACAGGGGCATATTACGAAATTTGGTTAGATGGCGAAAAGGTAATTAGTGCAGAAGAAAGCCCAGAGGTGAAAGCCGCGCGTCAGCGCAATGGCACTGGCACAATTATCCATGATGGTGAGGAACCGATTTATGGTACTCACTATATGCCCCGCAAGTTCAAAGTTTGCGTGACTGTACCTGGTGATAATTCCGTTGATTTATATACCCAAGACCTGACTTTGGTAGTAATTACCAATCAACAGGGAGAACTATCAGGATTTAATGTTTTTGCTGGTGGCGGTTTAGGTAGAACCCACAATAAAGATGAAACCTTTGCCAGATTAGCCGATGAAATTTGCTATGTGGACAAAGATGATGTCTACAACTTAGTCAAAGCCATTGTTGCTACTCAGAGAGATTATGGCGATCGCACTGACCGTCGTCATGCCAGATTAAAATATTTAATCAACGATTGGGGTGTAGATAAATTCCGCTCCCAGGTTGAGGAATATTTCGGCAAATCAGTGGCACCGTTTCAACCACTACCAGAGTTTAAATATCAAGACTTCCTCGGTTGGCAAGAACAAGGCGACGGCCAGCTATTTTTAGGCATTTCCGTTGATAATGGTCGAGTCAAGGATGAAGGTGCATTTCAACTGAAAACCGCCTTACGGGAAATTGTCGAGCAATTTAACTTACCAATGCGCTTGACACCCCACCACAACATCATTTTTTACGACATTGCGCCAGATATTCAGCCAGCCATTCAACAAATTCTCAACCGTTGTGGTGTCGTTTCTGACCCCAACACCATCGAACCTTTAGTACGTTATGCAATGGCTTGTCCGGCTTTGCCTACCTGCGGTTTGGCTATCACCGAATCAGAACGGGCAATACCGGGGATTTTACAAAGAATCCGCACCCTGTTAGATAAACTGGGTTTACAAGATGAACATTTTGTGGTAAGGATGACAGGCTGTCCTAATGGTTGCGCTCGTCCCTACATGGCAGAATTGGGTTTTGTGGGTAGTGGCCCCGAATCTTACCAAGTGTGGCTGGGAGGTTCGCCAGATCAGACACGCTTGGCGCAACCTTATACTGAGCGGTTACACGATAATGACATAGAGAGCTTCCTAGAGCCGATTTTTGTTTATTTTGATAAATCGCGGAATTCTGAGGAAAGCTTTGGTGATTTTTGCGATCGCCTGGGTTTTGATGCTCTGCGTGAATTTGCTAACAATTACGAGCCAGGAAGCTTTTCTAATCAAGCTACTCAGCCTAAGCGTTCTCCTAGTAGATCCCGCCATCGCATCAGCCTTCACGATGACATTTACGAGAAGTTAAAGGCTGCTGCTACTAGTCAAGGCCAGCCCATGACTAATCTAGTGAATCAGGCTCTAGAAGAATATTTGCAAAAGCTGTCATAAAAGTTATCTCCATATACCCCTCATCAATACTGGTGAGGGGTTATGGAAATTTTCAGGTAGCTGAGAATTTATATTCCGTATACATCTCACTAAAAAACCTGCCCATCTTTGATACAAGACTAGCAGGTAGGGTCTTTTGTTAATCGGAGCGGCGGGATTCGAACCCACGACCTCCACTACCCCAAAGTGGCGCGCTACCAAGCTGCGCTACGCCCCGGTCAGAATTACTATCATACTGCAAAGCCACAAGATAATCAAGGGGAAAATTTAAAAAACTTTTAGCATCCCAGCTGCTTGCAGTAAACCCTCTACAGCGCTGGCATTCCATGCACCTTCTACACACCGTCCGGTATTGAGGATCAAGCGCAGACTATAGGCTTGAGGATAGCCTTCTACTTCCATCCACAATAAATCACTTTCAGCTTCACAGGCGATTTTCTCGTCGTCCATTAATTCGGTGGCGACTTGTTTAATGGTGTCAGCTAGCTGTGTAAGTAGTCGGCAAAAATCATTCAACTCGGATTCTGTTAACTCTATTGCCCAATCATCTGTACCTACTAAACCTTTAAATTCTGGTGCGTTGGGGTTCCAGCCAATCCGCCAGCCAGTACCACTTTTAAGTACACGTTCCATAAATTGATTTTTTAAACACAAAGGGAGCGCGGTGAACCCGAAGGAAGGTTTTTTACCTGAGAAGTTCAGCACCACCTTGTTGGGGTGGCTGTGGGGTGGATGTGTTGGGGCTGGGTGTTTTATCGGGGTTGGGTGTTTGGGTATTTTGAGGATTGGGGATAAAGAGATTGGCTAAAACTTGTACTAGAGCATTCCTTTGTTGACGATTAAGTTTAGCTATGGCCGCGCGATCGCCTTCTAAGGGATTTTGCCGCAATATATCATTACCAGGATAGGAATGATCGTACATAATTTCGTTAGCGTCTAGGTAGTCGGCTAATGTTAGCTTCCAATCTAGGCGGTAACTGGGGGCGCGCCCTTTTGTATATAAATGATAGCGAATCAGGCGACTGGCTAAGGTGCTGTTTTCGGCAACCTGTCCAGTTTCTTTACTGATATACTGATTTTCTTTGGGGAAGTCTGGTAGTTGCTTATATACTTGCTGCCAAATATCTCCAGGACTGATTCTCTGGGCCATGGCAGGTTGAATACCCAGTAAGTTTATAGGTATGAATTTATTTGCCCCTGAACTCGCAACAAGTACACCCACCACCATAAAAGCAGTGAGTGTCTGCCAGAACTTGAGTCGGGGTTGAATGAACGATAATTTTTTGCTCATCCTCACCTTTGCCAAAGTCTTATTTTATAATTCGCCAATGATTTCTGGCTGAGTCAGTTCGTCGGACATTTCGATAATGGCTCTGAGTACTGGCTTCATCATCACATCTTCCGATGGGCTGTCAAAGTCTTCGTAACGACGACGCTTGGCACGGTTTGCCACCTGAACTGTAATGCGGTAGCGATTTGAGGCTGCACTAATCAGATCTTCCGCACGGTGCATGATTTGAGACTGGGTGGTCTCGAACTTAGAACGCTTTAGCATAGTCAGTGGTTTTTGGGGTCACTCTCCAGTTTAGCAGTACTCATCAGTCTACTGTTGGGTATTGGGAGTGTATTCAATTACCTGCAACCTTTCTGTCGATAGAGGTTATCAGTTTTCTTGGGCTGTAAGATTTATCAGTTTATGATCCAGCAATACTACTAAAGATTATGGCTGATATTGTCGAAACTGCCGCTAATGCCGGAAATTTCAATACTCTAATTCAAGCAGTTAAAACTGCAAAACTTGTAGAAACTCTCAAAAGTCCTGGTTCTTTTACTATCTTTGCACCCACTGACGAGGCTTTTGCTAAATTACCAGCAGGTACGTTAGATGCACTACTGCAAGATATCCCCAAGCTGCAAAAAATATTGATGTATCATGTGGCTTCTGGGGATGTCAGATCTGATGATTTGGTACAAATTGACGAAGCTACAACTTTAGAAGGCTCAGTGGTGGCCATTGAGGCAGATAATGGGGTTTTGAAGGTCAATGATGCAAGTATCCTAAAAACCGATATTCTTGCCGATAATGGCGTTATTCACGTGATTGATGCGGTGTTAATGCCAGCAATGGTTGCGGGAAGGTAGGGGCACATATGTCGTGCCCTTACGGTGGATATGATCTAAGCTATGCCTAAAATACAGCCACTACGGGGTGGGAGGGTTACAGAAAGTTGCTGATCGCGCCACTCAGATTCTGCATTGCCATATAACAGCTTGTGGGGTTGAGTATGCAAACTAGCCGCATCTAACTTTGCTGTTGTTTGTGCTGTCCCAGCGTTAACAGCAATAATTAATGCTTCTGTTTCTAAAGTGCGGGCAAAGATGTACAACGCCCCCTGAGCAAAAAGAACTTGGTAATCGCCTATACGCAAAGCTGGGTATTGATGGCGCAAGTGAATTAATTGGCGATGCTGCTTGAGGATTTCTTGATTCCAGTTAGCTTCTAAAGGAAAGCCACGGCGTGAGTCTGGATCTATGGCACCAGGTAGCCCAACTTCATCACCATAGTAGATACTGGGGGCACCAGGAAAGGTAAGTAACAGTAAAGTTGCTAATTCCGCACTGGCTTGATCATTGTTAGCAATGGTAACTAATCTCGCTGTGTCGTGACTTGCTAGTAAATTCAGTTGAGTTAGTTGAATTTCCCAAGGGTAAAATTGCAACAGTTCTTGGATTTTAGCGGCGTATTCAGTAGCAAATAAAGGTGGATAAGGTTGATAATCCCGGCTTTGTACCTGTTCTAAGACTACGCGATCGCCTGCGGCAAAGGCGATAGTTGGCCCGGCAAATAAATAATTCATTACCCCATCAAATTGCTTACCATCCAGCCATTCCCGGGAATCTCCCCACACTTCGCCCACAATATACGCTTCGGGATTAATGGCTTTGACGCGATCGCGAAATTCCTGCCAAAATCCCGGAGTCTTAATTTCAAATGGTACATCCAATCGCCAACCGTCAATGCCGAATTTAATCCAATATTCGGCAATTTCCATAATGTATTCCCGCACTTCGGGATTGTCATGATTAAACACTGGTAAAGCCCGATTTCCTCCCCAGCCTTCGTAATTGGCGGGTAATTCCCCTGTGTAGGGTGCCAGAGGCCAATCTGTAATTTTGAACCAATTCACCCAAGGGGAATGAGGGCCATTTTCTAAAATATCGTGAAAAAAGAAAAATCCCCGACTGGCGTGATTAAATACTCCATCCAGCACCACTTTGATATTCCGTTCATGGGCGGCATCTAGTAGTTCCCGAAATGCCTCGTTGCCCCCCAGTAAGGGATCAACCTGATAATAATCATGGGTGTGATAGCGGTGATTACTAGCCGATTGAAAGATGGGTGTGAAGTAAATCGCGTTAATTCCTAAATTTTGGATATAGTCTAAGCCCTCAATAATGCCCCATAAATCGCCGCCTTTGTAACCTTGGAGTGTAGGCATAGCTTCCCAATCTTCCCAACGGGCTTCGTGTAACAGCCGCTTGTGGGGCTGCTTACTTCTAGCAAAACGATCTGGAAAAATTTGATAAAAAACAGCGTGCTTAACCCAGTCTGGTGTTTGAATTTGCATACATGACTTTTTTGACCTTCAGAAGTGATTGTGGCAAATACTCGCTGATTTGCCTCTCTCACCGATGATAGAAAATATCTCATGAGGGGGCTGGGATCAGGAAATTTACGTAACAGAAATACTGTGTATAAATATTATTGTTTTATTACGGTAAGGCATGGAATTTATAAGTATGATTTAATGCTTATCTATTTTACGCACTTATAGCTTAATATTTCTTTATTTTTCTAGATTTAAATTTTTCCGTAATCACTCAGATAGATACTGTATTACTCAAAAGTATTGGTTAACAAATCATTGAATATAAGTGAAATTGATTAACAAATCCAGACTTGATAAGTCTCTACCGTATTTACTCGTAGAGATTTAGCCAGTTAAAGAAACTTATCTTTAGGTAGAGATCAATTGAGAAAAATGAGTTATGAATTAGCAAGCCCAAATTAAAATTTATGGGTTATTTTCAGGCTCCTAACTTGGTTCGATGCTATCTATGGAAAAAATAGATAACTATAGTCGCACTCAGAAATGAAGGCTAAAAAAGTTACTTAGCCTGCATTAGTGATAGAGCGACAAATCCTGCAAAATCCAGTACCTGCTTGTATAAATTAACTAAACCGAGGTTACCATGAGACACGAAAAGCTTTCTCCTGGACTGCTATTGGCATATGAAGACTATCAACATGAAGGCGTAACAGCTTTAACCACCCACAAGCGATCGCTTGGTATAGTAGCTCCCACAAATCCTGTTAAACAAACCAAGACTATTGTTTTTATATATTGTGATTCTGATGCAGACTTGAGTCATTTGTCACAATACGGTATTGAAATCAACCAAAACTCAGGTAGTGTCCGCACAGCTTTCGTACCCCTAGACAGTTTAGATATCTTATCTGAAGAACCCAATATCCAGCTCATCAAGCCATCACGGAAAATGAAACTGCGGATGGACGCTGCGCCGGGAGGCGTACAATTACCAGCGTTTCAAAAGAAAACCGGACTCACTGGTAAAGGAGTAATTATAGGCGTTCTTGACACAGGTATTGATGCCAAACACCCTGCCTTTGCTGGCAGAATCTTAAGCGTTTGGGATCAAACACTGCCAGGCCCAGGAGTCACAGAAGGTGCCTATGGAGCTGAATTTACCGGGGCGCAAATGACTATCTCTCAAGATACTAACGGTCATGGCACTCACGTAGCTGGCATTGCGGCTGGTGTTGATAGCATCTATAACGGTGTAGCACCAGAAGCAGATTTGGTAATTATCAAATCCGACTTACAGGATGCCCACATTGCCGATGGTGTGCGCTATGTTTTCCGCGTTGCTAGAGAATTAGGTCGCCCAGTTGTATTAAATCTCAGCTTGGGTGGACACGCTGATGCTCACGACGGTAGCGATTCCCTCTCGAAAATCATTGATGCCGAATCTGGCCCAGGCAGAATTGTCTGCTGTGCTGCGGGTAATGAAGGCAACGATAATATTCATGGTCAAGCAACTATTAGCTGCCAAAGTACTCACGGTATGCGCTTTAATGTACCTCACCATCAAGTAGGTATAGCCTGGTTAAACGCTTGGTATTCTGGTAATAGTCAATTAGAAGTGTCGGTACGCAGTCCTAACGGTTTTGTCACTCCTTTCCAAAAAGTGATTACCAACGGTAATCCTGCCCAAAATTATCAATTGCCAGATGGACATATAGAAATTGTCACACCAGGCCCCGACTCCAGCAACGGCGACTACAATTTCTTTGTGCAAATTCGTGGTCAAGGTAACGCCAGAGTCGCAGGAGGTATTTGGCAGTTACAGGTACGCAACACTTCTGCTGCGGAAACCAGATTAGATGTCTGGACACTAGATGATGCCTCATCAGTATTTTTCACAGGTGACAGCACAGAAGACTCGGTGAAAATTGGATCTCCAGGCTCTGCCAGCAGTGCAATTACAGTTGCTTCCTATACAACTAAAAACAAGTTTACAGATATTGATGGCCAGGCGCGAGAGATGGGCTTAGGATTGAATACCATTTCGGAATTTAGTAGTGAAGGGCCACTACGAAATAATGCCGCCAAACCAGATGTAGCCGCACCGGGAGCGATGATTGTCGCTGCACTCTCCGCTCATGCCAATATGGATCGCTCAATGATGATTAATTCTAAATTTGTGGCGATGGCTGGTACAAGTATGGCGACACCGTTTGTCACTGGGTTAGTAGCACTGCTATTACAGCGCGACCCCAAGCTTGATCCTGAGACAGTAAAAGACTTGCTCCGCGCCAATAGTTCCATCCCCGGCAAACCCTCTGGAACCTTTGATAACAAGTGGGGGTTTGGATTGATTGATGTAGCTAGTTTGTAATTGGCTGCTGGGGAACTCGAGGCCATCTCTGAGGATCTGACTTTTCAGCACTTATATGTACACAGTAGGGGGGGAATACGTTGGGTAGCACAATCATTCTCCCCATCCTCCTACTCCCTTATCTATGTATAAAGATAGGTAAAGATAAGGGAGAAATTTGATAGTTTGGTTGTGGGGTAGGCCTTTTTAGCCTACCTTTTTTACCAAGGATTTGCTGGTCAATATGAATTACCAAAAGCTAGATGCTCCGCTATCTTTAGCCCTCAATGAGGCTCAAAACTCAGAAGAACAGAGTTTAGAGATTTTCATTCACACTGAACCCGTGGTTGATGCTGATGCGATCGCTGTTTTAGAGAGTTTGGGGGTCAAAGATGTTACTTGTGGAAAAGATGTATTTACGGCGACACTTTTGCCTACTGCTATTTCCCAGTTGTCGGAGCAACCTTGGGTGAAGTCTTTGAGGCTGTCCCAAAAATTGCATTTGGTGAATCAGCTAAAGGGTATGGGTAGTTTCCGAATTTGAAAATATTTAAGGACTCTGAGAATTCCTGGGTACAGTATTGGTGAAATGTCTCCAAAGTTACTAGTAGGTCATTCCAGTAAATTAAGGCGTGAGTATGTACTGAAATCATGACAGTATGGTCAGCCTTAATACTAAATTAGTAACATTTGATACAAATTTTTGGGATAAGTGATTGATCACCAACACTATTCTGTAAACTTGACTAATTATTAATCTGTGATCCCCCCTTACCAGCAGTCTCAGACAGTCCTAAACTGAAGGTGAGAGTTGAAAGGCAGTCGGGAGAAATTTTGTGAAAAAAGTATTAGCAATCATTCTCGGTGGTGGTGCGGGCACTCGCCTTTATCCACTAACCAAATTACGTGCTAAACCAGCAGTACCAGTGGCAGGGAAGTACCGTTTAATAGATATTCCTGTCAGTAATTGCATCAATTCAGAGATATACAAAATCTATGTCCTGACACAATTTAACTCAGCATCCCTGAATCGCCATATAGCGCGTACCTATAATTTTACTGGTTTCAACGAAGGGTTTGTGGAAGTGTTAGCGGCACAGCAAACGCCAGAGAACCCCAATTGGTTCCAAGGTACAGCCGATGCTGTGCGTCAATATTTATGGCTATTGGAAGAATGGGATGCGGAGGAGTATTTGATTCTCTCAGGAGATCATCTTTATCGCATGGATTACCGCCAGTTTATCCAGCGTCATAGAGAAACGAATGCTGATATTACTCTCTCGGTTATCCCCATTGATCAACGCCGCGCTTCGGACTTTGGTTTAATGAAAATTGACCAGTCTGGGAGGGTAATTGATTTTAGCGAAAAACCCAAAGGCGAAGCATTAGAGCAGATGCGGGTTGATACTAGTGTACTAGGATTGACACCAGAACAGGCTCAATTACAGCCCTACATTGCTTCGATGGGGATTTATGTATTTAAAAAAGAAGTTTTGTTCAAGTTGTTGAAGGAATCTTTAGACAGCACTGATTTTGGCAAAGAAATTATTCCTGATGCGGGCAAAGATTACAATGTCCAAGCCTACTTGTTTGATGATTACTGGGAAGACATCGGAACAATCGAAGCATTTTATCAAGCCAATTTAGCATTAACTAAACAACCTTTACCGCCCTTTAGCTTCTACGATGAAAAAGCACCAATTTATACTCGCGCTCGTTACTTACCACCGAGTAAACTGTTGAGTTGCCATGTCACAGAATCCATGATTGGCGAGGGCTGTATTTTAAAAAATTGCCGCATTCAGCATTCAGTTTTGGGCGTGCGATCGCGCGTCGAATCTGGCTGCGTCATTGAAGAATCTCTGTTGATGGGAGCAGACTTTTATCAACCTTTTGTTGAACGCCAATGTACCTTAGAAAAAGGTGACGTTCCTGTAGGCATTGGGATGGATACAATTATTCGGGGAGCGATCGTTGATAAAAATGCCCGCATTGGCAACAATGTCAAAATTATCAATAAAGATAATGTGCAAGAAGCAGAACGCGAAAGTCAAGGCTTCTACATCCGTAGTGGAATTGTTGTAGTTCTCAAAGGTGCCTTAATCCCTGATGGAACGGTAATTTAGTCATTAGTCATTAGTTAGTGATCAATACTAATTAATCACTGGCAAAGGACGCAGGAAAAGTGACTAAACTATTTTTACTAATTGGTCTTCCTGGTAGCGGTAAGTCAACTTTGGCAAAACAATTAGTCACACAATGCCCCCAAATGCAACTGATTTCTACGGATGCGATTCGGGGGCAGCTTTTTGGTTCAGAAGCAACTCAAGGGCCGTGGCTACTGATTTGGCGAGAAATAGAACGGCAATTTCAAAAAGCTGTGACCACAGATAAAACAACAATTTTTGATGCCACCAATGCCCAAAGACGCCAACGACGGGAAATTATCGCCTTAGCTCGTGAGGTCGGTTTTACTCACATTACAGGGATGTGGGTGAGGACTCCCGTTTGGCTGTGTTTAGCACGCAATCAAAGGCGTCAGCGCCAAGTTCCCCCAAATGTTATCTGGCGAATGTACCGTCAACTCCGGGATGCTCCCCCCAGTTTAGAAGAAGGAATAGACCAACTGATTTGGTTTCCCGAAAGGTGGGAGTACGGAAATTGCGCTGGTGTGGAGAGCGGGAACCACACTTGATTTTCTTTAATTTCTGTTAATTTAAAATCAGAGTTTTTTATCCTGGGGAATATACCCAGCAAATCAAAAATCTCACCTTTTACGAAAAAAAATAACGAAAATTTTTATAGGAGGCTGGTAGATGGCTGCAACCGACTTTAAAGACTATTACGCAATTTTAGGAATCAGTAAAACTGCCAGTCCAGAAGAAATTAAACAAGCTTTTCGCAAACTAGCTCGTAAGTACCACCCTGATGTCAACCCAGGTAACACCCAGGCGGAGTCCAAGTTTAAAGAAGTTAGCGAAGCCTACGAAGTTTTATCAGATACTGATAAACGCAAAAAATACGACCAATTCGGTCAATACTGGAAACAAGTCGGCGAAGGCTTCCCATCTGGTGGTGCAGGTGTGGATATGGGCGGCTTTGACTTTAGTCAATATGGCAGTTTTGATGAGTTTGTCAATGAGTTATTAGGGCGCTTTGGTGGCCCTGGCCCGCGTCCTGGACGACAAAGTTACTCTTCTTATCGCACCTCCACAGGTAGACCTAGTGGTTATGGCGGTTTTAATGATTTTGGTTTTCAAGATGTAGGTACTGGTGCTGGTGCTGGCCAACAAGATACAGAAGCAGCGATCGCCTTGACTTTTGCAGAAGCCTTTGCTGGTGCCCAAAAGCACTACACTTTAGGCAACGAAACAATAGAAGTTCGCATCCCGTCTGGGGCGAAAACTGGTACTCGCCTGCGGTTGCGTGGTAAGGGCCAATTCAACCCCATGACTCAACAGCGGGGTGATTTATATTTAAAAGTTGAACTTCAGCCACATTCATTCTTTCAATTTGAAGGTGACAATCTTGTTTGCGAAGTGCCCATCACTCCCGATGAAGCTACTTTGGGTGCATCCATTGATGTCCCTACACCCGATGGATCAGTAAATGTGAAGTTACCTGCGGGAGTGCGTTCTGGGCAATCCCTACGGTTGCGGGGTAAAGGCTGGCCTTCAACTAAAGGTGGACGTAGCGATCAGTTAGTAAAAGTCGCCATCGTCCCTCCTAAGGACCTCACCCAACAAGAGCGGGAATATTATGAAAAAATTCGGGCTATACGTACCTATAATCCCCGCAGTCATTTACAACAGTTTAAACTTTAACTGAATGGTCACGGAAATGTTGTTCCAGGTAACGGGGATTACGTACTCCTATCTGTAAAATTAATGCTGTGACTAATGCACCCATAGCTGATACCAAAAAGGTAGTTTTATAGTCAATAGTGTCTGCGATCCATCCACCTAATATGGGAGCAAGAATGGTAGCAGGGGCAACAAGGGTATTGCCAAGACCAATATAGGCTGGTCGTTCACCCTGGTTACCAAACTCTAAGGTCATAACCGCAGCAATATTTTGCAGGGCGATCGCACCTATTCCCGCTCCGACAAAGACTAAGTAAAACCAGTTGGCATTTGTTGCTAGGTAAGCTAAAACCGAACTGATTGCACAAGCAATAGAACCAATCTGTAAGACTAACTTATGTCCTTGGCGATCGCCTACCCAACCCAGAACCAATGCAGCAATAGTTTGAGTGACCATCAGCACCAAAGTAATTAACCCCACAGATGCTTCTTTCATTCCATGCTGGTGTACGGCGTATAGTGTATAAAAAGGAAGTGGCATCAATGCTAACTGTGATACCAGACGTGCCATCAGAAAACAGCGAAAATTCTGATCACGTCTGAGAATTACACTCAAACTATGCCAAAATTCATGCCTAGTTGCCATCGCAGGCACTTGGTTACTGAGCGGTTCCCGCGTCCTCGACATAAAAAACCAGGATATAGCCATGGCGACGCTAGCACACAAAAAACAAAGAGCAAAGTTCAATGGTCGGGCAACTTCCTTCAGCAGTAAGCCAGCGATCATCGCACCACAAATCCCCATCAAATTATTAGCCGCCGCTTGGGAACCGTAGAAAATACCCAGTCTCCCAGAAGGCACAATTTTAGCAACCATGCTTTGCCAAGCAGTAGCACTAAAGCCGCTACCTAGTCCCTGCCAAATTAGTAAGGCAAATGTCAATTGCAACACAGTTTGGCTATTGAGTTGTGGCTGAAATAAAGCAACTAATGCTAACCCCAAAAAAGGCAACTTTTGGTGAATTGTCAATGACATCACCGTTGGCTTATAACACTGCAAACGAGCTACTTTATCAGCTATTAGTAACTGAGGAAGTTGCCAGCCTAAGCGGGGAATAGCGGGAATCAGTCCAATAAGCAATGCAGAGTTAGTAAATCCGCTAACAAACAACGGAATAATAGTGATAAACGAAGCAAAACCAGCTCCCAAACCAAAAAATGCACTGTCAACAATATTTACGGTAAAGTTATGGCGGAAGTCTTTTTGAGTCTCAGGATTAAACATTTTTATAAATATCGCCAGTGTAAATTGATGATTTTTGGCAAACAAACAATGCGGCTTCAAAAAGCGGCATTTCGATAAATTGAATTTTGAAAAAAATGATTTTAGCTGGTAATTAATCCCTCAGCCTGATAGACGATGAACGCCTCTATTATTTGTCGCTCTTCTTAGTCATATTCCTTTTGGAAAGAGCGTTTTAAGTAGGATGATGGATGTAAAAACTCTAATTGAGCAATAACTTGGCACAGCAAATAACGTCTATAACCACACCCATTGAATTGGGTGATTCTGATATAGCATTGGTCACACACCTGAGAAAATTTTCAGGAGCAAAAAACCTATATAAATATTGTTAAATTTTACTGGAATTACATTTGACAAAACCCCAATAATCCTAGTGTTGTTAATGGCAATGGCAGCAAAACTCAATTTTTTCCCAATAATAATTACCCACAATATTGAGCAGCATGAGCCTGGGGATGATAATATTTCCTGTGATGTGTTTAGATACTCAATTAGTTAGACTCAAGAAGTAGCACAATCATTAACACTGATAATAATAAAGCTATTTTTTTTACTCCCTGGTGATTTATTACTACTGGGTAAACTGGTCAAGCATTTCACACAGGTTGGTGTTCCTTTTTAGGACTAACAAAAACCTGATTTCCATAAATTATTCCCAGATGCTTTACTTAAATCACCATTGGAAAATATTTTTTTAAACCACTTAAACTTAAACTAAGACAACCTGAGTTCGGGATAATCTGAAACCTCGATTCTGTCTTGATTCTGGCCTACCGTGTACACACAAGTCGGAAAATCTAACTCCCACTTTTTTGTTAGCGATCGCTTGACTTTTAAAACAGTCGCTATTTACAAATCTATAAATCTAGGTGTAAGTACAAATATTTTGATTTTTCCAGAGTCATAAAAAATCGGCAAGCTAGAAACCTCTCGGTCATAACTAACGTCCTCATGACAGTGTAGTGTCAGAGAAAACCATGAAAAGCGCAGTTATTACTAAAATTCTTATTGCATCGCTGGGTTTGTTCGCTATTTTTGCTCCTAGTCAAGCATCTGCTCAATTATTGCCACAACCTTGGGTTTCTGTGGGTGGTCAAGATGGTGAAGTCACCTATGCTGTAGGAGCTAGAGCTTTAGATTTTGGGGTTGAAGTCGGTAGAGGCCCCGATGGCGCTACTGGAGTAGATGTTTTAAAATTTGTGAGTTTGCCAATTATTTCACCTTATGTGGGAGTTGGTTTGTATTCAGAAGATAAAGGTGTCGCTTTTTCAGGTGGCGTTCAAGTAGGCGCTACTGATAACGTTTTTGTAGGTGCTGGTTACAATTCTGTGCGCGGATTTAACGGTCAATTGGGAATTAGATTTTAATTTTTATTGTAAATCTGATATGAGTCTCAGTAATACAGTTAAATTCTCTGATAATAGATTAAAAATCTCACTCTATTGCTAATTTGAGTGCTAGTTAGGTTTTTTGTTACTTTCTCTAGCCCACTATTCACGAATCTTACCCCGAAATTCCTTCCTTGCTAGAGAGGGAATTTTTTTTACAAATTCTGATGATTATGAGTTACCTACTATAGAGAATAAACCCTTAGATAATCAAAAATTTTATTTTCGGTAAATAAATCCTAATTATCCGAAAAAATTACAAAAATTAGCTCTAATTAATTTGTGGAGTTAAATATTCTAATACTTTAATAGATAATTTTTATACCTTTGATTAATTATCATCTCTCAATTATTAGGGATTTTTTAGACAATATGTTTCCTGCAAGTAGTAGTATGATCATTGTCTACTAATTAATGACAAGTTTTTATCTATCTTTGCCGCATACTGTTAATGTTATTGATGTCATAGGAATCTTTTTATGGAGCCAGGGTTAAGATTACTCATTCAACTCGTAATCGAGTTTGCGCCTGTGCTTGTAAATTTTATCCAAAAAAGGACAGAATCAGGTATTGCTATAACTGATTACCAGTTGCCTACATTACTTCAAGACGCAAATATTACACCCCAGACAAACAGTTATCAACCAGGATTAACACAAGAAAAACTTCTGCAACAGCAATTAGCAGTTTATCAGCGGGAAACTCAATTACAGGTAATTAAGCAAGAAAGAGAAACTAAACTACAATTGCCAGAAGTTTCCAAAATATTGGATAACTGGCCTTTGCGGTTATATCCTTCGCAAATTTTAGAGTCTCATACTAATCATCAATGTCCGCCACTCAAAATTTTTCTGGCTCCTCCACAAGTTAAGTTTGACCAATTTGACTTAAAAAATGAGGAAAATTTAAAATTAGAGCTAATGTTAGCGGAAGGTTTACGAGAGTTTATTCATCAACATTACTCTCTGCATCATCCCATTAGACCTACGGAATTATTAGCAGGAGCATGGGATAGTAAACGTTTTCATAGTGAATCTAGTATTAAAGCTTTGTTTGGCATGTTGAAAACAGAGCCGATGTTAATTCTAGAGTCAGAACAAGAGGGAGATTATTTGAATTTCCGGATTGCTTATTGGGGATTGGGACAGCAACAGTATTACTACAAAACTATTTTTCGGTTACCGTATAAAGAGATTCTGTATGAGTCTGCTAAAGGTCGTGCTTTGCAGTGGAAAAAACTTAGAGATGAACTATTGTTATTAGGGGAGGATTTAGTTGAAATTAATCTTCTCGGTAAAGATAATGTATTTAATTTAGCACTTTTAGAAAAAGCTGAAAAATGGCAAGAAAAGGGTATTGATATTAGTCAATTAGCCTTAGAGTACCAAGTGAATCATCAAGACTGGGAAAAGCTTGGTCAAGTATTAATTACCTGTCACTGTTTGGTTGCTGCTTGGGTAGCGGATGCTTATCATTTAGTTCACCATGACGCGCCTCCCTTGCTTCCAGAGTTACTACCTAGTTTGCTACAAGATACGATTAATTTACCAGCTGTACAAGAACAATTGCAGGTATACGCTACAGGCTATGAGCAAGTTTACCAAGCTCTAGAAAATGAGCGCCGTTACTGGATTCCCGAATTGGCTTTGCAATTAGCTCAAAGTTTATCTCATTTACCCGATCGCACTTGGTCACAAAAGCAAATTGATTACTCTATTATCACATGGTTGCAATTACGTCAAGTATCCCTACAGGAATTTGCTAATCCTTTGGAGGCCATGCAATCGGCCGTAAAGATGGAAGATGCAGAATATCTGCAAAATTTAAAAGAATATTTTACAGCCGTAGATGATTGCCAAAGTATTCTGGATGTAGAGAAATTGTTAGAGGCGATCGCACACCTCAAACACAAAATTACCCTAGCGTCTCCCCGTCTGGGCCACACCCTCACTGGACATACAGGTAAAGTTGCATCTGTAGCCATTAGTTCTGACGCAGAAGTATTAGTCAGTGGGTGTGCAGACAAAACCATCAATATTTGGCAACTTAACACAGGCAAAAAAATTCGCACCCTTTCAGGGAATTTAGGAGAAGTATCATCTGTGGCCATTAGTCCTGACGGGAATTTTTTGGCGATGGGTAGTTGTGAACATCCCAAAGGTAATGTCAAAGTTTGGTATTTAAAAACCGGGAAACTCATCCACACACTCTTGGGACATCAAAAACCAGTAAACGTGGTAGCAATTAGTCCAGATGGGCAGATTCTCGCTAGTGGTAGTAATAAAATTAAAATCTGGAATTTGCACACAGGCGATCGCATTTGTACTCTTTGGCATTCCTATGCTGTTCATGCTGTAGCTATCAGCCGCGATGGTACAATCCTCGCCAGTGGTAGTGCTGATCATAAAATCAGACTATGGAACCCACGCACGGGTGATCCTTTACGCACTCTTATTGGTCACTCAGATGAAGTGAAATCAATTGCCATTAGTCCTGTTAGTATAGCGTCCCCGGAGGGGTTTGGTGAACTCCTTTTCAGTGGTAGTGCTGATACCACCATCAAAATTTGGCATTTAATTTCCGGGAAACTCCTGTATACATTGAGTGGTCACTCGGATGAGGTAAACTCATTGGCGGTTAGTCCTGATGGAAAATTCTTATTTAGCGGTAGTGCTGATACAACTATCAAAATGTGGTGTCTGGCTACAGGTAAAGTGCTGCAAACCCTGACTGGACACTCAAGAACTGTAAATGCAATTTCTCTAAGTCAAGATGGTAAGTTACTCGCCAGTGGAAGTGCTGACAAAACTATCAAAATTTGGCAGATAGCTGTTAATTAAATAGGACTTACGCACTCGCTACGAAAATCAAGGTTTTGAGATTGCTTTCCTACGGTCGCAATGACGAAAATACGTGGTTAGTTACGTAAGTCCTGTTAAACTTAGAATTCCACTCTGTTACTAACCCTTTTTGCACTTCGATAACAGCAAACATGCTAGCCCCATGACTACCAAGGAAATTGAAGAACTTGCTTCTGGGACAGACTGAGGAGTTTGAACAGACTGATAAACACTGATTGATGCTAAAAACTGCTCAACATCACCAGATATATCACCGTTATTAGCACCAGCACTTTGAGCAAGAATGAGCCGATTAAAGGTCTGGGTTTCAGATTCTCCTAAACCTCCTGTCAATACCAGAAAATCTTGACCTATTCTACCGATAAGGGAGTTAATCAGGTTGTCAGCACCAGCCCTGAACTCTGGCGGAAATAATTCTAAACTGGTGTCATTATTGCCAACACCAATCATCGTATTATCACTATCTATTAACCAGTTACCGTTCCCCACGACTGTATTGTCATTGGTGAATATCCAGTTACCATTCCCCAGGATTGTGTTGTTATTACCAAAATCCCAGTTACCATTGCCTACAGTTGCATTATTACCACCAAAGTGCCAATTACCATTACCTAAAGTTCTGTTGTTGCTACCATCTTCCAAATACCAGTTGCCATTTCCGACAGTTGTATTATTACTGCCGAATTGCCAATTACCATTACCAATAGTTGTGTTATTATTGCCGTCATCCCAATACCAATTACCATTACCTAGAGTTGTATTGTTACCACCAAAATACCAATTACCATTACCTAGGGTTGTGTTATCGGTTGCTAACAGCCAATTGCCGTTACCAATAGTTGCGTTGTTATTATTAAAATTCCAGTTGCCATTGCCAATGGTTGCATTATCATTACCATAGTCTGAGTTGAAATTACCAATGGTTGCATTATCGCTACCAAAGTTTCTGTTACCATTACCAATTGGTGCATTCCCCTCATTAAAAGTTAGACCACCTGAATTAGACATGTTACCGCTAAAGGGTATATTCTCACCAGAGATAATCCTCAAGGGATCAAAAGGCAATTGCTGTGGTGAACTTTCGCCCATTGGAAACGGATTGTTATTAGCACCATTGGTAAATGGGTTGTTATCGCCGTTGAAGAAGTCGTTACCCAGAACTAATTGCAAGCGGTTAAAGATTAATTCTTGCAGCTGACTGCCAGCATCGCCTGCAAACGGGTTGATGGCACCCCCAGGAATGGTATTAGTATTAGGGTTGTTACCACCAATAACCAAGGGATTATCAGCACCAAAGGTGTTCTCTCCACTCTGAGTTGGGTTGACAGCATAAGCTTCCATCGGTATTCATTCTCCTGTTTTAGTTGAAAATTTTTACAGAATAAATGGAGAATAAAAGACGAATTTAAGCCAGTTGAATAATTTATGTTTTAATTTGTTTATTAAACTTTGTCTACTTTGAAAATAGCGGTTTGTGGTCAAGATTATGAGATTGCTTCCTGGTGTCGCAATGACAGAAACTCCACTTTTTATGATGGGTGAGGTTTAAGTAAATTTAAGATTATTGGTAAACAAATTGATCTGGGAATTTTCTAATTAAAACTAATAAAAAATTTAATTTTAATTAAAACAAGATTTTGTGTTTTTAGTTATACATATTGTTATAAAATTTATGTACCACTTGCAATGAACAATCTTTTGATTGCCATATCATTTCTTTTGTTTTTTGTGTGGGGATTGAAAGGATGTTTAAAAAGTCCTATTGTCGGTAGCAAAACATTTTATAGCAATCCTAAATCCACGCCACTTGCTATTGGAAAGTCTTATTCCCGTTTTTTTAAACTGGTATCTTAACGCACCAGAAAACAAATATTGATGGTGCGTTGCGCTGCGCGACAACACACCCTACTTGTGAATGATGTGGGGTGTTTTAGATCATTTATGTGTACACCGTAGTCTTTTTCAGGAGGGCTAGAGGGGATCACTAAGTGCTGAAAATCACAGCAGATCCCTTTTAAAACAACCTCTAAAACTGGCAATTGCGTGGAATGTACCAGAGGCGATCGCTACATGGAAAGCAGATATTTATAGCCGCATGATGCTAAAAACCCATCGCTTTAGCTACTGCCCCTAATTCAGCATCAATCCCTTGTTTAAATTGGCTGTGGCTGTGTTTAATGGCTGTATCTGGGTCTTTTAAACCATTACCTGTGAGAACACAAACTACTGTAGCCCCGGTGGGTACTTGGTCCTTGACTTGCAATAATCCAGCTACAGATGCCGCACTAGCAGGTTCACAGAAAATACCTTCAGATGATGCCAACAGTCTGTAGGCATCTAAAATCTCTTCATCAGTAACAGCTTTAAAGCAGCCTTGACTGGCAGATTGAGCCGCCATCGCTTTATCCCAACTAGCAGGGTTACCGATGCGGATGGCTGTAGCGATGGTTTCGGGATGGGAAACTGACTTGCCATTTACCAGAGGCGCTGCACCTGCGGCTTGGAATCCCATCATTTTAGGCAGGCGATCGCACTTACCAGCTTGATGATATTGACAAAATCCCATCCAATATGCTGTGATATTTCCGGCGTTACCCACGGGGATACACAACCAGTCTGGGGCGTTCCCCAAGGCATCCACTACTTCAAATGCTCCGGTTTTTTGCCCTTCTAAACGGTAGGGATTGACGGAATTAACTAATGTCACAGGATAGCTTTCTGCCATTTCCCGCACAATTTCTAGGGCGCGGTCAAAGTTGCCTTTAATGGCTAAAACTTCTGCACCATACAATAATGCTTGGGCTAATTTACCTAAAGCCACATAACCATCGGGTATCAACACAAAGGGTTTCATCCCTCCACGTCTAGCATAAGCGGCGGCGGCGGCTGAGGTGTTGCCTGTGCTAGCACAAATCACTGCTTTGGCCCCGGCTTCTTTGGCTTTGGTGATTGCCATAGTCATCCCCCTATCTTTGAAGCTACCAGTGGGGTTTAAACCGTCGTATTTGACAAACACTTTGACTTGTCTGCCGATGCGTTCTGCGATCGCTGGCACCGGAATCAAGGGCGTATTACCCTCTAATAAAGTCACAACAGGCGTTTCTTCGCTTACAGGCAAGTACTGGCGATAGGCTTCTATCAGTCCGGGCCAAGGTTGGCGATAAGATTTAGCGGCAGACAAACTCACAGTCACGGGTTTTAAAAGTTTTAACTAAGGATTGAGGAAAAAAGCATGGGGAAGAGAAAAACTCCAATTCTCATTCTCCCAGAAGAATTATCTTTTTGCGTGGCAGCGTCTCACGGATGATTTTTATTTTATGTGAAACGTCAATTTATCATAACTGCCAATGGGTACAACTGCTCCATGTAGCGATAATTGACCTACGGAACATAGGTCGCACAATCGCAGTCACTTATGAAAACACCAGCTACCTATCAGATCAAATGATAGAAAGTATACAATCATTTAACAAACCTTAAACTTACATTATTATAATATTTACTAAATGGTGTGAGTCGAGTTGTGGATTTTATTTAACAATGCCTACTTATTCATCCAGTGTTTCCGAACGTCCCACCCAGACCCTCTGGGTTAGCGATTTAACAAAATCTCATTATCAAGATGATCAACAAGCAAAACTTCAACACCTGCAAGCAGAGGTAGATTCTCTGTTACAGCAATTACAAAACCTGAAAGAACAACGTTCAACAGATAACAACCAAGAAGCATAAATTTATCTTTAGGCGATCGCCAGTAGCTCATAATTTTATAACTAGTCAAGGGCTGCTACTCAAAGCGTTGATTCTTGTCTGACCAACGTTTTAGACTGTAGTTATGGGCATTCTCTACTAATAGAGCGAGAGATTTACCATGAGACAGCTTGGCGATCGCTGTCAACACTTGTTGAGAGTTTTTTGGAAAATCTGTATAAATAACCTTACCATTATCTGACAAGATGAGGGTACGAGGACGGTCTGACTTTGATGCCAATTCCTGGGGTTCCCCTGTACGATCCTGCAAAGAGGCGATGGCATCTGTGGAGATAGTCAGCACCGTTTCTGGCTTGGTATTATTTGTTAAATCAATCATTTGTAGAGGCCAATCACCCAATTGTGCTTGAATATCTAGAAACTTAGGTACAGCACCTCCAGGAATTTGGCCAGATTGTTGTAAAGAATGCCACATAATCGGCAACATAGAATTAACTGCTAGAGGATTTTGTTGATACAGTTGTGTGAAAGTAATTGGTGATGGTTGTAGCCATTCCAGTGTGGCTGCCGTCAAGGCTAAAGGTTTGGGTTGCTGAGATTCATACTTACCCGGAATTGCTTGTCCTGTGGCTAATAGCTGCAAAGCCCTATTATGCCAGCGTACCCCTTTGATAGTGGCAGAGGTGATTTCTTGTTCTCCATTGGGTAGCCACATAATAATTTGGATCACTGGGTTGTGATGAAGTCCCAAAGTTGTCCAAAAAAACTGGGCTGGAGAAGTTTTTGGCGGTTGCAAATTTTTAAAAGGAGAACTCAACCAGGTTTTACCGTCATGAAAAGTGCTGACATCTACCCGATACCAAATTTGCTGATCTATTAGTTGCAAGTCTGCATTGTTATTGGGCTGCAACCAATCGGAGGACTTGACTTGCGAGATGGGTTTTACCACACCCACAATCTGACTAGGATGATGAGCCACAATTTTTGGCTTTGCGACATCACCATTGAGGTGTGTGAACAAACCTTGTACATAAGTAAGATTGGCTGAGGTAATTTGCGGTTGAGACTGTAACCAAGAATTAGCCCGTCCTTCTCCTTGCTGCGCGGCTAAAATCAACGCTGCCCAAGATTGTACATCTTGTCTGTTGGGATTAACCTTTAGCGCCGCCACTGTCCGATTCCACAACCGCCCGGTATCTGCTTTGAGGAGGGTAGCGATTTCTTGGGCATTTTGCTGTGATGCGGTAAACACCTGTAAAGCTTTGGCCCAGCGTCCATCAATTAACTCTGCTAATACTTGTTGACTAGGACTCGCCCAACTTGTCTGGGCTTGAGCTTTAGTCATTTGGGAGTGCAAGCGAATCAAATCAACCTGGGCTTGGGCTGTGGCTGGGAAACCTCCAGGGCGCTGTTTTTGGATGAATTGCAACCATTCAGTGGCGGGTGACCATAAGCCATTACGCGCAATAAATAAGGCATCTTGGTAAGCAGAATCTTTAATGGCTGGTGATTTGAGGGAAATTTCCGCTAGTTGAACAGGGTTGAGGAAAAAATTAGTGGATTGGACTTGGTAAATGCTTAACTGGGGTTCTAAACCTACTGTTTGGTCGATAACTAGCTCTTTGGCACCGCCGCCAGTCACTTGTTGCCATTGGGGTAATTGTCCGTTGGGATTTTGCCAAGATAATAATTGTTGGAGGTTGGTACGCTGGGCATTGTAGTACACAATGTAACCGTAGGCGATCGCCTGAGTTTTTTGTTGACGCTGACCCCACAAAGCTAACCAAATCCCTGGTGATGGGGCGCTATCATCAAAACGTTGAATTTTAGTTAAGGGTAAAAGAGTGTTGCCTTCTTGGTGTTCTAATGTGGCATCAATTAAAGATTCTTCTGGTGCAATAATGGGTAGTTGAGTCGTTAGATGATAGTAACGTTCTGGCAGCGATTGGAACTCTGACTTTTCTGAACGCTGGTAAACTCTCAGTTCAACGATTTCTAGACAATCAGACTGACAATTGGCACGTTGTTGCAAAATTGGTAATAAAAAAGAGCCTTCCTGATCATCTAGCGCTAGAGTTTCCCCAGCTATTTGTTGTTGACTGAGGTTTTCTTGAATTTGGTTAAGGGTTTGAGGAGGTTCACTTTGATTCAAAGGAATGTGCAATGATTCAGGCAGAAATTCATTCAGCCACCCCACCTGTTCGGGATTGAAAATGAAAAGAATACTAATCCAGAGAAAAGCCATGACTAAGGCAGCACTGGTCAACAACAGAGCAAATGCTAGGATTGACCCCAGCCATCCCTTAGATGGAGACTTTTGCTGAGATTTTGAAGAAGCGCGTTTGCTAGGACGAGCATGAGATTGATTTCGTTGAGAAGATTGTGGCTTCAGCTTGCGCGAGCGATGTGCCATTTTGGTTTTTAGGTAAGTCAAAGAACAGGTTTGTATCGTTCTTTTATACTCCTGCTTTGATGATGTTGCCTAGAAGTGCGAGATCTAGTAGCGCTGCAAAGAAGTCCAAAGGAGCCTGGTTTTGATGACTGCAAGCAATTGGTAGGAAGAATCATTACACCGTTACCGATGGAACCACATCAACCCTAATGCTACGACTATCAGTATGAGTGAAACGGCGTGTCTAATTTGTTCCTGTTTGAGAGAAAAAGGAATTTTGCAGCCGTTGCTTGTGCGATCGCAGGGATAGAAGCTAACTTTTCACGGTATCTGGAAAACCTCTCTCTAAATCTCTCTCCTGTGAGGCGAGAGACTTTGAATTGCTGATTTGGAAGTTAGATTTTCCGTGGACTTTTCCACATACAGTTTTAATCGGCTGTTTTTGTTTTCAACACCTGATCTAGCAAATCTCTAGCAGGTTGTGCTTTAGTTAGGGCTGCTTGATGGTCACTATAAGCGCGAATCAGGCGAGAAAGACCACTCACACCTGATTTTAGTTGCTCAAGTTCTTCTCCGGCGACTATTTCTCCATCAAGCATTCTTCCTATTAAAGGTTTGATGTCGCCCACGTCCTGGCGGATTTTTTGGAGCTTTTCTACAGTGGATAGTAAAGTTTTGAGTGAGTTCAAAATGCTATCAATATCCTGGACATCCTCTACTGATTCAGGCTTTTCGGCAATTTCTTCTAGATCTTGAACATCTGATTCTGTAAGCAAGTCTTGTGCGGATGTTTCTGTTTTTACACCATTTTTCTGTGGCATTAATGCTTCCTCAAAGGATTTTTCCTAGTGTATCGTTTAACTCTACTCAGGAATGCGGTTTTAATCAAATACAGAACCTCTCAAGAAAGGCAGAGGCGAAGCCTGTTCTCTGCTCCCCTGCCTCTTTTGACGAAAGCAATGGGCTTCAGGTTGAGTGAGACTGTTCCTGAGAAAACTGCTTATGGATAGTTTGACTTTGTTGTCCATTGGCAGCAATTGCCGTCATCATATAGTCGATTAAGTCCTCAGAAAAAGGAATACGCAAGTGGAAAGTCCCATCTGATTTGAGTGTGATGGGGTTACCACCAATAGTTACTGTGGCACCTGGTTCTGTTGCGCCGTGGATAATTAATTCAGCATCGGCGACAAACCAAAAATCTGCTTGGGGACGACTGAAGACACGCACTCTTTTGGAACGGGCGATGGTTTCCCAATGTTCACCTGGTTTAATATAACCAATTTCGGTCATGTAATCGCGTTCGCTTGTGGGAATGGCTACGTAACGATCCGATGTGATGCCTTCACACTCATACTGCTGCAATAACTGGGGAGTCTGATAACTCAAGTCTATGTCTGTGACATCATACAGCCGTAAAGATAATTGAGAAATGCCTGCATCCCGCAGTACTTGTTTGTGGGTTTCGCTAATGTACCAAGTAGTATATGCCCATTTGGCAGTCCGGGATTTGAAGATAATATGACTCTCGTTATTTGTAGGGGACAATTCTACAAATGTTTCGTCTGCTGTGGGTGTAGTTTCATCTATGTTATTTGTGACTGGCAGATTAAAGATACGCACTCTTTGGGAACGAGTAATTGTCACCCAGCGTTCATCTTCTGTCAGATAACCGACTTCGGCCATATAATCGCGTTCGCTTTGAGGAATTTCTACTTCGTGTGCTTCTACACCAGGTTGCAGTTCATAATGCTGGATAAATTCTGGTGTTTGATAACTCAAGTCCAAATCAGTGACATCATATAGCCGTAATGCCAATTGAGTAACGCCACGAGATTGGATTGCTTGTTGGCAAGTTTCGCTAATAGACCAAGTTACATCAGCCCATTGGGCATTTCGGGGTTGGATGGTAATATTTCTTTCCCCGTCTACCTCTAGTGGCGGTTCATCTATGGTATCTGTAACTGACAAGCCAAAGACACGCGCCCTTGGGGAACGGGCAATTGTCACCCAGCGATCGCCTGATGTAATATATCCTATTTCGGCAATATAATCGCGTTCGCTTTGGGGAATTTCTACATAGATTTCTACTGCACCAGGTTCTAATTCATACTGCTTAATAGATTCTGGTGTCTGGTAACTCAAGTCTATATCTGTGACATCGTATAGCCGCAATGCCAATTCAGAGATACCTGATGCTTGCAATGCGTGCTGCCAGATTTCCGCAATGTACCAAGTTACATAAGCCCATTGGGCATTTCGGGGTTGGAGGATAATATTCCTTTCCCCCTCTACTTCTGGTAACGGTTCATCTGTAGCATCTGTGACTGATAAACCAAAGACACGAACCCTTGGGGAACGGGCAATTATCACCCAGCGATCGCCTGATGTCACATATCCTATTTCGGCAATATAATCGCGTTCGCTTTGGGGAATTTCTACATAGATTTCTACTGCACCAGGTTCTAATTCATACTGCTTAATAGATTCTGGTGTCTGGTAACTCAAGTCTATATCTGTGACATCGTATAGCCGCAATGCCAATTGAGAAATACCATGCGTTTGCAGTGCTTGTTGGCTGGCTTCACCAATGAACCAAGTAGCGTAAGCCCATTCTGGATTGCGGGGTTTCAGTTGTAGACTACTACCATCATTTACATCTGGTAGCAGTTCATCTGTGGTATCTGTCACTGGCAGATTAAAGACACGCACTCTTGGGGAACGGGTAATTGTCGCCCAGCGATCGCCTGATGTCATATATCCTATTTCGGCAATATAATCGCGTTCGCTTTGGGGAATTGCCACATAGATTTCTACTGCACCAGGTTCTAATTCGTAATGCTGGATAAATACTGGTGTTTGATAACTCAAGTCCAAATCGGTGACATCATATAGCCGCAGTGCCAGCTGAGAGATGCCATAAGATTGTAGTACTTGTTGACTGGCTTCACCAATGAACCAAGTAGCATAAGCCCATTCTGCATTGCGGGGTTTCAGTTGCAGACTACTTTCATCATTTACATTTAAGAAAAGTTCATCGGTAGTATCTGTTGGGGGTGTATCAAGGACGCGCACTCTTGGGGAACGGGTAATTGTCACCCAGCGCTCATCTGGTGTCACATATCCGACTTCGGCAATATAATCGCGTCCGCTTTGCGGAATTGCCACATAGATTTCTACTGCACCAGGTTCCAGTTCGTAATGTTGGATAAATACTGGTGTTTGATTACTCAAATCCAAATCGGTGACATCATATAACCGCAATGCTAATTGAGAAAAGCCACGCGTTTGTAATGATTGTTGGCAAGTTTCGCTAATATGCCAAGTTGCATATGCCCATTGGGCATTTCGGGGTTGGAGGGTAAGATTCCTTTCGCCATCTACCTCTAGTAAGGGTTCATTTACCACACCTGTTGCCAAATCTTCTGTTTCTTCTGGCATTTCCATAGGTTCCGCCTCATCGGCTACTACATTCAATTTATCTTCAGGAATATCTGAGAATGTAGGTAGTGAATTATTGTTCTCATTTATAGGCGGTTGTACTTCGGGAACTATTTCAGGAGAATTACTGGATTCTGTTGTATCATGACCATTTTCCATTTGTGATACAACGCTACCCCCTGCTGTGACACCTCCAGCTACAGCCGTTTCATTCAAAACTGACTGGTCTTGTTCTGGTGTCAAGTTACCAGGGACGGCGATATTCGGCTCTTCCGCAGGAACAGGAACATCTGGCTGAGGAGTAACTTTAGGCACATCTGACATTTGGGGATAAGAAGTATTTACCACAGCCGCTGGTGCTTCTATATCCCAGGGAGACTCGCTTAAATCATAGGAATCTATTTCAGTATAATTACTTGAGGTTATGTTTTCACTAATTACTTTATCATCTGTACTTGTATCAGTAACAGAAGCAGCGATCGCAGATCCGGTTCCTGCGCCGTTGTGGGATATTGTCTCTCCTATAGGTTTATTTACAGGAGGAGACACAATTGTATTATCAGTCACTATTGGTGCTTGGTTTTCCGGTAGTGCTTCTGGCTGATTGCTAGCCTCAGTTGCCCACAGACGTGATCGGAAAATCCATGCTAGTAATCCAGCGATGACAGCAGTCGGCAACAGTAACCACCATAGTGGTATTTGTTCTGTCGGAATGGGAGTAGTTTCCACAGGCTGTTGAGCAACAGGTTCCTCAACTGGTGTCGGATCAGCTAAGAATAATGCTTGTGATTCACCTTTAGCGATCGCTTCTGCTTCAGCCGTTCTACCTTCTGCTATGGCCGTTTGTCCTGGTGCTGCTAGGGTAAAACCAAGAAAGCTGGCTACCTGTGGAGTAGGATTTTGTCTGTAAGCGTAAACTAAAGGCTGTGAGAAAAGATACTTGGGATCATCTGGCAAAGTATTATTTAAGGGAATGACGCGCACACTGGGCTGTTGCGACACATGGTGAGCCATTGCATAGCTAATGCCGTCATTTCCCAGTTGGGCGACGATTTTTGCGGTATTATCTTCGTCGATTTGGGTAGCATTAGCACCTGTAGCAAAACGAGCAACCTTGAAATCTGGATAAGTACGAAGCGTATTGCGGGTATCACTTGTTTCGGGACGGTCAATAAACCGAATCGGGGCCGCAGGTGCGCCTAGTTGCGACCAATCTGTAATCCTTCCTCGGAAAATTCTAGCGAATTGCGTATCAGTCAAGCTGCCCTGAAAAGGATTCTCTGCACCCACAATAATGGCAATCTTTTCACGGTGAATCACCACTTGTTCTAGACCTTGGGCTTGTTCTTGTGGAGTCAAGCCACGGGCCATGGCCACTATATCAACTGATCCATCTAACAAACCTTGGAGGGCAACATCAGTGCCATTAGCGGCAACCTCTACATTTGTGCCAGAAAACTGATTTTCAAAACCTCGTCTTAAACTTTGGTTAATTGCAGCCAAGTTCATGGAACCATCAATCCGCACCGTAGTCCCTTCTGCTACTGTTTCTGGTAGTGGAAAAGCGGGAGAGTTAGTGGCAGATTGTGCCAGCACGGGTGTAGACACAAACAGCGGTGCTGCCATAGGAGTAGTAGCTAAGGCCAGCAATAATGCCAGACTGACTATCGCACTATCTTTTCTTTTGTTTTGCCACATAATACTCTTTATATCTTTATATCTAGGTACAGAAAGCTGGACGCTCTGAGACTTTATCTTTTGGTATAGCAGGAGACGCGCTAATTATACATCTGGTGTTAACTTTCTTCTAATTTTCTCTTGAAGAAGATTGTAAGGTAGCAAAAACACAGTAAAATTACCGTGTGGAATATGAAAAAAGTTATAAAAATTAATTATTAATTACGAAATTACCGCTAGTATAACTTTCGCGTAGCGTGTACGCAGCACCTACCGCAACTCGTTTCTCAATTAGCACCATTAAGATAGCAGTGGCAATCTGGTTTATCAATCAATGACTCGACAAGGGCATTCAGGGTAGTAGCAGCTAGCAAGCCACCACCTAAAGTTCCTTCAACAGTGATATAGGGGATATGTTGTTGCATAAGTCTGCGTTTAGCTGCGGGTGCATGACTAAAGCCAATGGGTAAGCCAATAATTAAGGCGGGTTGGATTTTTTGCTGTTGAATTGCGACACAGATTTCTAGCAACACTGAAGGCGCGTAACCAACTACTAATATGGAATCTTTGGTAATTTTTTGTACTGTTTTTTGCCATTGCTGATGTTGCCAAAATTCCTTTTCGGCTTCCGTGGCGGTGGTGATATGGGGGTTGTTAATTAAGGTGGTAACTTGACAGCCTAAATGAGCTAATCTGGTTTGATCTAAGGCGGTGGCCACAGTGGGGATATCTACGAAAATATCACAGCCTGATTTTAGGGCATGACGACTAGCGGCGATCGCACTTTGACTCAACTTGACAAAAGACACTAAACTAACATCACCACAAGCTAAGACTAACTGGGCAATCAGGTGTTGTTCGATTTCCGAACGGTGAGATAAGTCAGGGAGGATGCGTTGCAGTGATTCTTGAAAAGATTCTGCATGATTATGAACTTCTGCATCCAAGCCACTCCAAAGTTGATCTAGTTCTCCTAATCCCACTTGGGTTTCTACTTCTAGTAATTTGAGTTGGGAAAGTACCTCGGCTTGGACAATTTGACAATGGCGATCGCGTCCTAGTAAGTTTTCTAATGCTGATGCTGTTTGCCGCAGTTGGGATATTTGCTGCATCACCGCCCGATATTGCTGCTGGAGTTGTCCCATCAGATTTACGGTTGTGTCTGTTTCTGGTTCCACATCTAAAATGTGGCGAATA
Organism: Anabaena sp. CCY 9613; assembly: GCF_963920895.1. Classification (NCBI taxonomy): domain Bacteria; kingdom Bacillati; phylum Cyanobacteriota; class Cyanophyceae; order Nostocales; family Nostocaceae; genus Anabaena; species Anabaena sp. CCY 9613. The sequence goes on from NZ_CAWUDE010000006.1 coordinate 154,301, forward strand.
TGGTTGAGTTGGAACCCTTGGTTTTTCAGAGCGACGATGCGCTGCAAACGAATGACATCTTTATCTGTGTACAGGCGGTAGTTACTAGGCGATCGCACTGGTTGTGGTAGTAGTCCTAATTCATGGTAATGTCTCACCATGCGCGGTGTTAAACTACCACCTACTGCATCGGTTAATTCTTTAATTGTTAAGCAACCAGTATTCATGAGTGCTTCTCTATTTTAGACTTTATCTACCCAATATAAATAATATCGTTCATCATTGATCCAAGCTTTCTTGAAATTTTTAATCGGCACAATATTTAAATCCTGGAGATTGACATTCAGTGGTTTATTTAAAACTAACAAAATTTTGTTTTCATTTGGTTGATTTTTTAACAGAAAATTAATCTGTCTTAATATTTCCTCCTGTTCTACCTCTTGACGACCCGATTTAAAAAGTGTGAAACTTCCCATTTGCTGCCGTTCTGGATAGTAAAGTTTGCGGTCAAGATAACCCGATAATGCAGCCATATTGGCATCTCTGCTGGCCACAATAAACTCATTATTTAACTGAGCTTGTTGAATGTAATTAGCTGTTTCTCGACTAGCTGAAAATGGTATAACTAAATCTTTAATAAAAACAGAAATTCCACCGAAAAAATGTACATAAAGGATGATCATGAAAGCAATATGATGCCATTTTTCACCCAATTTGATTATTTTTTGTTTGAGGGAAAATTTATTGATTAAAAACGCAGAATCTTGATAACAACTCCCCAACCATAGCCCTGCTATGAGAATTAAATACAAATGTCCAAAATGTCGAGGCATCCCGGCAAATCTCAAGTATGTAAATGCTAAGATTACAGAATTACCTATAATATAGAAAAATAAGGCAAAAGGCTTTTTAGATAACTTGATAACAGTTAAAGCTGCAATAAATAAAGCAATGAAAGCACACACAATTAAATCTAACCATCTTTTATGTGTGGGAATTATTAATAAATAACTACCAAATAATCTTCCTATACTTCTGAATAAATTACGCAAATCTAATTGATTCACCCAGCCACTATTTAAACCACCATGAAGATAACTATCCGCTGGAGGAGTAATAATATAAGCGGATAAAATAAAAGAAAATATGATAATTCCTGCACTTAAAAATAAATCATATTTCTGGCTTTGATTCAGATATTGATTACGGTGTTCAATATCAAAACAAAATTCTACTAGTAAGGTTAATGCCAAACAAAATGCTACTAATAAGGCATAAGCACTACTATTAGCCAGCAAACCTAATAAAATTGCTAAGTAAATATAAGTTTTTTTTCTGGATGAAAAAACTGCACAAAAACCCCAAATAAACAACATACTAAAAGCATAATTGCGAGAAATTAAAAGATATTCATAAAACGGAAAAAAGCCAAAAGAAAATAGAAATTTTTGTTGATAATTAAAGGGGCTATATAAGCAGAAAATAGTCACTGAGCTAATTGCGATCGCTAAATGAAAAATTTGCATAATCACGGGATTATCGGCAATTCTTCTCAGTAATGCCAGACAAAAATACCACAGCAGAGGATGTCCTTCATATTTAATATTGGCAATTAAATCGTCGAAAGATTCACTATCTCTGACAATCAGCCAAGGATTGAGTTCGTCTCGCCACATATCATGACTGAGAATACCTATTAAACCGAGTATAGAAAAAGCAATTATAATCAACCAAGAAACATTCAAGGATGACCTATTAATAGAATTAACTATTTTTTTGACTAGCATCATAAATTCAAAGTTTTTTAGTAAGTAAAATGGCTATGGTCTTAATAATCAAATAGTTTACAATAATTTATGTGATTGAGCGCAGCCCAATTTTACAAGCTGACACAAAAATCCTGTTAGGAATATAAATTAAATAACATGCAAGTCTAGTTTTTGAACTCACCCCGCCTTTGACTTGCGTCAAAGTCTCCCCTCTCCTTGGTAAGGGGGTTGGGGGTGAGGTTCTGTATTTTATTAAATCCACATGCCTTAAACCGTCATACTTTTATGTGATTTGTCTGGGTTTGTTAGGTCTGGTTAGCCTTGCTGAAAACTTTTCGCTACGTCTTGGCGGTTAATTTGGTTCATGCTGCTATTTAAACCTTGTCTACTTTAAGAAGTGTAGTTTACAGTCAAAAAATTTTTTCCCACTCCCCACTCCTTATCTACGCGAATATATATGGCTACGCCACGCCAGCTATATATATTTTGATGTTGATTATATTTTGACTGTGGGAATACTAAGCCTATTCGTTGAGGAAGTTGAGTTTGTCATTCAAGTTCCTATGTAAAAACAAGTTTATCCAGCAGTATTACAAATGAACCGATTAACGAATAAATATAATACCCCGAAAGTTAAAGCTTTCTCATTACAGTTTGTACTGATTGTTCCTTTTTTATTGCAAATTTTTAGCACAGTAAGTTTGGTTGGTTACCTATCTTTCAAAAATGGACAGAAAGCGGTGAACGATCTAGCTGCACAATTAATGGAGCGAACCCGCACTAAGGTAGCTCTGCACCTGGATTCTTATTTGTCTATTCCTCACAAAATTAACCAGCTAAATGCTGAGGCGATCGCAATGGGATTATTAGATGTGAGCGATCGCCAAACCATCAGCAAGTATTTCTGGAAACAAATGCAGGTATATGATTTGTCTTACATCGGCTTTGGACTGACTACTGGTGAAGGAGCAGGAGCCGCTCGCTATGATGGCAAAACTTTGACAATTGATGATTGGAGTACCCGTCCGCCGAATAATGGTCATACGTACGCTACAGATGAGCAAGGTATCCGCACTCATGTAACTGATATTTATGATTGGAATAATTTCCAAGAAAGCTGGTATACCGAACCAATGAAAGCAGGTAAACCCATCTGGTCAAGAATTTACACTTGGAATTCTGCTGATACTCCCTATATTACTGCCTCTGCTGGTCGTCCTATTTATGACACCCAAAATCGTTTACTGGGAATGGTTGGCGCAGATATTCATTTCTTAAAGTTGAGCGAGTTTTTACAGCGTTTGGATATAAGTTCTACTGGTAAAATTTTCATTTTAGAGCGTAATGGACTGCTGATTGCTAACTCTGGAACTGAAAAACCTTTTATTGTCGTTAAGGATGAAATTCAGAGGTTACAAGCTACAGACAGCACTGACGCTGCTATTCAAGGTATTGCCAAAAATATTCAGCATAGTTTTAATGATTTCCAGTCAATTACCGAACCGCAAAAACTGCAACTGAATTGGCAAGGAGAAACTCATTATGTAAATATCCTTCCTTGGCGTGACCAGTATGGACTTGATTGGTTAGTGGTAATTAGTCTGCCAGAACAAGTTTTCATGTCCCAAATCAATGCTAATACCCAGATGACAATTTTGCTGTGTCTAGGAGCATTAGCGATCGCCAGTATTATGGGTTACTTTACCACCCGTCGCATTGCTCGCCCAATTTTGCGAATTAACCAAGCCAGTCAGGCAATGGCATCTGGTAATTTAGACCAAACAGTAGAGTTAACTAAAATTTGGGAACTCAACATACTTGCTCTTTCTTTTAATTATATGGCAGAGCAATTGCGCGAATCTTTTGCCGCCTTAGAAAGCAGTAAGACAGAATTAGAAGACAGAGTAGAAGAACGCACTACTGAACTCAAAAAAGCCTTTGGGGAGTTGCAGCGTAGCCAAGCACAAGTAATTCAAAGTGAAAAGATGTCTAGCCTGGGCCAATTAGTTGCGGGTGTAGCTCACGAAATTAATAATCCTGTCAACTTTATCCACGGCAATATTACTCATCTGAGCGCATACACACAAGATTTACTGCGGATGATTCAACTTTATCAAGAACGTCATCCTAGTAATGACTTAGAAGTGCAAGAACTGGCAGCAGAAATTGATTTAGAATTTTTAATTGAAGATTTACAAAAAATGCTAACTTCCATGAAAATGGGGACAGATCGCATTCGTAATATTGTGCTATCATTGCGTAATTTTTCACGCATGGATGAAGCAGAGTTTAAAGCAGTTAATATTCATGAAGGAATTGAAAGTACGCTACTAATTTTGCAACATCGGTTAAAAGGCAAGTCAGAATCTCCGGCAATTCAAGTAATACGTGATTATGATAATTTGCCGGAAGTGGAATGCTATCCTGGGCAACTTAATCAAGTATTCATGAATATTTTAGTCAATGCAATAGATGCTTTAGACGAAGTTAATATTACAGAAAAATATTCCAGCTTAATTACTATTCGTACTTCCATGATCAATAATTCCCAATGGATAGAAATAGCGATCGCAGATAATGGAACGGGTATGCCAGACAAGGTGAAAAACCATATTTTCGATCCTTTCTTTACAACCAAACCTATAGGTAAGGGTACGGGGATGGGTATGGCAATTAGTTATCAAATTATCACTGAAAAACACGGCGGCAAGTTGGAGTGTGTTTCGATTTTGGGTAAAGGGACAGAGTTTGTGATTCAAGTCCCTATTAAGCAGCAGGTTGCAGGATGATTTTCAACGCAGAGATGCGATAGGCAAAGCCATACCTATCGCATCCCATTCAATTCGTCGAACTCGCGTTAAACAAGAATGTTTCCACCAGATAGTATCCGTTCAATGCTACTGACTGATAAGACATTCGCGCTAGCACTATTCATAATTTGGAACCAGCCATCAACATCGGGTGTACCAATAGTGTAGGTGCCACTACCGAGAACAGGCAGGATTAAGGTATCGAAGCCTTTACCACCATCCAACTTGGCAGTCCCAAATCCCACATCAAAGATGTCGTTTCCATTCCCTGCATTGATGAAGATATTGGCAATAGCTCCATCCTGATTGGCACTTTCAATGGGATTGTCTTGAGCGTCTAAACCGATAATGATTCTTGCTTTGAAATAATCGTTACCTGCTCCACCATCAATACCAACAAACTCTACCCCATTACCTTCTATACCTACAGTAGTACCGTAGCCGCTAATCTCGTCTTTGCCGGCACCTGCGTCGATGCGACCCGTATTGAAGATACCAAATCCACGTCCATCTGCGGCAGAATTACCCAAACCACCAAGACCAATTCCTTTGATGACATCATTACCATTGCCACCGTTGATGTCGGAACTGTTAGAAATACCTATACCATCACCACCAAGAACTCGATCATTTCTACCGTTACCTCCTTTGCCAATACCAAGAATTAAATCATCTCCATTTCCACCATTGATCATGCCCGCGTTAGAAATGCCAATGCCTTTGCCACCTACCTCAAGGTCATCGTTTTCCCTGTTGGTCCCCGCACCGCCTGTTCCCATGCCGATAATATGGTCTTTTCCTGCATCCCCATTGATTTGGACTGTATTAGAGATGCCGATGCCATCTCCTCCCATGCCATAGATGCTAAGATTGCCCTCACCTGTGCCGATGATAGAATCATTTCCTGCACCGCCATTGATAGTGCCACTATTTGAGATCCCAATGGCATCTCCTCCAGAGCCTTCTCCTATACCTATGCCTTTGATCTCGTCATTGCCTGCATCTGCGTTAATCTTGCCTTGATTGAAGATACCGATACCGTCGTCACCTCTACCTATACCAAGGATAGAATCATTTCCTGACCCAGCATTGAAGATGCCTGCGATACTGTTAAAGATGCCTGTTCCTTCCGTTGAGTTCCGGAAGATACTGGCGCCCTGACCTGTGCCTATGATGGTATCATTTCCCGATCCAGTATTGATGGTGCCGCTATTGGAGATACCAGTTCCGCCTGAATAATCACCATAACCTTCACCGTTAATACTGTCATTTCCCGCATCAGTATTGATGATGCCAATATTAGAGATACCAATTCCGGCTGCATAATTACCCCAACCTTTACCATTGAGGGCGTCATTTCCCGCATCAGTATTGATGATGCCAATATTGGAGATACCAATGCCCTGTGAATACAAACCCTGTCCCTCACCATTAATACTGTCATTTCCTGAACCAGTATTGATAATGCCGCTATTGGAGATACCAATTACATCTGCATAATTATCATAATCACCATAACCTTTCCCATTGAGAGTGTCATTTCCTGAACCAGTATTGATGATGACATTGGTTGCAACTTCAATGCCGATATTCATGTTCAATTCTTCAATTAATTCATCTTGATTATATTTTTTGAGGTTCTGAGAAGCGCCTTTCTGGTTACGCATAGAAATTCATCCTTATATTTTAGTAGTGTTCATTACTGAACGGCTTTTAAATAAAAACAAAGCGAGAAAAAATAGGGAAGTTAATCACAAATGGGCAAAAAATTCCTTTGTTCCATCAATAAGTTCGCCAAAATAACTCAATACATGAGTAGTGAGCTTAAAGAATTAGCCTTTTACCAAAATGTAGGGGTTTAAGTCCCCAGGTTCTATCAAGCTGCAAGTGTTGTGGCAGGGTCTAAATCCACGTTACAACACGTAATTGCGTACAGCCTAGCGGTATCCGTCGGCTCTATTGCGTTAGCGTAGCTCCTCTAAAAGAGGCATTGCGAATTGGTTTAAAAGTTTCTGCGGTTAGGTGTTAGATGCGCCTATATAAAGCTATCAATATACCCAACCGAATTTTAAACTTCATACTAACAGTATAGTAAGATTACGGTGGTAATTTTGTTTAAGTGTATATAAAGTTTTTAACAAGATTTTTACTGTTTTCTTATTGGTAGCGTAATGACAAGAAAGCTAAAATCTAAAATTGTTTGACATTGACATTAATGTCAAGGTTTAACCTGAGAAGGTCTGTGTTGATGTGATTCTCATGCTATACCCTCAGCGTTTTACCCAATTTACTCAAGAACATGCGGATACTGTAGCGGCTGCGCTATGTGGAATACTGTTGTTTTTGGGATGGTTAGCTTTACATATTGGTTGGTTGGGATGGGCGTTGTTGCTGTTACCCGCAGCTTATGTGATTGGTGGTTATGAAAGCGCCCGTGAGGGTTTGACTACTCTAATTAAGGAAAAAGAATTAGATGTAGATTTACTGATGATTGTGGCTGCCCTTGGTGCGGCTAGTCTGGGTTTATGGCGTCGGGAATATTATCTTTTGATTGATGGGGCAATTTTAATTCTCATCTTTGCCATTAGTGGAGCATTAGAAGGTTATGCCATGCGGCGGACTGAACGCAGTATCCGCAGTTTAATGAGTTTAACGCCAGATACGGCTAGGGTTTTATTTCAGGGTCAAGAAGAAATGCTACCCATTACTCAGCTAAAAATAGGGAATGAAATTGTCGTCAAACCTGGAGAGTTAATTCCTACTGATGGCATGATTATCTCTGGTTACAGCACTCTCAACCAAGCAGCAATTACAGGTGAGTCTTTACCCATAGAGAAAACCATCGGTGATGAGGTGTTTGCTGGGACGCTTAACGGTTATGGGGCTTTAAAACTAGAAGTACACAAGCCAGCATCCAGCAGTTTGATTCAGCGCGTGATTCGCTTGGTGGAACAAGCACAAACAGAAGCACCTCCTTCTCAACAGTTTATTGAGAGATTTGAACGCATATATGCGCGGGTAATTGTTATCGCCGGGGTATTGCTAGTATTTTTGCCGCCTATGATTTGGGGTTGGAGTTGGGAAGTGACGATTTACCGCGCCCTGACTTTTTTGGTGGTGGCTTCTCCTTGTGCGCTGATGGCGGCTATTATGCCTACACTATTGTCGGGAATTGCTAATGGTGCGAAACAAGGAATTTTATTTAAAAATGGGGCGCAGTTAGAAAAGATTGGTAAAGTCAGAGCGATCGCCTTTGATAAAACTGGGACTTTAACTACAGGAAAGGTACAAGTTGACCAAGTGATTGCTGCTAGTGAATATTCGCAATCTGAGGTATTAAAAGTAGCTGCTGCTCTAGAATCTTATTCAGAACATCCCATTGGTAAAGCCATTGTCCAAGCAGCTGGTGAAGACTGGGTACGTGGGGTTGATGTGCAAGCCATCCCCGGCCAGGGAATCCAGGGGATAGTCAATCATCAAAAAGTGATTGTGGGGAATACAGCTTTTGTCCAGCAATATGTTTCTCAGTTCCCAGAAACCTTGCAAGCTCTGGCGATATCTTTGGCAGCAGAGGGAAAAACCGTAGTCTGGATAGCAAAAGAACAGACACAGGAACAAGGAAAATTTGCTGTAATGGGTGCGATCGCCATTGCCGATCTACTCAGACCAGAAGCAGTAGCAATGATTACCCGGTTGCGGAAGTTGGGAGTTGAACAAATTGTGATGATTACTGGAGATAACCAGCGCACGGCTGACAGTGTAGCGCAAACAGTGGGCATTGATCGAGTATATGCAGAACTGTTACCTGAAGATAAGCTAGATGTGATTCGTCAACTCCAGCAAGAGTATCAAACAGTGGCAATGGTGGGGGACGGAATTAATGATGCGCCAGCCTTAGCTCAGGCTTCTGTAGGCATAGCTATGGGGGTGTCAGGTAGCGATGTCGCCTTAGAAACAGCAGATATAGTATTGATGGCAGATAAATTAGAAAAACTAGGTGCAGCCATAGAATTAGGCAGGCGATCGCAACGCATAGTCAAGCAAAATATAGTTATCGCTCTCAGTTTTATTGCTTTGCTATTAGTTGGTAACTTTTTAGGGAATATCAACCTACCCATTGGTGTAATTGGTCACGAAGGTTCTACAGTTTTAGTGACCCTCAGTGGTTTAAGATTACTCAGAAATTAGCCCAAATGCTTTGAGCAAGAATCCAAAAACTTAACCCAAGATTGGGTCTGAATCAAGTTCCCACTGATGCTTAAGCAATTCTTGGTACGTCGTTTCCTGAATCATCATCTGCTTATAGAGCATCAGCAAAAACTCTTGAGCTTGTTCACGTGACATCTGCTGCACTTGGTCAGAAAACGTTCTGAGACTAAATTCTTGTTCTAAAGATAGTGACATGGGTTGATTCATTGTCTGCTAAGTCGCCCAACTGGGCGAAAACTAAAAGGTCAAATCAATTCTCAAGTTTGCAGGAACTCTCCAAATGCTACATATTCGTTTCCAGATATCTTGCATCTGCTTGGGGTTCTCATAACGTTTATCCCAAGTTCCTGAAGAAAGTTGCCCAAAGGGTTCCTGAAACTCCTATAGCAATTAAAACGTTAGTGAAAAACTTACCTAGTTCAGTTTCTTGTCCTAGGCTGTTGTCCTGTTGACCCGCTGTGAAAAATAATGACCAAGCTTGGTTAGCATTAATCGTCTCGAAGTCATTAAAATCAGGGCGAAAAACAACGGGGCCAATTAAATCTTTTTTAGGGAAATCAAAATCAGTTTTCATGGGTTTAGGTTTATTTGCGTTTGCTTATGTAATTAAATATTATCTTATGTAAACAAATGTTGCAATGTATTTACAAAGTGCAAATGGCGGTAAACCGTACTCAGCAGGCTAGAAAGTTTCTGAGGATAAACCGCTAAAACCCAGAGAATCTTTGCTAAATTTTTACATTTATTTTCATTGATATGAACCACAATCATGTATGGTTAATCCCCAAACACATGAACTCTTCCCTGTAGGAGAGATTGGTGTGAGGAAAATTAAGTGTAGAAAAATCAGGTAATTTTATACTCAGGAGACATTACATGGGATTGAGTGATCATCTGTTAGACCCCAACAAAAAAGCTATGGTTGTAGACGATTGCTGTAATATGATTGACCAGCAATTAGCTGCCAAATCAGGCATTAGCGGCATAGCCTTGAAAACTGCCTTCGCAGCCCTCAAGGGAGTGAAACCAGGGTATATTCCCTATGTTGTCGAGCAGCTACTACCCCAGTTCTTGACAGCCCTTGATCCTTTGTGGAATGAGGGTGTAGAAAAGGGTGATCCAGCCGCTCATCTCGTCACTAGTCGCTCTGACACCGCAGATGCACTACTCGGTGTTACCGATGCTAGAGTCCAGTACACAAAACGCCAAATCGTTAAAGGAACGTACGACAAGTTTCGGGGGACAGCCAAAAAACATGTAGAGGAAGCAGTACCCGATTTGGCGAAAATAGTAGATAAATATACTCAGAAATAATTAAAAATAACATTGGGTATTGGTGTAATTGCTTATACCCATACCCACCAAGCAGAAAGATATATAATTCCACTTCCGGTTAGCATAGAAGGCCAAGATACGGCAAAATTTTGGTTGACTCATGCAAACAGATTTACCCAATATCCATCTGCTGACTCCATCGCCCAAATTGCCTTTATATGGCAAAAGAATTTTAGTCACAGCACCGAGAAATTATGCTTCTCGGTTCTCAGAACAAATTATTACACAAGGTGGCCTACCTGTACTTATGCCCACCGTCGAAACTTGCTATTTATCAAAGTACACAGAATTAGACGCTGCACTCAGTCGCCTAAATGAATTTAATTGGATTGCTTTTACCAGTAGAAACGGCATCATGGCGTTTTTTGAGCGTATGAATAATTTAAATATTGGCATATCTGCCCTTAAAGGTTGTCAATTATGTGCTTTAGGGAAAGATGCAGATATATTATTATCTTGTTTTGGCAAAGTTGATTTAATCCCATCAGAACCTAGCCCTAAGGGTATAGTGAACGAATTAGCCAAAATTCCGCAAATTCATCAGCAAAAAATCTTAGTACCTGTTCCTGAAGTTATTGGGATACCTGAGCCGAATATTGTACCTAACTTCATTTCAGAATTATATAAATTGGGATTAAAAGTAACTCGTGTCCCCGCATATATTACACAGTGCTTACATAAAGATATCTATGCAATTGAATTAAATTTGATTCAACAAGGATTGATAGATGTAATTGCCTTTAGCAGCACAGTAGAAATAGAAAGCTTTTTGACAATGGTTAACTCACACAGCGATTATGAAAATTGCGTGATTGCTTGTTTTGGCCCTTATACAGCGACCAATGCCCAAAAATTAGGTTTTAACGTAGCTATTGTATCAAAAAACTATAGTTCATTTGCCGGATTTACAGAAGCGATCGCCCAATTTCTGACTTGTACTAGCAGTTAAAAAACCCAACACACTAATCCATGTTGGGTTACTTTAAGAGAAGGCTAGCCTATACGGTTTTCAAATAAACTGATGTCTGATAATCTTTCCAAAGCTAGGAGTTTTGTTACTTCCCGCTTTGAAAACAACTAACGACACTGGCGATATTTGATGTGATAAATCAAACCACGGTGAGCGAGGTCAAAAGAGTCAACAGTCGCCATCCCTGAACCACTGGCGGTCATTGCAGCATTTACCCGCATATTCACGCTGTCACCACAACGTGACCAGACATCAGCCACAGTCACTAATTTATCTCGAACGTTGTAATCACTTTCACCTTTCAATGTCCTAGAAAAAACAGGGCCACGCTGACCAGCAAAAAAGTACTCGGCTCTTAGCCTTCCTGTTGTACGGGGAGCAATATAACCCCGATAATCAGCGTCGTAGAGGGAAATTTGAAAACCTTGAGGTACTTGAATTGGTATGCTCAAGTTACAGCTTTTACGGCTTTCTTCTGTCTTATTTCCTAGAGCTATAAACTGATCAAATAGAATACTTAGTTCTTGTCCATCGGGACTAACGCTCACACTCGCAGATCCACCAGGACAACCGTTACCACCATATTCTGCACCTAAAATTTCAACTTTATTAGCAAGAGCGGGACCAACAGATGCAGTAGTTATCAGTGTAGCTGCTGCCAGAAAAGCCTTTAAAAAGTTGATCGATGTTTTCTTAAAGTTTGGATTATTCATTACTCACCTTTTTGAGAAATTTGAATAGTATTAGCTCCAAACTTCATGAGAAGAATTTCGGAAATTAGCTCTTTAAGTTTTATATAGCAATCCGCAATCAATTATGCGTTTTTTTAGTATAAAATATAACTAACTTTTTTAAATAAAACTTTCTGCCCTCAGATAAGCGTACTTCTGCCTTTTTCAATAACTAGGGCTAGAAGAAACTAGCCCTGTATTTACTTAGCAATTCGCATTCTGAGAGAAAGCGATATTAGCCCGCTGACTGGAGATTAATCTTGACGACTTTGTTCTTTTCTTCTTCAGCTTTAGGCAGTGTCAAAGTCAAAATACCGTCTTTATATTCTGCGGTAACATTGGTATTTTGAATGCGAGTAGACAAAGGAATTACACGTTGAAACTTGCCATAACTGAATTCGCTTTTAATTACCCCTTTGTCTTCAGATTTATGTTCAGATTTACGTTCACCGCTAACATAAACAGCTTTTTCTGTCACCTGCACATCTAGGTCTTTAGAATCAATTCCCGGTAGTTCTAGCTTTAAATGAATTGCTTCTTCGGTTTCTTGTAACTCAGCAGCAGGAAATCTGTTTAAACTTCTTTCAACCAATGTTGAAGGTAGCATTTCTTCATCAAACAAATTATTGATTTGACGTTGCAAGGTATTGATTTCTTGCCAAGGATTCCAACGTACTACTGCCATATGTACACCTCTTCGTAATAAGTATTTATGACCGACAAACTTGAGTTTTATGCTTATATCCTAGGCAAAAACAAAATTAGTGTAAATTCGGCTTTTATCACTTCTTCATGATGATTACCGAACCTAAGTGTTTATCCAAGAAATGTACGGTAAACTACACTTGTTTGAGTTCGGAAAACCGAAAATAGTAGTTTTAGTGGGTAAACCCCACTCCTCTTTCATGAAAAATACCTCGCCCATAAGGATGAACGAGGTATGGATAGGAGTAAATCAACAAGGACTTATGATTCTATTTGTCCCTTTTGCGAGAAGAAGGGGTTCTGGAGATTACTACAAAAAAATAGTAGCAATCTTCAATTCATAGAGCACAATCCTCACGAACTAATGCAATTAGTTCTATAGTCCATGCTCTTGAAGTGTAGTAAACCCTGGACTATAAAGCCCACAAGTCTTTTACAATTAATAATCTAACAAAGATAATTTAATATATCTTGCCAATTTGGCGTTTTTTTGCAAATTTATTAGCTTATACAGGTAATATTAGCAGGTAAAACTTGCCGCAATTATGTATCATCTAATGAACTTTTTGGCTAACTCTAGGTATAATGCGGCTTAAAGCAACGGCAACTAACCTAGCAAGTAAATAAACCAGAAAACTTTAATAATTATCCGATAGGTATTAAGATAAACAGAATACTGGCAACTAAATTTTGAGGATTAACTGTTAGTTGTGTAATGTTAGTACAAACGCCCAATACCACAACTTACGGACGATGCAACCCCAGCAATGTAATTCTCCCTGACTGGGCAAAAAAATCAAATTTTAACTTAGATGGTCTTTAAGCTGTGCTTGAACTTGGGTTAGCGAAGACTACAGTGTGTAAAATAGTGTGTGTACGACAACTGCTGGCACAAAAATTGCCGGGGGTGTCAGAGATCATCAGGGTTTTTGGGTGGCGATCGCCTGCGGCAGTGCGCTCTGCGCTATCGCCTACGCCCCGTCGTAGATAATCGCACAAAGAGCGTTTACTATCAGCGATCCCCCGTCTTTAGGAGGCGATCGCATTGGGCCAATGGGTTTTATCAATGTTGATGATGCATATCTGGGATCGTCAGTTGACTAGTGGTATACCACTGAAAACGGCATAGTCTTTGGCTGACGTGCCGAAAATCTTCATTTAAAACAGCTAAATTACCTATTAACATTAAAATGTCTCCACTCGGTGTCGCTACCAGTCACTTAACGCATGTCCTCGAAATAGGAGAAGCACAACTCTGGCTGTTGTTGGTGGGAGTAAACCAATACCAAGATGAGAGATTACCCCCACTGCGCTACTCAGCTGTTGATTGTCAGGGTTTAGCCGCAGCCTTAGCAGACGCTACCCAAGAATTTCCCCATACAGAAAAACGGGTTCATCATGATTTGACTTCCCAGCCACCCACCCTGGCTACAGTGCGTGCTAGCTTAAACCAAATTACTACTGCTGCTCAACCACAAGATACGATTTTATTTTATTTTTCTGGACACGGGATGCTAGAGCCAAATTCCCAGCAAGCATTTTTGTGTCTCACAGATACTCAAACAAATGATTTAATTAACACAGGTTTAGGGTTACAAGAACTTTTACATCTATTAGAAAATAGCGGGGTACAAACTCAGCTAGTGTGGCTGGATGCTTGTCATAGTGGTGGACTGACATTCCGAGGTGCAAAAAGTGATACCCATAAACCATCTTTGTCTAACCCCACACAGCAGATGGTAGAATTATTGCGCCAACGAGCAAAGGAAAGTAAAGGATTTTATGCCTTGCTTTCTTGTGATACCAATCAACAATCATGGGAATTTCCCGAATTGGGACATGGTGTGTTCACTTATTACTTGATGCGGGGATTGCGAGGTGAAGCAGCTGATCCCCAAGGTTTGATTCATGCTGATGGACTTTATCAATATGTTTATCAGCAAACGCGGCAATATATAGAACAAACAAACCAGCAATTACGGTTAATTAACCAGCAAAATAAAACCAGAGGTGACACCAAAGTTTATTCTGAATATCCGCAGCAAACACCCAAGCGGATTGTCGAAGGAGTAGGGGACGTTATTCTGGGTTTAAAACCAGCAGTTGGAGAATTTGCATCTCCTAGAAAAGCATTAATATTAGAAGGATTAGCAAATCATCAAACTACCCTTGCTATTAGTAAATTCTTAGGATCTGTCGGTGGATTTGAATTAGAGTATTGGCGGCGCAGTCTCAACATTACTACTGAAGATTTACACACTACTATTCAAGCTTGTCTACAAAGTAATTCCCAAACTTTCGGCACAGTACTGTTATATTTACGTGGACGAATCGAGGAAACTGAAGCTGGTGAACCTGCCTTAGTTTTAGCAGAAGATATCCGCCTTAGTCGTTCTTGGTTACGACAAGAGTTAAGACGTTCCAATTATGCCCAACAAATTATTATCTTAGATTGTCCAGTAGGAGTAAATAATTATGCACACATCCAAGATTGGGTTGAAGATTTACAACTAGGATTTGAACAAGGACAATGTATAATTGCTGCTGCTTCCTTGAAAAATCATCCTGAACAATTTGCTCAGGCTTTACACTCTACCTTAGAAATAGCCCAACAACAACCTAGCTTGTCAGCAGCCGCTTGGATTACACAATTGCAATTGTCTTGTCACCACGAATTACCGCTGCATATTTGGTTATCTGGGACACAAGGTGTAATTGAAATTATACCTGCCAGCAAGAGCAGTAGAAGTATGCTCTCAACGGCAGCCATTGACTTAGGGATTTGTCCTTACCGGGGATTACAAGCTTTTACCGCAGAAGATGCTCAGTATTTTTACGGTCGAGAAATTGTGGTGCAGCAACTCATTAGCGACTTAAGGCAAAAGTCATTTATTGCTGTCGTGGGAGCATCGGGTAGTGGTAAATCTTCTGTAGTACAAGCCGGATTAGTGGCTCAATTACGACAAGGAAAACTTTTACCAGGTAGCCAAGATTGGTGGATTAGAAGCTTTCGCCCTGGAGCAAATCCCCTGCAAACATTATCACGTCGCCTGGTAGATAGTGGTACAGAGCGCGAAAAAGCTTACCAGCAAATGCAAATAGAAGGGATGTTGTATCAAGGGGTAGAAGGATTTAAAAATTGGGTAGGCGATCGCCCAGAACCAATGGTAATTTTGGTAGTAGATCAATTTGAAGAATTATTTACCCTCACCCCTAGTGAAGATAGGCAGCGTTTCTTAGAAATTGTCTTAGGGGCGCTGGAATATACACCAGACAAGTTTAAATTAATTATTACCTTGCGGGCAGACTTTATTGCCCCTTCCTTAGAAGTAGCGACATTAGCCAAGCTTTTACAGCAGTCGAGTGTGCTGTTACCCCCCTGCTTAACAGCAGAAGAATATCGCCGCACTATTATTAACCCCGCCGAACAAGTAGGTTTAACGGTCGAACCGGAATTGGTAGAGGTGCTGATACAGGAGTTAAATCAATCCCCCGGAGACTTACCACTATTAGAATTTGTGCTCGCACAGTTATGGGAATACCGCGAAAATGGAGTCATGACCTTACAAGCCTACCAGCAGCACTTAGGTGGGATTAAAGGGGCGCTGGAAAGTAAAGCACAAACAGTTTACGAAAGTTTAGATCCAGAAGCCCAAGAATGTGCGCGGTGGATTTTTTTATCACTGACTCAATTAGGTGAAGGTACAGAAGACACCAGACGACGGGTATTGAAATCTGAATTAATCGTCAGAAAATATCCAGTGGCTTTAGTTGAAAGAACATTGCAAGCATTAACTACCGCCAAGTTGGTAGTCATAAATTTAGAAGAAGATCCAAACGCTTTTAGAGGAATCAAAGGACAAGGAAAAACTTCCTCTCCATCTCCACATTTCCCCCCCACTCCAGAGGAGTCACTGAATCCTCCCATGTCCCCATCCCCAGCAGTAACCATAGAAGTAGCCCACGAAGTTCTAATTCGCTACTGGTCAACATTGCGCTGGTGGCTAGAGGAAAATCGGGCTAAGTTGCGATCGCATCGTCAAATTACCCAAGCAGCTGCTTTGTGGCGCCACAGCGATGAACAACCTGATTTCTTATTGCAAGGTGTTCGTCTCGCCGAAGCTGAAGAAATTTATGTCAATTATACAGATCAACTTTCTTTTGATGTCCAACGTTTTATTGAAGCTTGTTTAATAGAAAGACGACGCCAACAACAACAAGAAAAAAGTAGACTCAAGCAAGCGCAAAGAACTGCGGCAATTATCAGTATATTGGGATTGACTGCTTTTGGTTTAGCTATTTTAGCTTATCAACAAACCCAAAAAGCGCAGTTACGAGAGATACAAGCTTTAAATTCTTTGTCAGAAAACCTTCTCCTTTCCCATCAACAATTAGAAGCATTACTCACTAGCGTTCAAGTAGGGAGGGTAGTACAAAAAATAACTCCCGGTACCCCGGAAAATACTTTAAATCAAACTACAAATATTCTCCAACAAGCAGTCTATGGCACACAAGAACGTAACCGCTTGACTCATGATGCTTGGGTTACCAGCATCAGTTTTTCCCCGGATGGTCAAATTTTGGCCTCTGGTACTGCTGACAACCGCATTCAACTTTGGCATAGTGATGGCAGTCCACTGTCAACTCTTGCAGAGCATAGCGATAGTGTCAATAGTGTCAGTTTCTCACCTGATAGCCAGACATTAGCCTCTGCTAGTACTGACAAAACTGTGAAACTCTGGAGCCGTGACGGTAAATTACTCACAACTCTGACAGGACATCTGCATGGTGTAAATAGCGTCAGTTTTTCCCCAGATGGTAAAATGATTGCCACTGGTAGCAACGATAACACCGCTAGACTCTGGACTCGTGACGGCAATTTACTCGTAACCCTCGTAGGACATAGCCGCAGTATCAATAGCGTCAGTTTTTCCCCAGATGGTGATACAGTTGCTTCTGCTAGCGATGATGGCACAATTAAGCTTTGGAGTTTGGATGGCCAACTGTTAACAACCTTACCAGCACACACGCGAGAAGTTTTAGATGTCATATTTAGTCCCGATGGACAAACAATAGCCTCAGCTAGTGCTGACCAAACAATTAAACTCTGGAGTCGTGATGGTAAGTTACTGAGAATTATCGAAGGGCATGACGCTAGTGTCTGGGAAGTGAGATTTTCTCCCGATGGTAAAATGATTGCTTCAGCTAGTGCTGATAAAACTATTAAACTTTGGACTCGCGCAGGTAACTTGCTAGGTACTTTGCCAGGACATAACCATGAAGTTAATAGTTTAAGCTTTAGCCCAGACAGCACCAAACTAGCCTCAGCTAGTGATGACCATACTGTCCGACTGTGGAAAATAGAAACAACCCTACCACAAAGTTTTTATGGACATCAAGGTAGTGTCAATGATGTCAGCTTCGTTGCTAATGGTAAAACCATTGCCTCTACTAGTACCGACAACACTATGAAATTGTGGAATTTGCAGGGTCAGTTGCTAAAAACATTACCTTCACCCATTGATCATGTTACTAGCATCAGCTTTACTAGCGATCGCAATATAGTTGCTTTGGCCAGTGCAGACCAGACAATCCAACTTCGTCAGCGCGATGGCACTTTGCTGCAAACTCTCCAAGGCCACAAACACTGGGTAACAAGTATGGATTTTAGCCCTGATAATCAAATTCTCGCGTCAGGTAGTGCCGACAAAACCATCAAACTCTGGGGACGAGACGGTGGACTGCTGAGAACTCTCCCCAGTCATCATGGTTGGGTGACTAACGTTAAATTTAGCCCAGACGGCAAAACCATCGCCTCAGCCAGCGCCGACAAAACCATCAAACTCTGGGGACGAGACGGTCGCCTGCTAAGAACTCTCTCAGGACATAGTGCTAGTGTCTGGAGTATTAATTTTTCTCCCGATGGCAAAACCATTGTATCCGCTAGCCAGGACAGAACCGTGAAACTTTGGAGTGTGGACGGTTCCCTACTGAACACCTTTGAGGGGCATAATGATGTAGTTGTCAACGTGAATTTCTCCCCCGACGGCAAAATCATCGCCTCAGCTAGTGACGACGGTACCATTAAACTTTGGAGTGTCACCAGTGGTATTTTGCTAAAAACTTTCTCAGGACATAACGGCGGTGTCAGGAGTGTAAGTTTTAGTCCCGATGGCAAAATGCTGGTTTCTGGTGGTCAAGATGCCACAATTAAATTGTGGAATTTACAGCAAATAGAACTGCAAACATCAAATCTCGATCAGCTGCTGGACTTAGCTTGCGATCGCCTGAGTAATTATCTGCAAACCAACCCTAATGTGACCACAGAAGAGTTCCAACTGTGTTTTTAAGAGGGTGACAGCACAGCGAAATATTTTTTCAAGATAAAATAGGTATATGAACAGACGCTATTTTTTAGAGAGTAGTGCAGTCATCATCGGCACCACATTTTTAGTACGCAATATCAACTGGGGTTCAGCAAACATGACAACTTCTCAAAGTAACTTTGAAATTACCAAAACAGAACAAGAGTGGAGTACCACTTTAACACCAGAACAATTTCGCGTTTTACGCAAACATGGAACTGAACCCGCCTTTACCAGCCCACTAGATAAACAATATGCTGAAGGCACTTTTATCTGTGCAGGCTGTGAACAACCACTATTTACATCTGAAACCAAATTCAACAGTGGTACCGGCTGGCCTAGCTTTTATCAACCAATTGACGGTGCGATCGCCACTACCGTAGATCGGTCGTTTTTTATGACCAGAACAGAAGTACATTGCAGTCGTTGTGGTGGTCATTTAGGTCACGTATTCAACGATGGCCCGGCACCCACTGGTAAACGCTACTGCATGAACGGTGTAGCAATGGAATTTATTCCTGCTTAGTGGGGAAAGAGGCAGGGGGTAGGGGGCGAAACCGAGACGAAGCTTGGACTCCGCCCCTTATGAGCATCCCAGAAGCGGCGCACTGAGCGGTTCGACCCTTCGGCAAGCTCAGGGCATCGCAGGCTCACTGTATCATTTGCTGAAGTGGACGGGGCTTGTACCCGTGTTCTGCTCTGCTCCACGCAGGAGAAAAGGGCTTGTTTACCCTGCCTCTTCCGGTCACTGGGATTCCCCACTCCCTACTCCCCACTCCCTACCAAATCAAAGGACTTAATGTGTTACCAAGTTTTCAAGCCGCAATTTTCGATATGGATGGTTTGCTTTTTGATACGGAAAGCATTGCTCGATGGGCTTGGAAGCAGGCTCTCAGTAATTTTGGCTATATTATGAATGATGATTTATACCTCGAAATTGTTGGTCGAGATTTGTCATGGCGGGAAAAATTACTCAAAAAGAAATATGGGGATAGCTTACCTTTTGATTCTGTGACCACAAAACGCATTGAAATAGGCGATGCACGAGAAATCGAAGAAGGTCTACCATTAAAGCCTGGTGTCTTAGATTTGCTGAAGCAACTCAGTAGCCTAAATGTAACTATTGGATTGGCAACCGGGACAGACCGCGTTAGAGCCATCCGCCGATTGACAAATGCTGATATTCACCAATACTTCACTACTATTGTTACTAGTGAAGATGTTGCCGAGGGCAAACCTGCACCAGATATTTTTTTAGAAGTCAGCCGCCGGATGAATATTGCACCTATGCAGTGTGTAGTTTTTGAAGACTCATGTGTAGGTGTGAAAGCTGCTTTTCAAGCAGGTATGTGTCCTATTATGATTCCCGATATAGAACAGCCATCTTGGGAAATTACAAATTTGGCTTATTGCGTATTTAACTCTTTAGAGCAAGTAAGCGCATTATTAACAGACATTAAATAAAAATTAGTCCTCAATTGTAGCCACAACTTCCCCAGTTTGGCTAGTATTATAACCACCTATAGCTTCTAACTGTGAGAGTACCCGGCGATGTCCTAAAGTGCCTAATAATTGTTGTACTGGGGCTTCGTCTAAGTATGACTTGAGAACCGCCAAATCATAGCGTGATTCTTGTAAAGGGATAAATCCTAACCCGAAGGCGGCGGCTACAGATGCAGTGCTAATACCAGATGTAACTTTTCCACTAGCCACTGCTTGGGCTACTTCTAGATGCCCGTGGACAATGTAGTCAAATCCTTTGACGGCTGTAAAAGGAATATTGGCATCGTTAAGCGATCGCTCTAAGACTTGGCGACTACCTGAACCTTCTTCGCGGTTGGCAATGGTCACACCAGGTTGTACTAAGTCTGCAATAGTTTTCAAACCTAGAGGATTATTTGGCTGAGTTAATATTCCTTCCTCCCAAACCCCAAGATTAATTAGTACAGCCGCTGCGCCTTGAAGAACAGAACGCACAAAAGGAGTATTATATTCCCCCGTTTGGGGATCGTACATATGCATCCCCGCAAAGTGAACTTCTCCCCGACGTAGGCGGTGCAATGCCGTCATACTGTTATCTAATGTCCAATGTACCCTCAAATTGGGATGCCAACGTTCCGCAGCCCGGGCCCATAAAGATAAAGCCGGCGCACAACCAGCTAAAATCACCGTCTGATGCAAATTACCGGGATCATCTAAGAGCTGGACACGAATTGTCTGTGTCCCAGGCAGGCGATCGCCTTCCCCATCAGCTGGTACCATCTCTGTACGAAAAGCATCTTGACCAATCAAGGGATGAGCAATCCATTGTTTGCCAACTTGAGCCAAAATTAACCGTAAACGCTGACCTAATGGCACATTGTAAGCGGGTACGGCTTCTATTTCTGGTAAATCTTGCTCTAACCAAAATAAATCTTCCACCTGACAACCCAGGGCTTTTGCCAACCGCAGGGCGATGGTGGTGGATGGTGCATATTGTCCTGATTCCACACCACTAATAGTTTGACGAGTCACGCTAGCCAAATTAGCCAAATCTTGCTGACTCATACCCAAGCGGATTCTCGTTTGCTTTAATTTGTTGCGAAGTTCGTCCTGTTTTACCACGTTTTAGTTTTTTGCGGTTATCCTTTTCCTTAAATTAGCGTGAATTGGTTAGGCACTCTAGCAGCAGGTAATAATAAGATAATTCCCATTACTTTCCAGCCTTCTACTCGCCCATTGACTCAACGTCCATGACTGAAACTTCCCCTAAACCCATTGCAACAACTACCCCTTTACCTGCAAATGAAGGAGAACGCTTAGAGGCACTGCGGCGATACAATATTCTCGACACACCAGCGGAAGTTGCCTTTGATCGCATCACTTCTTTGGCAGCGCGTTTATTTAATATGCCCATGGCACTGGTTTCCCTGGTTGATGAATCGAGAGGCTGGTTTAAATCTTCCTATGGCATTGATATACGTGAGGTGCAGCGAGATGCAACTATTTGCAGCTTGACGCTATTATCTAACGAGGTTTTAGTGATTCCCGACACCAGGCAAGACAATCGGCTCGCCTTTAATCCATTTGTCCAAAATGAACCGGGTTTGCGGTTCTATGCCGGCGCACCATTGCTGACTCCAGATGGCTTCAACTTAGGCGCTCTTTGTTTGTTAGATACACAACCGCATGATGGCTTAACTAATGAACAAAAAGCCGCCTTGGCGGATTTTGCCGCAATGGTGATGGATGAACTAGAACTACGACTGGTAGCCAGTAAAATTGCTCAAATCGATGCAGCATTGCTAGAAGTGACTCAAGGTGTTTCTGCTGTCACGGGTGAAGCATTTTTCTTGGCTTTGGTAGAACATTTGAGTAAAGTACTGGGGGTTGATTACAGCTACATTGGTTTGGTGGACGCAGATCAGCACGAAGCAATTCGGACGATCGCTGCCTATGGACAGGGGCAAATCATCGACAACTTTGAATACCAGCTGCATGACACCCCTTGCCGGGAAGTACTTCAGACAAAAAAATTGTGCTGCTATCCCCATCGAGTCCAAGCTTTGTTTCCCAACGCGCCGCTGCTGAAACCTCTCAAGGTGGAAAGCTATGTAGCAATTCCCTTTTTTGACGCAACAGGCGTACCTATGGGGCTACTGGGGGTGATGGATAGTAAGGCATTGACAAATGTTCAACTTGCCGAATCCCTATTGACCATCTTTGCTCTGCGGATCGCCACCGAACTGGAGCGACAGCAAACAGAAGCAGCACGGCAACAAGCCCAGCAGGAGTTGGAGCTTTTAGTTGCCCAACGAACGGCTGAATTATCCCAAGCCAACGAATTACTCCACTGGGAAATTGCCGAGCGGCAGCAAGCCGAAGCTGATTTGGCAACAGAACAGGAATTACTCAAAGTACTGCTTGATAATGTGCAGGCAGGAATCGTAGCGTGTAATGCCGAGGGAATTTTAACTTTATTTAATCGAGCCGCACGAAAATTTCATGGTTTGCCGGAGCAACCACTACCACCTGATCAATGGGCAGAATACTATGACTTGTATTTACCAGATGGCACAACGCTGATGCCCAAACACGAGATCCCGCTATTTCGAGCATTACAGGGTGAAATAGTTGAGAATGTGGAAATGGTGATTTCGTCCACACAGGGAAGGGCAAAAACGCTGCTTGCCAGTGGACAGGCCATCGTTGATAGCCAGGGCAAAAAACAGGGGGCAGTCGTTGTCATGCATGATATTACCGAACGTAAACAGGCAGAAGCCGAACGCGCCGAATTGATCCGGCAGCAGGTTCAAGAGCAAACTGCACGCATCAAAGCAGAAGCCGACCAGCAACGATCAGCATTTCTCGCAGAAGTCAGTACAGCACTAGCATCCTCATTGGATGATGAATGTACTTTAAAAAGTGTGGCGAATCTAGTGGTGCCATTCTTTGCGGACTGGTGTGCCATCGACCTGCTGGAAAACAATCAATTCATTCATCGGGTTGCAGTGGCTCACTGTGATCCCACAAAAGTGGCATTGGCCTGGGAAATTCATCGACAATATCCCAGACACATGGACGAAACAGAGGGAGTACCCAAGGTGCTACGAACTGGAAAAACCGAAATAGTGTCAGAAATTCCCGATGCTGTATTGGAAATGGTGGCTCAAGATCCTGAACATTTACAAATATTACGCGAACTGGGCTTAAGGTCTGGCATGATCTCACCATTAATTGCCCGGGGACAGATTTTAGGGGCAATTACCTTTGTCACGGCTGAATCCCATCGCCGTTATAGTCCAGCAGATGTATCCTTAGCAGAAGACATCGCCCATCAAGCAGCCATCGCCATTGATAATGCTCGCCTCTACCGGGAGGCACAGCAGTCGCAACAAGCCGCAGAGGAATCTGCCGAGCGCATTACCCGGCTTCAATCTGTAACGGCTGCTTTTTCGGAATCCCTAACTCCCATCCAGGTGGCAGATGTGATTGTAGATCAAGGAATTGCCGCTCTGGGCGCTAATTATGCCCTTGTGGCTTTAGTGGATGACAGTGGTACGGAACTCGAAGTCGTCCGCAACGTGGGCTGTAAACTAGAGCAACTCAACGGTTGGCAGCGTTTTTCGCTCGATGCGTCTGTACCTTTAGCAGAAGCCGTACGCACCGGACAGCCGATTTGGGCAGAATCATCACAAAAACGAGCAATGCGCTATCCGCATCTCAGGGAACAGTATCAGCGGTACAACTTTGAAGTCTGGATTTCCATTCCCCTGATGGTTGAAGGTCGGGCCATCGGAGGCATGTCCTTTGGTTTCACGGAGCCGCAACAGTTGGAGAGAGAGCAACAAGTGTTTATCTTATCCCTGGCCCAACAATGTGCCCAGGCGATTACCCGTACCCGCCTCTACGAAGCAGAACGAACAGCAAGAAGTGCCGCAGAAACAGCCAACCGAGTCAAAGATGAATTTCTCGCAGTGCTGTCCCATGAGTTGCGATCGCCTCTCAATCCAATTTTAGGCTGGTCAAGGCTACTTCAGAACGGCAAGCTAGATCAAGCGAAGACGGCACAAGCCTTGGCAACTATCGAGCGCAATGCCAAGCTACAATCGGAGCTGATTGAAGACTTGCTTGATATTTCCCGGATTTTGCAAGGAAAACTCAGTTTGAATGTCAGTCCAGTAAATTTAGCATCGACTATTCAAGCTGCCCTGGAAACCGTGCGACTGGCAGCAGAAGCTAAATCCATCACCATAGAAACAAGTTTGGCATCTCAGGTGAAACTTGTCTTAGGAGACTCTACTCGCTTGCAACAAGTAATGTGGAATCTGCTTGCCAATGCCGTTAAATTCACCCCCGCAGGCGGTAAGGTTGAGGTGCGACTAGAGCAGATAGATCATCATGCTCAAATCACCATCGGCGACAACGGCAAGGGCATTGCTTCAGATTTTTTGCCATACATCTTTGACTACTTTCGTCAAGCCGATAGTACTACAACACGTAAGTTTGGCGGATTAGGATTAGGATTAGCTATTGTACATCATCTCGTGGAATTACATGGTGGCACCGTGGAGGCAGACAGCCCCGGTGAAGGGCTAGGAGTCACTTTTACCATCAGGTTACCACTCCAGCCCATAAGTCCAGCAGCAAATCAAAAGGAGCAATTCTCCCAGTCATCCCTCAATTTGCAAGGCATTCAAGTTTTAGTGGTGGATGATGATACCGATACACGAGAGTTGATTGTGTTTTTGTTAGAGCAGGCCGAGGCCAGCGTCATTTCCGCAACTTCAGCCAGTGCAGCCTTGGCAGCGTTAACACAATCTCCGCCACATATCCTCGTCAGTGACATTGGAATGCCAGATATGGATGGCTACATGCTAATACGGCAAGTGAGAGCTTTGCCACCAGAACAGGGCGGGCAAATGCCGGCGATCGCACTGACTGCTTATGCTGGAGACTTTAATGAAAAACAAGCTCTCGCTGCTGGCTTTCAACGTCATATAGCAAAACCTGTGGAACCCAATGAGTTAATCAACGCCATCGTCTCATTGCTCGTTGAACACTAATTAGCCACAATTGAGATGACAAATCTGCAATTAACCTAGCTTTTCTGAGCAGGAATTTCCTGTAGAGAGAGTCATTAAAAGAGCGATCGCTCATCTCTGCATAAAGGTCAGAATTATCTCTGTACCAAGTTTGTACCATAAGTTACTAATTTGGGAGTTTCACTCGTATTTATTGATAGTATTTTTCTTTTATTCTTTAAAATAAAACCATTTGACGTAAATTTAAAGCAATAAATATTTATAAGATTAACTTTAGATTATAGCTAAAAACAGATGTAGTCTAGAATTGATCACAAAACTATTTACCCATAATAACAAAATATTGCAATTAATACTCGTATAATCTTGACACAGGTTCTGTTTTATTTTAGTGTTTATTAGTAATAAATTGCATTTAATTTCAACGCCTTGGCATCTTGTGTTGTTGCTGCGGCTGATTGCTACTGCTTGCATAATTTGCAGGAAAGTACCCCAGGTAACATCTAGTATCGACTTCGCTATTCATGTTCTAGCCTTCATTGTTTTTTAAATCGTGGTCGTTTTCCCCGTTTCTTGTTCTTGTCTGGTATCAACTATGGTATTTGCTTGGCGATCGCGGAGTGCGCCCTACGCCCCAACCAAGATCTCCTTGGTTGACCCAAATCAGAGATTTGGAAGGAAAAAACCCCTGGGCGCATACGAGCGAGCAGCCTTTAATCTGTAACTACAAATAAAATGCTTTTTACGGCTAAAACTAAGCTTGATAGTCCTTTAAGCTGGCAGAAACAATTAAAAAGATTTTTACCTTTTTTACTCACCATCATATTTACGGTGGTAGTGAGTAGCCAAAGTATCAGCTCTGCACCCAAAAATACAGAAATTCTCTGGGATACCTACGGCATACCTCATATTTACGGAAAAAATACCCAAGGTGCTTTTCAAGCCTTCGGTTGGGCGCAAATGCAAAGTCACGCTAACTTGCTGTTGCGCCTCTACGGACAAGCACGGGGACGGGCTGCGGAATATTGGGGAGAGGAATATCTAGATTCAGACAAATGGGTATTGACAATGGGCGTACCTAAAAGTGCTAGTGCTTGGTATCAAGACCAGAGTTCTGCTTTTCGCAGTTACATAGATGCCTTTGCCAATGGAATTAATACTTATGCCCAAGAGCATCCCAATTTAATTGACGATGAAGTAGAAGTAGTTTTACCTGTGACGCCAGAGGATGTATTAAGTCACCTGCAACGAGTACTGCTTTTTACTTTTATAGTCAATCCGGAGAGTGTTGCCGATCTCAGCCAGTCCCAGTCTCCAGGAGCCTCTAATGGTTGGGCGATCGCCCCAAAACGATCTGCTAGTGGTAAAGCGATGCTGCTAGCCAATCCTCACTTGCCTTGGGGAGATTTATTTTTGTGGTACGAAGCACAAATTACCGCCCCAGGTATTGATGCTTATGGGGCAACATTGGTGGGCATTCCAGTATTAGCGATCGCCTTCAACGATAATTTAGGTTGGACTCATACTGTCAATACTCACGATGGCTGGGATGCCTACGAACTGAAATTAAAAAACAACGGTTATCTCTTTGATGGCAAAGTTCGCCCCTTTCAAACAGCAAACTTTCCATTAAAGGTGAAGCAAAAAAATGGCTCGTTGCAGGAGCAAATATTCTCAGTCAAAAGTTCTATTCACGGGCCAGTTATTAAGCAGAAAAATGGTAAAACCGTGGCGCTGCGGGTTGTGGGACAAGACAGTCCGGGTGTTTTAGAACAGTGGTGGGATATGGCCAGATCTAAAAATTTCACCCAATTCCAAAAGGCTCTGCAGCGCTTGCAACTACCGATGTTTACCGTCATGTATGCCGACCGTGAGGGGCATATTATGCATTTATTCAACGGTTTGGTTCCCGTGCGTCAAGCCGGAGACTTTGCATACTGGCAAGGTATAGTTCCCGGCGATACATCCAAAACTTTGTGGACTAAAAATCACCCTTACCAAGATTTACCCAAAGTCATTGATCCTCCAAGCGGTTGGTTACAAAATGCCAATGATCCACCGTGGACTACTACTTTTCCCCCAGCTATCAAAGCAGCAGATTATCCATCCTATATGGCCCCACGAGGGCCAATGTACTTCCGGGCCCAAAGTTCTGCTTTGATGTTAGCTGAAGATAAAAGCATTTCTTTTGCAGAAATGATTGCCTATAAGCATTCTACAAAGATGGAACTGGCGGAGCGGATTCTCGATGATTTAATTGCAGCAGCCCAACAGCAAAAGGATGAATTAACACTCCGCGCCGCCGAGATATTGGCAGCATGGGATCGCAAAGCCGATGCTAATAGCCAAGGGGCTGTACTGTTTAATTTTTGGTTAGACGATATAGATTTTGATACATTGTTTAGCACTCCTTGGAACGAAAAATCCCCACACACAACACCTAAAGGCTTGGCTGACCCTAAAAATGCCGTAAAAGTACTGACAGAGGCAGCAAAAAAAGTAGAAAAAGCTTATGGAAAACTAGATGTCCCTTGGGGTGATGTCTTTCGGTTACAGTATGGCAATTTCGACTTACCTGCCAACGGCGGTGATGGTTATAACGGCATCTTCCGTGTAGTGAATTTCGCTCCAGCAGGTAATGGGCGCTTTCGACCAGTCGCTGGTGATTCTTATGTTGCGGCTGTTGAGTTTTCCCAACCAGTCAAAGCAATGGCTCTCACTAGCTATGGTAATGCCACTCAACCTCATTCACCCCATGTTGGCGATCAACTGGAATTTTTTGCCCGCCAGAAGTTACGTCCGGTATGGCGAACCCAAAAAGAAATTACAACCCACTTGGAGGAGCGTCAAGTATTTTAACTACAAGGTAGGAGGTTTCTGAACATCCCCAAACTGCGGTTTTGACTAGATATAGACTCATCAAGGCTAAATGTAGAGAGAATGGCAAAAGCAACCACAACTTTACCGAGAAAACTGAAACAGCCACCAATATCACCTTTAGTTGGTCTTGTTCTAGGACTAATTATCTTGCTCATCAGCTTGGTATACAGTGTAACTCTAGGTGCAGCAGAAATACCTTTAAGGCAGATTTTGGCATCCTTTGTCACCTTTGACGGTTCCTATGATCACCTAGTGATTCAGACCGTGAGATTACCGCGATCGCTAGTTGCTCTTTTAGTAGGTGCAGCCCTAGCAGTATCTGGAGCCTTAATGCAAGGTTTGACGCGCAACCCTTTGGCAGATCCCGGTATTTTAGGCATTGAGTCGGGGGCTGCATTGGCTGTGGTTGCCACAATTTTTGTGTTTGGCAGCTCTTCCTTGGGGGTTTTAACCGTTATGGCCTTTTTGGGTGCAGGTGTAACAGCAATGTTAGTATATTTCCTGGGTTCTCTGGGGCGGGGAGGCCCGACGCCACTGAATCTGACAGTCGCAGGTGCGGCGCTCACGGCTTTGATTTCTTCCCTCACCACGGCTATTCTGATTGTCAGTCAACGCACCTTAGAAGAAATTAGATTTTGGTTAGCTGGTTCTCTGGCGGGACGAGATTTTAACATCCTCTTGCAAGCATTACCTTTCGTTGTTATTGGCTTAGTAGTGGCCTTTGCCCTGGGTAGACAAATTACTACTATGAGTCTCGGTGAAGATGTGGCCAAAGGTTTAGGTCAACAAACAGCTTGGGTGAAAATCATGACAGCCATCAGCGTTGTTTTACTGGCGGGGAGTTCAGTATCTCTTGCTGGGCCCATTGGCTTTATTGGCTTAGTTGTTCCCCACATGGTGAGATTTTTCATCAAAGCTGATTATCGGTGGATTTTGCCTTATTCCGCCGTGTTAGGCGCAACTTTACTTTTAATTGCGGATATTGCCGCCCGGATATTACTTAAACCCCAGGAATTACCAGTGGGAGTTATGACAGCACTGGTTGGTGCGCCCTTTTTTGTCTACTTGGCTAAATCAAAGGTGAAAAAATGAAGGTTGATTGGCTCGTCATCCGTTCTGAGGCCATATCTTTGCGGATAGACCGACGCGTACCATTGATCCTGCTATGTCTGTTAGTAGTTATTGGGGTAGCGATGGTGATGAATGTGGGTAGGGGTGAATATCCAATTTCGCCCTTAGATATTATCAAAACTATCTTAAATCTAGATACAGGCAACCCAGACCATGCTTTCGTGATTCACAACCTGCGTCTACCCCGGACCCTTGTCGCGTTTATGGTGGGAGTGGCGCTAGCAATTTCTGGCACTATCTTTCAAGGACTGACACGCAACCCGTTGGCTGATCCCGGTATTATTGGCATCAATGCCGGTGCGAGTCTGGCAGCAGTGACAGTAATTATTTTATTTCCTTCAGCCCCAATTTACACTTTGCCGCTATCAGCCTTTGTCGGCGCTTTATTGATGGCTGTACTAATTTACTCCTTAGCTTGGAACAATGGTAGTTCCCCCATTTTGTTAATTTTAATGGGTGTGGGGTTGTCTGCGATCGCCAGTGCTTTCACCAGCTTGATGATTACCTTTGGCGAAATCTACAGCGTCAGTGATGCTTTGGTGTGGTTGGCTGGTAGTGTTTATGGACGCACCTGGGAGCAAGTCTTTTCCTTCTTACCTTGGTTAATTGTATTCGTACCGATGGCGTTGACATTGGCAAGACATTTGAACGTTTTAAATTTAGGGGATGATGTCGCTAAAGGCTTAGGTACTCGTGTGGAATGGCAACGTGGTTTACTCGTGCTAGTGGGTGTAGCCTTAGCCGGTGCAGGAGTCGCTACTGCGGGAATGATTGGCTTTGTGGGTTTAATTGCACCCCATTTAGGCAGACAGTTGGTAGGTACAAATCATGAAGGCTTGATTCCTACTTCTGCATTGTTAGGGGGAGTGATCGTCGTGGCGGCAGATTTGCTAGGAAGAACCTTGTTTGCACCTATTGAAATTCCTTGTGGGGTGGTAACGGCTGCTATCGGCGCTCCTTATTTTTTGTATTTGTTAATTCGTAACCGTAAAAAATAAATTTGAGAAATATTAATTATGAAAGGATTATCAACCAAGAGTCTGTCTTTAGCTTACGATGGTGCGCCAATTATCCGTGACTTGAATTTAGCAATTCCTTCCGGACAAATTAGTGCTTTAGTTGGTGCCAATGGTTGTGGTAAATCAACATTATTACGAGGTTTAGCAAGATTACTGAAACCTTGTGGTGGTAAAGTATATCTTGATGGCACTTCAATTTTCAATCTTTCTACCAAAGAAGTTGCACAGCAGTTAGGAATTTTACCCCAAAGTCCAGTTGCGCCAGAAGGATTAACAGTCAGAGATTTAGTGGCGCAAGGACGTTATCCTTATCAAAATTGGTTGCAGCAATGGTCAGCAAAAGACGAACAAATTGTCCAACAATCACTAGAAATTACATATCTATTAGAGTTGGCAGATAGAGCATTAGATACTTTGTCTGGTGGACAACGCCAACGAGCTTGGATTGCAATGGCACTCGCCCAGGATACAGATATTTTACTGTTGGATGAGCCAACTACTTTTTTAGATTTAGCCCATCAAATAGAGGTTTTGGATTTGTTATATGAGTTAAACCATACTCAGGGAAGAACTATTGTTATGGTATTGCATGACTTAAATCAGGCATGTCGTTATGCAGATTATCTAGTTGCTGTCAAAGAAGGTCGAATTTTTACGGCTGGAGAGCCGAATCAGGTAATGACTGAGGAGATGGTAAAAGAGGTGTTTGGATTACAGTGTCGTATTGTTCCTGACCCAGTTGTGAGAACACCAATGTGTATTCCCATAGGACGTAAGGGAGAAAGGACATTACAACTTCCGATACATTAATAGACAAATATGGAGAAAATAAATAATGAATAATGCAGATACAGAAGACCAAACTATTTACAAAGTTGTAGTTAATCACGAGGAGCAATATTCTATTTGGCCTGCTGATAGAGAAAATGCACTTGGTTGGAGAGAGGCAGGTAAAACTGGAATCAAATCAGAATGCCTGGAATACATTAAGGAAGTATGGACTGATATGAGACCACTAAGTTTGCGAAAGAAAATGGAGGAATTAATTAGTAAAAATTAATGATTAGAGGTTTACAGGACTTACGCAAAATCATGAAAAAACGTATAGCCTTCGGCATAGCTTCCGCTTACCGCGTAGCGTGCGCGCAGCGCATACCGCAAAGGACACACGCGCGCAGCGATGCCCGTAAGGGCTGTAGAACACTAAGGAAAGAGGGTTTCAAAGAGTTCTTGCGTAAGTCCTAGTTTAATATAAGTTGATCAATGAAAGTTTTCTGTAAGCTGTTAACTATGGATTTAAAATAATCGTTAAATCTAAAACAAAACCAGGTAAAACTGATTCACCGGAAAGTTGAGGAGGTTGATTAAAAGAAAAGTTTAAAACTTCTACGTTTTGTCCTGGTCGATAAATTTCTACTAAGGGAGTTTGCGGGTCAATTAACCAACCTAAACGCGCACCATTTTCTTGATATTCCCGCATTTTAGCGCGGAGCTTATCTAGGTTATCAGTTTCTGAACGCAATTCAATTACAAAATCAGGACAAAGAGGCGGAAAACGTCGTTTTTCATCTTTTGTTAAAGCTTCCCAGCGTTCTAATTTTACCCAAGCAGCATCAGGACAGCGATAAGCACCATTGGGTAATTTAAATTCGGTGGAGGAGTCAAAGACTTTGCCTGATTTGGTTTGACGGTTCCATAAACCTAGTTCAATATTAATATCGGAGTTTCTAATTCCGCTTTCTCCGCCTGTTGGGGGCATAATAATTAATTCTCCTGTGTGGGTAAGTTCTAATTGCCAAGGTTCGTTAGCAATGCAGAGTTGATAAAACTGCTCATCAGTTAAACCTACGGCTGGAGGTATATGTAAGGTGAGGGTTTCCATGATAATTTTTTTGTAGGCATTGATTCTATATTATCGTGGGTAAAATTCGCGTAAATCATATTTTAGATATCAGCCGCAACGCCAAATAACTGTCGCCCGTAGCATATGTCAGGCTGCCGACAAGGTAAACTTGGAAGTTGACTGATAAAGTTGAGCTACGCAAAGTTAAAATATAGTCCTATGCCTGCGTTTTTATTGGAAGTTGGTACAGAAGAATTACCCGCAAGTTTTCTCCGTGATGCCATATTACAATGGCGATCGCGTGTTCCCCAAAGTCTAGAAGCCAATACTCTCTCTAGCACTTCTGTGGAGGTTTACGGTACTCCCCGGCGGTTGGCGGTACTCATCACAGGTCTTCCCTCCCAGCAACCAGACAGGGAAGAGGAAATTAAGGGGCCTCCCGCCCAAGCTGCTTTTAAGGATGGTAAACCGACACCAGCGGCTATAGGGTTTGCGAAAAAGCAAGGTGTAGAACTGTCAGCTTTGGAAATTCGCCCTACAGAAAAGGGGGATTTTGTCTTTGTTAAAAAAAGTATTGCTGGTCGTCCAGTAGCGGATATCTTAACTGAATTGGTACCGCAGTGGATTTCCGGTTTAGAAGGTAAGCGGTTAATGCGCTGGGGTGATGGCGATGTGCGGTTTTCTCGCCCCATCCGCTGGCTGGTGGCTTTGTTAGATGAGCAAGTTTTACCTATTGAATTGGTTAACGGATCAAAGATAATTACAAGCGATCGCCTTTCTGAAGCTCATCGGGTTTTACATCCAGAATCTGTGACTATTGCCCAAGCTACAGATTATGTAGAAACTCTGCGTTCTGCCTATGTTATCGTTGACCAGGAAGCACGGGCTAAGATTATTCAAGAACAAGTGCAAGCCGCAGCGCAAAAAGTCGGCGGTTCGACGGTTATTTACCCAGATTTGTTAGAAGAAGTTACAAATTTGGTGGAATATCCTTCTGCTGTAGTCGGTAATTTTGAATCGGAATTTTTACAGTTACCCACGGAAGTAATTACCGAAGTGATGGTGACTCACCAGCGTTATTTTCCGGTATTTAAAGCTGAGGATAGTAAAGAATTATTGCCTCACTTCATTACAGTTTCTAATGGTGATCCTAGTAAATCGGATATTATTGCTGTTGGAAATGAAAGGGTAATTCGGGCTAGATTAGCTGATGGACAATTTTTCTACAAAGCTGATTTATCTAAATCTTTAGAAAGCTTTTTACCACAGTTAGAAACGGTTACTTTCCAAGAAGAATTAGGTTCGGTTCGTACCAAGGTAGATAGAATTGTTAAGATTGCTGATTACATTAGTAGCCAACTACAATTAGCAGAAAATCAACGCCAACAAAATCAACGAGCAGCTTTATTATGTAAAGCAGATTTAGTGAGTCAAATGGTGTATGAATTTCCCGAATTGCAAGGTATTATGGGTGAAAAATATGCCTTAGCTAGTGGTGAAGATGCGGAAGTTGCTCAAGCAATTGTAGAACATTATTTACCCACAGGTGCAGGTGGTGAGTTACCAGGAACTCTTACAGGTCAAGTTGTCGGTTTAGCTGATAGATTAGATACGTTAATTAGTATCTTTGGTATAGGTTTAATTCCTTCTGGTTCTTCCGATCCCTTTGCGTTGCGTCGGGCTGCTAATGCGGTAATTAATATTACTTGGTTTGCTAATTTGCAGATTAATTTAGAGCAGTTATTAACGCAAATAGCAGGAGATTTTGCGGCAACATACAACAAAGACCAAAATGCTTTAACCACAACCTTGCAAGAATTTTTCTTACAACGTATCCGCACCTTACTACAAGACGAAAAACAAATAGACTATGACTTAGTAAACGCTGTTTTGGGAGAAAATGACCCAGAATACACCCAAAGAGCGTTAGAAGACTTGCTAGATGTACGCGATCGCGCCTTATATCTGCAACAAATCCGCCGTGATGGTACTCTAGATAAAATCTACGAAACCGTCAACCGTTCCACCAAACTAGCCGCCCAAGGTGATTTAGATTTCCAGCAGCTAGAACCGCAAAATTTAATTAAACCAGAACTGTTCCAAAAGTCGTCAGAGCAAGCATTTTACAACGCCCTAGTAGAATTAGTACCACAAACCCAAGAAGCACAACAGTCCCGCAATTATCAACTCTTAATAGCCGCCTTAGCTAAAATCGCTCCCACCGTAGCTAATTTCTTCGACGGTGAAGACAGCGTTTTAGTTATGGACTCCAATCCCGACATCAAACGCAATCGGCTACACTTACTAGGATTACTGCGGAATCATGCCCGTGTGTTGGCTGATTTTGGTGCCATCGTCAAAAATCTGTAGCCAAAAGCAACAAAAGGTGGTGTAATTTTTGCCAATAAGCGTTAGGATAATGAGTGCTTAACCAGGGAACTCTGCTACAGTCTATGCCTAGAGCTTCAGTAATTGGATTGGGAAAGTCCGGTGTTGCTACGGCGAGATTGTTGAAACGGGAAGGATGGGAGGTAGTGCTAAGTGATAGTAACACCTCTCCTGCCCTCCTCGAACAACAACAAGCACTCGCTACCGAGCAAATAACCGTAAAATTAGGGCATTCCCCTGATTTGAATAGTACTGATTCACCCGATTTAATTGTTGTCAGTCCTGGTGTCCCTTGGGATATTCCCCTGTTAATTAAGGCGCGAGAACTGGGTATTGAAACCATTGGCGAAATGGAACTCGCCTGGCGACATATGCAATCTTCCCCGTGGGTGGGCATTACTGGCACTAATGGCAAAACTACCACCACAGCGTTAATTGCGGCCATATTTCAAGCAGCGGGATTAAATGCCCCTGCCTGTGGTAATATCGGCTATGCTGCCTGTGAAGTTGCTTTATCTGAAAAACTACCAGATTGGGTAATCGCAGAAATTAGTAGCTATCAAGTAGAATCTTCAGCAACTTTGTCTCCCCGCATTGGTATTTGGACAACCTTTACACCAGACCACCTAGCCCGCCACAAGACGCTAGAAAATTACTACAACATTAAAGCCAAGTTATTACGTCAGTCCCATTTTCAAGTATTTAATGGTGATGACCCCTATTTAAACAAAATGGGTATCAGTCATTGGCCTGATGCTTATTGGACAAGTGTCAAAGGGCAAGAATTTTTAGTTGGTGAACAAGGCTTTTATATTGAAGACGGCTGGGTTGTAGAAAAGTTAAAGCCAAACTCTACACCAGAAAGAATTTTATCAGCCTCGGCTTTGCGAATGGTAGGACAACATAACCTACAAAATCTCTTAATGGCCGTTGCAGCTGCGAGGTTAGCAGGAATTGCAGGCGACGCTATTGATACTGCAATTAGGAAATTTTCTGGTGTTCCCCATCGTTTAGAACACATTTGTACTTGGGAAGGGATTGACTTTATTAACGACAGCAAAGCTACTAATTATGATGCAGCAGAAGTTGGGTTAACATCTGTGGACAGTCCCGCGATTTTGATTGCTGGTGGGGAAGCCAAACCCGGTGATGATGCTGCTTGGTTAGCCAAAATAAAAGATAAAGCTGCGGCGGTGTTATTAATTGGTAGTGCAGCACCAGCATTTGCTCAACGTTTGCAAGAAGTAGGTTATGCTAATTACGAAATCGTAGAAACGATGGAGACAGCAGTTCCTCGGTCAGCAGAATTAGCTAAACAGCATCAAGCACCTGTAGTTTTGTTATCTCCAGCTTGTGCAAGTTTCGACCAGTACCCCAACTTTGAAGTACGTGGCGATGATTTCCGCAAGTTATGTCTGGCTTGGGTAGGTCAATAGGTAATTTTTTAACCGCCAAGTGCGCCCGCGCGCAGCGATGCCCTTAAGGGCTGTAGTGCGCCAAGTCCGAGTTTTTTTTACGCTAATCGTTCAAGGTGCATAAAAAGAGAATTTACGACTATAAATAATTAGACGTAATTTGCTCAAAAATATGCACATCCACATCTATACCAAACAGGGAAACATCGCCAAAGTAAAACAAGAAATTGCTAATGGTGTAGAAATTAATTGCGTAGATGAGTATACCTCCCAAACACCATTAATGACCTATGGGACTTCTACCTGATTGTGGTTTTTGGGAACGGGTTTGGTGGGTAAAAGTATTAGGTATGTGGGAATGGCGTAGTGCGATCGCAACGGCTTCTTGGTGGCAATTGTGTGTTAATCTGTTTTCTAGTGTGGGGGTTTGTGTCACGCAAAGACGCGGAGGCGCGGAGAGTACCACTAAAGGGAGTGCCTAGTTCCGGTTCATGGGAGTCACATGCAGAAATGTTGACAATCGCACCACCCCCTAATTGCCGCATCGGTTCTGTGACCAATCTTGCCATGCGAACAACACTTAAAAATAGCATTTCAAAATTTTCCATCCACATGGCATCGGAAATCGCCAGCAAATCAGGACGGGGTGGGTCGCCAAAACTATTTACTACCGCATCGATGCGTCCAAAATTCTCCAATGTAGTCTCAACCAAATTCTCTAAATCGTGCGGATTTGTCATCGACCCTTGAATCGCAATTCCACTTAACTCGGTTGCTAAATTCAGCACCTCAGGAGAACGGGCAATTAGTGCAACTTTATAGCCTTGGGTTGCCAACTCTCGCGCACAACCTGCCCCAATTCCCCGACTGGCCGCAGTGATAATTGCCACCCTGTTGATCATATTGCTAATGCCCGCTTTTGTAATTTTACTTCCAAGCGATCGCCTGGCGTTGTTTCCATCACCTGGGGGGCTAAATTATTCTGCTTGAGTAATGAACGAAACTCCTCAATAGTGCCTTCAGGATTCTGTAATTTGCCCAGGAAACCTTCATATATCAAATCTTTGCTAGCCGTTGTGGGTAGTATTACTTGGGGTTGCAACCACTGGGAAAGTTCTAACGCTTGAATCTTGCCTTTGATAAATGGCCCCACTATAGGTAGTGTGATATCAATAATTGGCACAATTAACACATCAACTGGTGCAAACTGTTTAATTTCTGGGGAATGATTCCCATGTGGCTCGTAGTAAAGCTTTAAACCACTGGTCAATTCGGTGATCAAATAACCATTTTCTACCAGGTTGTAGCCCACTGTGGAGCCACGTACAGCCTGAATTTCTACTTGGTTATTTAAAGTAAAACTTTCCCCAAAAGTCAAAGATGTGATAGAAGTATAACCCAATTCCTGCACTACTTTTGCTGCCGTGGGAGAAGCCACAACTGGAATTTGATGGTCAAGCTGCTGGAGGGTTGGTTTATGAGCATGGTCTGGTAACCCCTGAGACAGCAAAATCAAATCAATCTGGGCTGGGATAGCATGTTCTTGTGGTCGAGAACCTTTAAAGAACCATTCTGCATCGCCAAAAACTAAATTCCCCACCAGCCAAGGGTCAAGGAGTATACTTTGATTGCCAATTTCCAATAGCCAACTATTACCATCGAACCAAGTTAAGTACATAATCCAAGTAAAAATAACACCTACCTTTATTATTAAACATTGTTAAGAGTAGATGCTCGTGGCGGCGATGATATGACCCTAAAATTAAGTTGTGGCGCAGCATGAAATAAGACAAGTGACAGCATGATTAAACTCGACCAGTTTTTGAAGTTTGTGGGTATAACCTCAACTGGAGGACAAGCCAAAATAATGATTGTTGATGGTAACGTCAAAGTCAATGGCACAGTTGAAATCCGACGAGGACGTAAATTAGTATCAGGCGACCAAGTAACAATAGACGGGCGAACCTTTGATGTGGGAGAAATATTAGAGTCAGATTCTCAATAAAAAAACATTTCATCGCAGGGAGATGAGGATGAATATGTTCCTACTCCCTACTCCCCACTCCCCAGTCTTAACTCACCGCCGCCTCTAACATCTGTATTGTCCCAGCGTCGGCATCAATTTCTACTTCTGCACCTATGGGTAAGGTGAATTTATCTTTAATATGACCAATCATGGAACCATACCATGCAGGAATGCCCAAAGGCAGGATGTGATCTTGTAATACTTGCGTTAAGCTCAACGATGGTTCATCCCCCAGACTGCAATTAGTACATTGCCCAAATATCAGCCCTGCAATGTGGTTAAGTATGCCAGCATTTTTCAACTGAGTAAACATCCGGTCTACCCGATAAATATCTTCGTTGATATCTTCAATAAATAAAATACTTTTATACCAGGAAGGTAAGTAAGGTGAACCCACCATTGCTGAGAGTACCGACAAGTTACCACCAATCAGTTTACCCCTGGCTTTACCCGGTGCGATCGCCTGACTATGATCGAAATTTTCCATTGTCACGGCTTCTCCATTAAATAAGATGCGCTTGAAGTAATCCACCGTAAACTCATTCCAAATAGAAATAGCATTGGGGCCATGAAAAGTCATCACGCGACTCCGTGCATAAATAGCCAACAGCAGAGAAGTTACATCGCTATACCCCAAAATGATTTTAGGATGGGCGCGAATCAGGCTGTAGTTGAGGAAGGGTAAAATCCGATTACAGCCCCAACCGCCTCGCATAGTTATCATCGCTTTGACAGATTTATCCAGAAACATATTATTGACATCTGCGGCGCGGTGAATATCTTTACCCGCCAAATAACCGTAACTGTCTAAAATATGCGCTCCCAGTTTGACATTTAATCCTAATTCCGTAATGGCTTGTGTTGCTGCGGCGATATTTTCAGCCTTAACAATACCCGCAGGCGCAATCAATCCTACTGTATCCCCCAGTTGTAACCGGGGTGGTTTCAAAATAGTATGCGGGGACACTTGACTTTGAGCAATTAGTGGCGGGAGTTGGGTAGCTAAGGTAGCTAGTCCACAGGTTGTAATAAATTGTCGGCGGTTGATGATCATGATGGCGAATTATTGTAACATTCGCCACTGGGGATTGGGGATACAAGTCTTTACGCCCCATTCCCTAATAATTAAACGTGAGTTCGATGAACCTCTCCCCAACCCCTCTTTGACGCCGAAAGGGGCTTAAATATCCTTTATTACCTTGCAGGGGAGAGGAATGGCAGTGGGGTTTTGAAAATCCGTCGAACTGACGTTAATTAACCACGCAGCTGTGCCACCATTTGTGCAGGATTCCAGTAGGCGCGAGTTGTTTGAATTTTGCCAGCTGCGTTAATTTCAAAAATTGTAATTCCTTCAAATGTGACTGACTTACCAGTTTTACTTACACCATGCATTGTCCACTTCACCGCCGCCTCATTGCTAGCAACGAAAATATGGTCAGTTGTGGGTTCCAGTTTGGCAAAAAATGCTTGCAATTGCCCGATAAATTCCCGATATCCCTCATGAACTTTTGTTGGTGGTTCACCGACAGGATCATGACTAACTGCATCTTCGGCAAAGTTATCTACCCAGCCTTCTGGATTCATACTTGCTATGTTGGCAAAGTAAGCGGCAATAATGGTTTCAATAGGTTCGGGTGACATGATTTGATTTTTTTTGTATGAGGTTATGAACGGTTTTAGATTATCGCTTTTGTGTTACTGTGACTTAACCCTTCTACCACGAGTTTCAACACTTCTAACTCCCGTGTAGAGAGGTTGGTGGTGTTTCCCTTTGGTGACGGAGGTTTGAGATTTTCTATGACTTACCGCGCAATCTGAGGATCGAGGTAGATTGCACCATCAACGGCAGGTGCGATCGCACTTAATAACCGCTCTACACTTGCACCTTTGATACAATAGGCATCGGTACCAAAAGAATTAATAGTATATTCAGACATTTGAATGTCCTATCAAAAATTCAAAAAAAATCGTAATTCAATGTTTAATCCGAATTACGAATTACGAACTACGAATTACGAATTACAAATTACGAACTACGAATTACGAATTATCCTATTCTTCCACCCGATAACCCAATTCAGACAATCTAATGCGAGATTGCCGCCATTTTGGTTGTACTTTCACAAATAGTTCTAGGTAGACTTTGCCAGCAATTAGCTTTTGAATTTGTTCGCGGGCTGCACTACCAATAGCTTTGAGCATGGAACCACCTTTGCCGATGAGGATTCCTTTTTGGGAATCTCGTTCAACATGGATGGTTGCCAGTACACGGGTAATGGTGGGTGTTTCTTCTACTAGATCAATGGCGATCGCTACTGAATGGGGAACTTCTTCACGGGTTAATAGCAAAATCTGTTCCCGAATCAATTCGCCCATGATAAAGCGTTCTGGTTGGTCAGTTACCAGATCGGGGGGATAGTAAAATGGCCCCGTATCTAAATGTTCAATTAATAACTGTTGGAGTTGCGGTATTTCTGCACCAGTTTTGGCAGAAAATTTAACTATCGGCCAATGATTAGGTTCAGCTAAGGCGTGGTAACTGTCATCAATTACCTGGAAATTTGGCGATTGTTCGTCAATTTTGTTTAGCCCTAAAATCACTGGTGTTTGACTGCGAATCAGTAAATCGGCAATAAAGCGATCGCCTGCACCACAAGCTACTGTACCATCTACTACAAATAGCACTACATCTACTGAGTCGATGGCAATTCTGGCATTTTTCACCAGTACTTCCCCCAATTGATGATGGGGTTTATGAATTCCTGGTGTATCGACAAAAATTAACTGTGCTTCTGGTGTAGTTAAAATCCCTCGCAAACGATTGCGTGTAGTTTGTGCTACTGGAGATGTAATGGCGATTTTTTGCCCTACTAATTGATTCATTAAAGTAGATTTACCGACATTTGGGCGACCAATAATGCCGATAAAACCTGATTTAAACTCAGGAGGAGCCTGGGGGATAGATACTTCTCCTGAAAAAGAGAAGGTGTGATTTTCAATACTAGTCACCTTTAGCTCCGCCGTTATATTTTACAGATGGGATGAGTGGGGTTTTCTCGAAGATACACAACAAACATAATTTCACCCTGGCATTTGTGAGGGATTACCCTTGATCAAGTTTAATCTACTAGTGACTTACCGATAAATATCTTCAAGTATCAGATATGGATTGTTGATATTTACCCATATGTTCTACCGAGGTAATATTTTTAATAACTAACATCTAGCTTTCAAAGAAAATTTACTGAAGAATTCTTAAAACAAACTCACCTTGATTTACGGCTTGATTAGTAGCAATATCATAAACAAATCCCTTTTCTTCAGCACAAATATCGATCACAGTTGGTAATTTATTTTCTTTATTAAAACTGAGAATTTGATACCATCGGTCTCCGGCTTTAACGGTGCTGCCCAACTCTACTCTAGATTGAATCATGCCGCCTGCGATCGCATAATACTTTTGGCTCTCCCAGAGTAGTTATGTTAAACTAACATAAATAAATCAAACATAGCTTCTGTAATTAGCAGTCAATAGTGGTGGTAAAGTATGCAGGGAGAGCAAAACAAAACAAAATCATAATATAAAGCAAAAGAAAAATTAAATATAAAACTACTATTTTAATAAATATGCCATCTAATCCCCTACTTCATTTTATTACTAAAGTTATTAATATTGAAGATATCAAGGTTATTAATTACGACTTTATCACTGATGATGAAATCGTCATCGAAATTCAAAATCAGTCAAAACTTGGTCAATGTCCTCGCTTTTGACATATTATGCCCAGTTTGCTTTTATTTAAATCTATAGTTATTAAGGAAGTTTAGTATGTACAATCGGAGGATTTTATCTGCGGTAGCATTTTTGTTGAGTATATTTTTAATTGCTTGTAATACTACAACCACTCAGCAGCCATCAGCACAATTGAATCCGACATCGCAACCATTAACAGCAGCATCTGCTAAAAGAGTTGTGGCTCTTTCCTCTCTGGCTACAGATATTATTTATAACCTCGATGAAACCAAGCTAGTAGGTATTACGGGGAGTAAATTATTTAATGATGATCCAAGGTTTAATAGTCTTCCCCGTGTCAGCGAAGGCCAAAGTCCTCCTAATTTAGAAAAAATTATTGCCCTCAAACCAGATTTAGTTATTGGTGCAGAAGGTTTCTCTACCCAACCAATTCAGAGAGTCCAGGAGTTAGGAATTTCTACTTTTCTCACAAAAGTAAATAGCTGGGATTCTTTAGAAGAACTCACTCAAAAACTCGCTCAGTTAATTGATGCTGATCCCCAACCTTTGTTAAATCGGTACAAAAAATGTTTACCAGATAATTTGACTCAGAGTCCTTCTACTTTAGTTCTGGTTAGCCGTCAACCGATTTTAGCACCAAATAAAAACAGTTGGGCTGGGGATTTGTTGACAAAATTTCAAGCAAAAAACTTGGCGGCAGAATTACAAGGTCAAAGTCCAGTTGGGGGCTATGTAACTTTATCGGCCGAGAAAGTTTTAGAAGCAAATCCAGAGGTAATTATTGTGGTCAATCCTCCACAAGGTGGTTCAGAACAGGATGTTTTAGATTCATTTAAAAAAGAACCTTTTTGGCAGCAATTACAAGCAACTAAAAATAATCGAGTTTATCTGTTCGACTATTACGGATTAGTCAATCCCGGTAGTATTAATGCTATCGAAAAGGCTTGTCAACAGCTTATGCAAGATGTAATAGAGATTAGAGGTTAGAAGTTAGAGGTTAGGGGGCCAGTACAAAACGGCGTAAATAGGGATACGGTTTCAAAAATTTCAAATCCCAAAATAAAAGCCTTTTGATTTCCGCACAGCGTTACCTGGGGAATGTCTAGGTTTTTTGCACCACGCTACACTGTGTCGAAAGTATTTTACTAGATTATGATGCTACTGTTAACAGATTCAGAGG
This sequence comes from Anabaena sp. CCY 9613, assembly GCF_963920895.1. Lineage (NCBI taxonomy): Bacteria > Bacillati > Cyanobacteriota > Cyanophyceae > Nostocales > Nostocaceae > Anabaena > Anabaena sp. CCY 9613. Next base: position 197,334 of record NZ_CAWUDE010000006.1, read on the forward strand.
AGTGCCTTCATCCTACTGAGGAATAGGCGATACCTTGATTGTGGAATGCTACGTAAACGTGGGCTTTGCCAACGCCCCAACTCAGTGGTTTTGCATATAGCCAGAAAATCCTTAATCAAGATTTTTTACAAAAAATTTTATGGATGCTTCCGAGTTATTAGATACCATCACACACCTGATTGACCAAGCCGAACAAGGAGAAATAGATCCTTGGGATGTCCAAGTAATTGCGGTGATTGACCGTTACCTAGAACTAATGGCACCGCAGTCCACAGCTAGAGGTTATGAAGCTGATTTGTCGCAATCTGGACAAGCTTTTTTATCCGCATCGATGCTTGTATTGTTCAAGGCTAATACTTTGATGCAATTATCTTCAGTAGAAGAGGCACAGGAAGATATAGCGGATGATTTGATGTCAGAAGGGGAAGATGGGTTATTACATCACGCCCATCGTCTGCAATTAGAACGACATATCCGTCGCCGTCCGTCAGCAATGCCACCAGCAAAGCGCCGTGTCACCTTGCAAGAGTTAATCAAACAATTGCAGATTATGGCGAACCAGCTAAAACTGGCTCAGAAAGTCAGCAAACCTGTCCGTCCCAAGCGTCAATCCAGTGTGCAAAACATGCGAGAAGCGTTAGAGTTAGCACACCAGGAAAATCTGACGGAAGTAGCTGGGGAGTTAGAACAAGTATTGCGTTGTTCGGCAAGAGAGTTCCTGATAGAACAAAATAGTTTGAATCTTGAACAACTTGTACAGTTGTGGACTCAGACAAAGCAACCACAGCCAAATAATTCTGCCCATCACTCAGAACACAGCCACCTAGTTAGTGTGTTCTGGGCCCTCTTACTGCTGTCAGCTCAATCCAAAGTAGAGTTATCACAAGATGAGTTTTATCAAGAGATTCAAATTCGCTTACTCACAGATGCGACTAACACTGCCAAAGCCTTGACGGCCGAAGAACTCAACTAGTCTCAACCATTCCTATAGCTAACTTATAGCCTTGTATTTATCCAAAACCAAACTGCCAGTATATTGAAACGATCCGCGATCGCTTGTAATCTGGCCATACCTGAGAGGTTGCAATAACTAGTCCATTACTGTTATCCCTGTTTTTAGGAGTTACTTTAGAGCAGCAATCAGAACTGATGATTAAGTACCACTCAATAAAAGTAAACTGGCTTGTGGTTGAGGAATAAAATTTTATGAAAGCGATGATTCTCGCAGCGGGTAAGGGTACTCGCGTTCGTCCCATTACCTACACAATTCCCAAACCGATGATTCCCATCCTGCAAAAGCCAGTGATGGAATTTCTCTTGGAACTTTTACGTCAACATGGATTTGACCAAATTATGGTCAATGTTAGCCATTTGGCAGAGGAAATTGAAAATTATTTCCGTGACGGTCAAAGGTTTGGCGTAGAAATTGCCTATTCTTTTGAAGGCAAAATTGATGATGATGGCAAACTGGTAGGAGAAGCAATTGGTTCTGCTGGAGGAATGCGCCGCATTCAAGACTTCTCACCATTTTTTGATGATACCTTTGTAGTCTTGTGTGGTGACGCGTTAATTGACCTAGATTTATCTGCGGCTGTGAAGTGGCATAAATCCAAAGGGTCAATTGCAACGATTATTACCAAAACCGTTCCACCCGAAGAAGTTTCTAGTTACGGTGTAGTCGTCACTGACGAAGAAAGTCGTATTAAAGCTTTCCAAGAAAAACCCTCTACAGAAGAAGCTCTCAGCACCAATATCAACACTGGTATTTATATTTTTGAACCAGAGGTGTTTAAATATATACCTTCTGGTGTTGAATATGACATTGGTGGTCAGTTGTTTCCTAAACTAGTAGAAGTTGGTGCGCCCTTCTACGCCATTGCTATGGACTTTGAATGGGTAGATATTGGTAAAGTACCAGATTACTGGCGAGCAATTCGCGGTGTCTTACTAGGCGAAATTAAAAACGTCCAAATTCCTGGTAATGAAGTCGCCCCCGGTATCTATACTGGCTTAAATGTTGCGGTGAATTGGGACAAAGTGGATATCACAGGCCCAGTTTACATTGGTGGCATGACCAGAATAGAAGACGGAGCTAAAATCGTTGGCCCAGCCATGATTGGGCCGAATTGCTGGATATGCAGCGGCGCCACAGTAGAAAACAGCGTCATTTTTGAATGGTCACGCTTGGGCCCAGGTGCAAGACTGGTTGATAAGTTAGTGTTTGGTCGTTACTGCGTCGATAAAACCGGAGCAGCCATAGATGTCCAGGCTGCTGCTTTAGACTGGCTAATTACCGATGCTCGTCAAGCACCACCATCGGAAACTCCGCTGGAACGTCAAGCAATTGAGGAATTGCTGGGGACGAATGCGACTTAGGGTGTAGGGAAGGGGGGTAGGGATCAAGGAGCAGGGAGCAAGGGGGAAAGATTTTCGGTGAGTATCAACATCTTTGTTTTTATCTTCCTCATCTTCCTCATCTCCCCTTCTCCCTAATTTCTAGCTATTAAGATACGTATATCTACCTAAGCTTTGCTCGTAAGTTTGTAGTAATCTTTGGGATTCTGCTAGAGTGATGTGCTTTTCTTCTAAGGCTTTTTCACAGCGCTTGCGGATATTTTCTACCATGTCTTCAGCGTCATACTGTACATAGCTGACGACTTCGCTCATGGTGTCACCTTTGACAACGTGTTGAATTTGGTATCCTTTGGGTGTCAATTGGATGTGAACGGCGTTGGTATCACCAAATAAGTTATGCAAGTTACCCATAATTTCTTGGTAGGCTCCATTGAGGAACATGCCTAGATAATAGGGTTCTCCGGGTTTGAAGGTGTGCAGTTCTAATACTGATTTGACATCACGCAGGTCAATAAAGCGGTCGATTTTGCCATCACTGTCGCAGGTGAGGTCTGCTAAAATCCCTCGCCGTATAGGTTCTTCATCTAGGCGATGTATGGGCATGATGGGGAATAACTGGTCGATAGCCCAACAATCTGGTGCTGATTGAAACACCGAAAGATTGATGTAGTAAATGGAAGCCATGATTTTTTCAAGGTCTTCCAATTCATCGGGTACGTATTCCTGCTGTCTGGTGATGTCAAGAATTTTCTGACAACAAGCCCAGTAAAGACGCTCGGCTTTGGCGCGTTCTTGCAGGCGCAGAATTCCTAAATTGAAACGGCTGATGGCTTCTTCTTTGAATTGGGCTGCGTCGTGGTAAAACTCTTGATAATTCTCTTGGTTGATGGATTGATAAGTTTCCCACAAGTATTTGATGACGGGGGATTCTCCCTCTTGTGGAGGATCTGGTAACTCTAGGGGAACATCACTAGTACTGAGAACATCGAAAATTAACACAGATTGGTGTGAGGCGATCGCTCGACCACTTTCACTCACAAGTGTTGGTACGGGGATTTGTCGCTCTGCACAAGTATCTTTTAACTCTGCCACAATATCGTTAGCATAGTTTTGCATGTTGTAGTTTTTGGAGGCGTAGAAGTTGGTTTGTGAACCGTCATAATCTACACCCAAGCCACCACCGACATCCAGATACTTCATATCTGCACCCAACATTGCTAACTCTACGTAAATACGGCTAGCTTCTTGGATGGCATCTTTAATCACATTGATGGCAGAAATTTGTGAGCCAATGTGAAAGTGCATTAACTGCAAAGAGTCCAGCAGTTGAGCGTCGCGTAGCTTGTTAACAGCTTCCATGATTTCCGGAATTGTCAACCCAAACTTAGCGCGATCGCCTGTAGAAGTACCCCAGCGGCCCATACCTTGGGTGCTTAATTTGGCACGAACTCCCAAAATCGGTTTAATTCCTAACTGGCGATGAGCAGCAATTACCAAATCCACTTCTTCTACCTGTTCTAGGACGATGATTGGTGTTTGTCCTAGTCTTTGGGATAGCATTGCTGTTTCGATGTATTCCCGGTCTTTATAGCCGTTGCAAATGAGCAATGCTCCCGGTGTATCCAACAAAGCCAGAGCAATCATTAATTCGGGCTTAGAACCGGCTTCTAAACCAAATTGATGGGGTTTGCCAAATTTAACTAAATCCTCAATTAAATGGCGTTCTTGGTTGCATTTAACAGGAAACACGCCGCGATAAACCCCAGGGTAATTGTAACGGGCGATCGCTTTACCAAAACAAGCATTCAACCGCTCAATCCGGTCTTCCAAAATATCAGAGAAGCGAATTAACAAAGGCAGTCCCAAGTTACGTTGCTTCAAGGCGTTGACCAATTCAAACAAGTCCAGAGAACCCCCGCGATCGCCCTTGGGGGAAACTGTGACATGTCCCGCAGCATTAATGGAAAAATAAGGCTCTCCCCATCCTTCTATGCGGTATAGTGCTTCGCTATCCTCTATTTTCCAGGAACGAGGTAAATCTCCTGTAGGATTACTAGGTGGTAGCAGCTTTTTTTGCTTGTGATTTTTTACTTCCGACTTGTGTCCATTGGAAGGCATTACTACCTCCTCTGATGTAGCAGTTGATTCAACACCCATTTCTTCGTGACCTCTGTGTTTCACCCACGAATTAACAATTTAACGCATTCAACTTGCAACCGATATGCACTCAGAGATAATTTCTGAGATAAACTCTGATTGGTCATTGCTTACGTGTCATTAGTCATGAATTATTTGTCATTAATCAAGAGTAAAATCTCTACACTGTGAACAAAAGACACAAGACCAAGGACACAAATAACGACCAAATAAAAAATGTATTAAGTTTTGGGAGATAGCTTTGGAACGCACATTCTTAGCAATTAAGCCTGATGGCGTACAGCGTGGACTAGTAGCGGAAATCATCCGTCGCTATGAAACTAAAGGTTTTACCCTTGTGGGTTTAAAGTTTATGAAAGTCAGCCGAGAACTAGCAGAACAGCATTATGATGTTCACCGGGAACGACCTTTTTTTGCTAGCTTAGTTGAATTTATCACCTCCGGCCCCGTAGTAGCGATGGTCTGGGAAGGTGAAGGCGTTGTGGCTTCTGCCAGAAAAATTATTGGGGCCACAAACCCCTTAACCGCAGAACCAGGAACAATTCGGGGCGACTTTGGCACCAATATTGGTCGCAACCTGATCCACGGTTCTGACGCTTTAGAAACCGCACAAAGGGAAATAGCCCTGTGGTTTAAAGAAGAAGAATTAGTTAGTTGGCAACCACATTTAACACCGTGGCTGAAAGAATAAATTAGGGACTAGGGACTGGGGCGCTGGGTAACATCTCTCATACTCTAGCCCCTAGCCTCTAGCCTCTACTTTCTACTTCACTCTTCTTTGGTTCTACTTCAGCTACTTCAATGACATTACGCACAGAGAATCCCCAGACTAGAATCAGAGCGATCGCCGAAATCACAACCCATTCTGGTGGGACTAAATTATCGTTCACAACTCTCAATAACAAGCGCAAACCCACAAACGCCACAGTTATATAACCTGCATCTTCGAGGTTTTTAAATTCATCTAACCAACGGATAAATAATCCCGTCATAAATCGCAGGGTGATAATCCCAATTGTCGCACCTGTGAGTACTAGCCACTTTTCTTGAGAAACCGCGATCGCAGTTGTCACACTATCCAAAGAAAATGCCAAATCTGTAAAGGCAATTACAGGTATTGCTTGCAACAAAGAGTTAAAACGCGGGCCGTGATGATGGTCGTCGTCGGCTTCTTCTGAGGTAAAGTGCTGGAATACCAACCACAGCAGATAAGCAGCACCTAATAATTCAAATTGCCAGTATTTCTGTATCCAAGTGGCAGTAAGAATTAAGCTGATTCGCAACACATAGGCAACCACTAAACCAAAGTTCAGGGCTTTACGTTCTAGTTCTTTGTCTTCTAGTCCTTGGGCGATCGCAGCCAGGGCGATGGCATTATCAGCAGATAGCACCGCCTCTAATAAAACCAGGATCAGCAGGACTATCGGGGCTTCAACGCTGAAATTAAAGTGCAGATAATCAAAAATTTGGTCTAGCATTCCGGGTTTCTCAAGCAGGAAAAATTAAAAATTAACAGAATCAGCTAATTTGGAGATCAAAAGTGCAATAAAAAGCTACTTTTACCCAGCTTAACGCGTGGCTGCTGCATTCTCACGGTGTGGATATCCAGGCGCTATGGTATTACCCTAAAAGATTTTCCCTAAAAGATTTTATTGGCTGTAGCCTGTTCTCCCCCTTGTTCCCTGCTCCCCTGCTCCCCTGCTCCCCTGCCTCTTCTGACAGTTGGGGTTTCTAGAACATTCACATCAACTAAAGGTGTGACGTTAAAGTCTTGTTGCAATAAATGAGTTTGAATTGATTGAGTGAGGCGATCGCGAATTTCTTCAGCAGAAGCTGTAACTTGGGGTTGACGCTGTACATAAACCACACAAAGCAGAGTATCTTGATCTTCAATATCGGAACGAGTGAAGCGCACATTTGACTCGACTAATTTTGCTAAACCAACTTGTGCCACAGTTTTCTGAACTTCAGCGTTGGCACGTTGGGCAAGACTAGAGCGTTGTAAATTAGGAGAATTAAGAAACTGCCAACTCAGCAACCCTGCCAATGCGATGACAGTAATTACCAAGGAAATGCCGAATACCCGTTTTTTACCACGCTGATAGCGAGTTCCTTGGGCAGACAGCCCAAATAATCGGAACACAAGCGTTGCTGAAAAGTTGATACCGCATAGTTGCAATAACAGTAAGAACACCCCCGAAATTACCATATCCCATCTGCCAACGGCACTTGCCATACCCACAATTCCCGCAGGTGGAGCTAAGGAAGCGGCAACTAACATTCCGGTTGCGGCTCCAGATACTAAACTACTCCGCTCTGATTGAACTAAGTTGAGCGCTCCTGCTGCTCCGGCTGCCAATGGTAAAATTACTGCCACTGCTGAAACTTGGCTATTATCTAGCATTAAAGAGGTGGGAATTTCTTGCTGTAATATCAGGCTAAGTAGCCAAGTTATGACTATTGTCACCCCTAAAGCTGCAAAATAGCGAAGAATACTCCGCCCCAGGAGTTGGCGATCGCCCCATGCAGTGGCAATTGCTGTATTCATCGCCGGGCCTGCAAATGGTGCAATCAGCATCGCTGCCACCAGCAGATAAGGTGTATTAGTATACAAACCAATCCAGACGACAAAGCCTGCGAGTGCGGCATAACCGAGAAAGCCTTGCCAAGAGCCAACACTTTGCAAACCGGAGAGCAGAATCTCAATCGGGCTGCGTTCCTCCACATCTACAACCTGCTGTGGTGCTTCCGACGCTGGGGGTTGCAGAGTCATTACACCCGTGGGGATGAGAGTAATTTGTGCTTTGGGTAAATCTTGCAATTCCTCTAGGACTTTCCCAACTTCTTGATTAGAAACGTGGATAATCACCACGTCAATGGGTTCGTCTGCATTCCCTTCAAATCGTGACAGGTTGGCGCCATTGTGAGATTTAGCAATTTCAATAACTGCTTTTCCGTTTCCTCGCGGCACTTGGATAATAAGTTGACGCATTTTCACCTCCTACCGTTAACCATCTTGCTTGAGGGGGCGACAACACTACTACCCAAAGAAAGATTTGATTGTCCATATAGGGACTAGAGAAGAAAAAAAGGATTGTATTGCTCGGGGTGTCTCATCAAAATAATAAAAGAGGCTTGGCTCTTCACCAAACCTCACTATAAATCCAGTGCATAACAACATCCCGGACTAATTTACCTATTATTTTCCTACTTGGTCATCTTCCCATAGGATGTGTCCAAATACCCGAAAAACTGATATTACTTAAATTTGGTATTTTAAACTACATTCAAACTTGAATTTCTATTGTCTGCCTAATATGGTTGGGTGAAAGTTAAAAAAAAAGACGGGTTTGATCCCGCCGATATAGCTTGAAAGAGGTAATACACCTTGAACTATCTAAAATAGCAAAAATTAAATTTAATAGGTTATCAGGAAAATTTATTATATATACAAAAATCACAAATATTTTATGTTGTACTCAGTGTTTTAATCATAAGCAATTCCGGTAATACTTATCAACATATCACATCAGAACTTTCATAAATTGCCATTTTGGCAACTAGAAATAAATCAAAAAACTAAGTTTAATTCTGCTGTAATGACTGACAAGACAGAGATTTTTTTAATGTGAGTAGTTTCCACAAAATTTTTGATAATAAAACTCAGATATGTAAATCTGTAAAAAAAATCACAATTATTTTTTGTATATATGCTATGCCACTAGGGAATGAATCAATTCAAAATTCAAAATTCAAAATAAATGTGTGTATGAAAAATAACTCAAAACAGTTATAATTTTGCTATCAGACACTGATAAAAATTTGCAGTTTAACCGAAAATTCCAGGCATTGACTGGCATATTTTGGGTTTTTATCCTGCCCACTCTCTAATAACCAGAGAGTTTCCCTCAAATCTTGGTGGTTTACGCAGATACTAGTTGAGAAATATAGCTTTAAAAACAGTATTCCTCAGTAAAGTCATCATGCTTTAAACCGCAACAAGAGATGTAGTAAGAGTTTCACTAACCTTGTTCAGATGCCTGGATGTTACAAACGCAACTTAAAAGCAACACAAAACTTGGTTGGACTCTAGATGAGAGAGATCCAAAGTTCATCAAATCGATGATGCCCTTCTTGAGCTTTTTATATCATTACTATTTTCGAGTTCAAACTAGTGGCTGGCATCATATTCAACCTCACGAAAAAGTCTTATTTGTTGGTTCTCACAATGGAGGACTGGCAGCCCCCGATATGATCATGATGATGTACGACTGGTTCCGCAGATTTGGTGTTGAGCGGCCTGTCTACGGTCTCATGCATCCCAAAGTATGGGAGGTTAGCCCGCCAATAGCCCAAATGGCTGCCAAAACTGGGGCAATCATAGCGCATCCAAAAATGGCTTATACTGCTTTACGTGCTGGAGCTAGTTTACTTGTCTATCCAGGTGGCGCAGAAGATACCTTCCGGCCGCATCATTTGCGGAATAAAATTTATTTTGCTGGACGAAAAGCATTTATTAAGCTGGCGCTACGAGAAAATGTGCCCATTGTACCTGTAATTTCTGATGGTGCCCACGATACGTTGTATGTGGTGACTGACATTTATAATGTTTTGCGGCAATTTCATGAATGGGGAATGCCTTGGCTATTTGGCATTGATCCCGTAGTTTTTCCGATTTATTTAGGGTTACCTTGGGGATTAGCAATGGGGCCACTACCCAATATTCCCTTACCTGTACCCATTCAAACACGGGTTTGTCCACCCATTATTTTCCCACGCTATGGTCGGGAAGCAGCAAGCGATCGCCTGTATGTCGATGAGTGTTATGAATTAGTTGTGAGGAAGATGCAGCAAGAGTTAGACCATTTAATCAAACTTAATGCTTGATCTGATTCCACGCGCCCAGCCAGGAAGAAAACAAGACTAACACAGGGATAATTTCCAATCTTCCCATCCACATCAACACAATTAACGTCAGCTTACCTAGCCAGTGTAAATCTGGCCCGGTAATGCCTACAGATAATCCGACACTTCCTAAAGCAGAAGCAGTTTCAAAGACTATATTAATCAAGCTAGCTTCAGGGACAAGATGAAGTAATATCAAAACTCCCAGGGCGATGGCTCCTATCCACAAGATAGCCAAAACAGCAGCAGATGCGATCATATTATTGGCTGCGGATTCAGTTAATACTTTATTATCTAGTTGATAGCGCATGAGTTGATGGGGTTTGAGGTCAAGTTGCCGAAACCGCCAGATTACTGCTTTGTAAAAAACTACCAATCGCCGCAGTTTCAGTCCACCTACTGTAGAACCAGCTGTCCCACCGATAACCATAGCCAAACTCAACAATAGTTTGCTACTAGGACTCCAAGAATCTAAATCAACAGTTTCAAAGCCACAGGTTCCTAAAGCAGAAACCCATTGAAACAAGGAATCTAACCACAGCACTGTACCACTAAACCAATAAGTTTCTAATAACAGCGCTAGCACTCCTAAAAACAACAATAGCCACAAAGCTCGATGTTGTGAATCTTGCCAAAGTATAGACAAGCGCCGTTGAGTGATTAACTGGTAGTGGATAGGAAAACTAATAGCTCCAGTAATCATCAGGGGAATGACAGCCAACTGAATCATGGGACTGTAACTACCTAGACTTTGATCACGGATACTAAAACCACCTGTAGCAATGCCTGTGAAACCGTGGTTAATGGCATCCCACCAAGGCATTCCGGCTACGTGCAGCAATATCATCCCTAAACCAGTGTAAATTAGGTAAACCCACCAAATGCGGCGCACTGTTTCCTTAACAGTCAAACCAATGTGCTGTTGTCGTCCCTCGGAACGATAAAGCTGATCAGATCCAGTACTAGGTTCCAGCACAGAAAGCACCAAAACAATTATGCCTACGCCCCCAATCCATTGTGTAAAAGAACGCCACCACTGCAAGCTCCGAGGTAGTTCATTTTCATGTAGTGTTACCGTCAGCCCTGTACTAGTAAATCCTGAGAAGGCTTCAAAAAGAGCATTATCCAAGTGCTGAAACTCAAGTACAGTTGGCGATGTTTGCAAATTAGCATTGATGGCCATCGCCCAAAATGGAATTGCTCCTAAAAGTGGGATGATTGCCCAACTAATGGCAGCAATCAACATGGCATGACGGAGACGAATTGGTTGAATGTGACGAAATAGACGGTAAAAGAATTGACCAGTAGTGCCAGACGCGATCGCAGTTGCTAAGAATGGCCAAATAGCATCATACTCGCCAAACCAAATGCACACAGGTAATGAAGCTAAAGCCATAATACCTGGTACATGTAGTAACAAACCTACATAGTGCAAAATTGATTGAATACCAGGATGGAAATAGGGAAGCTTAATCTTCACGCTTGTGGCAGCAAATTGTAGAGAGAACGGGCAATAATAATGTCTGGGTCTACAATGACATGAACACCCAACTTTTCAAACAATGTCTGATGTTCCTTGTGATTAACCATACTAATCAGTGTGGAAATATGGCGTTCTTTGCCGAGGAACATAGTCATAAGGTTGGCTGAATCATCACTAGTTGTAGCAATTAAAGCATCTGCTTGATCAGTCCCTACTTCATCTAAAATGCCTCCCTGAGCAATATCAGCGTGAAATACCTTGACGTTGTATTTTTGTAACACTGCTTGTGCCTTCTTCTTTGAGGCGTCAATAATTGTCACATTATGCCCGTCTTGCAGCGCTAATTCTGCCAAAGCAATTCCTCTGGAACTAGCACCGACAATAATCAAGTTCATAGATCGATTTGCATGAAGTGTAGGAAGTTACCGCAACCAAAGGTAAATATTTCATCAACAACCTAGTAGGTTGATAATACTTATAATATCGTCCTCATCTGCCCAATTCCTCAATGATTTACCCCGTTATTTGGCACAACAATTCAGTTACTTTAATTGACCAAACCCGTTTACCCAACGAATATGCTGTAGTAGAGATTCACCGTAGCGAGGATATGGCAAGAGCCATTAAAACTATGATTGTCCGTGGTGCGCCGGCCATTGGTGTAGCTGCGGCTTATGGGATGTATCTGGGCGCGAGAGAAATCGAGACAACAGATAAGCATGAATTTTGGGAAGGCTTAGAAAAAGTTGCTCAGTTATTACGTTCCACTCGCCCGACAGCGGTAAATTTATTTTGGGCAATTAGTCGCATGATGAAAACTGCCTACGAAACCCCAGGGACAGTAGCAGAAATTCAGCAAAACCTCTTGCAAACAGCCCAAGCCATCAATGCTGAGGATTTACAAACTTGTCAAGCAATTGGTGATTATGGGTTGGCAGTATTACCCACTACACCAGCAAAATTAACTATCCTGACCCACTGTAACGCTGGGGCGTTAGCAACTGCTGGGTATGGTACAGCTTTGGGTGTAGTGCGTTCTGCTTGGCGAGAAGGGCGGTTAGAACGTGTATTTGCTGATGAAACCCGTCCTCGTTTACAAGGTGCCAAACTGACTGCTTGGGAATGTGTGCAAGAAAAGATTCCTGTAACGGTAATTACTGATAATATGGCTGCCCATTGCATGAAACAGGGTTTAATTCATGCTGTAGTTGTGGGTGCCGATCGCATTGCGGCCAATGGCGATACTGCGAATAAAATTGGTACTTATAGTGTGGCGATCGCAGCTAAAGCCCATGATATTCCTTTTTATGTAGCCGCTCCCCTATCTACTATTGATTTTGATTTAGCTGATGGTAGTCAAATTCCTATTGAGGAGCGGAACCCAGAGGAAATATACCAAGTCGGCGATACTATGCTGACACCGTTGGGGGTGGAATTTTATAATCCAGCCTTTGATGTTACCCCGGCTGAGTTGATTACAGCCATAATTACGGAACAAGGTGCTTTTCCTCCTGATGAGTTAGTAAAATTACAGTTGTAATTAGTAGCTTGAATCACTTATATAGTCATTAGACAAGATAAAATGGCTTGTTTGGTCAGGCTTGGGACGAAATTTTTGCTAGGTGTGTGTAGTTTATAGAGCAATACAGTTCATGTATTGGTTTATAGAGTCAGACTATATTTGGATTTTAGATTGGGAATCACCAAGCCGCCCGCGCGCAGCGATGCCCATAAGGGCTGTAGTACACCAAAACCATAAAAAGAGAGATGAATAAGCTAATTCCGGCTATTGTGTTAATTATTTGCTCAATCGGAATTACGAGTTGTGGTAATTCGCCAACTGATACGGTTACCCAAAATCAGCTGCAACCTACACCAGAAAACACTACACCCCCCCAGACTACTAATAATCAAGTTCAACCAGTTGCCAATAAACAACCACAAATTGGTACAGTCACAGAATTGGTAACAGGCGATATTATCTGCTACGCCACCATAGTAGATGAACAAGGAATTGAACATCATGTAGGTGCATCATTTGAAATTTGTGCTGAATCAGAAAAATATTTAAATAAGAAAGTCCGCGCTTCTTATGAAATTGCTTCCTTGAATGATTGCGAAAGTATTGAACCATGTGGCAAAAGTCGCCAAGAATCTATTATTGCCAGTATGGAAATTTTGAATGAGAAATCATCAAATAAACCCGCAGCTAGCAACTCACAAACCCTCAGCAATGGGAAATGGACAATCACCATTGGTAATAGAGATTCTTGGACAGGAGTTAATAATACAGGGAATCTGACTTATAAAGGATGTGATGTCAAAGGCAATTGTCTAGATTTAAAAGGTGGGAAAGTCACCTGTCGGGATGGTACATGTTTTACAGGTTGGGTGAATGGAGATTATCGCTATATTTGGTCACAAGCGATGACAGAAGATGGTAATGCTTCTCCCACCCTCATTGTCAAAAAAGGCGACACGGAAATCCTGAATGCTACAGGATTTAAACTTGTGCCTACTAGTTAAATTTGTTGACACGACTATCGCTAATCTAAAGGCGAAATTCGATCACCAGTTTTAGGATCAAACACAAACAACTGACTTAAATCTAATTGTAGAGACAAGCGATCGCCTGGACGAGGCCGGACATTGGCATTAGTTTGAATATTCAACACCGAAGTCAAACCCGGTACACTAGCACGAATCAAAGTCTCCCTTCCTAGAGGTTCCACCACCTGCACCTCAACCGTTAACCCTCCTAAATTACCCTCTTTATGTTCTCCTTGTCTGTGTGGTTCGTCAATATAAATATGTTCGGGACGAATCCCCAAATCAAAAGTTTGACCTTGACGTAACTGCACATTTTCCCTCACCGCAGGTGGAACATTCAATGACTGGCCATTCACATCAAACACATTATTTTGATAAATTGCAGGCAAAATATTCATGGGAGGATTCCCCAAAAAAGTTGCCACCATGCGATTAGCCGGACGCGCGTAAATACCTTGGGGATCACCAATTTGTTGAATTTTTCCCCGTTCCAGCACCACAATTTTATCAGCCAAGGTCATGGCTTCGACTTGATCATGGGTCACATATATAGTAGTAATTCCTAACTGGTGATGTAGCTGTTTTAACTCCGCTCTAGTATCATCGCGCAACTGGGCATCTAAATTAGACAGAGGTTCATCTAGTAAAAATACTTGGGGTTCACGGGCGATGGCTCGTCCTAATGCTACCCGTTGTTGCTGTCCTCCAGAAAGCTGTTTGGGTTTGCGATCTAGTAGGTGTTCCAAAGAAAGCGATCGCGCCACTTTCACCATGCGTTCTTGAATCAGCTTCTGGTCAACCTTCCGCATTTTCATCCCAAAAGCGATGTTTTGCGCCACCGTCATGTGCGGATACAAAGCATAATTTTGGAATACCATTGCAATATCCCGTTGTCTAGCCGGCACATTATTCATTAGGCGATCGCCAATATACAGATTACCTGATGTGGCAGATTCCAAGCCCGCGATGGTGCGTAAAATTGTAGACTTCCCACAACCCGATGGCCCCACCAATACCCAAAACTCACCATCGGGAATTTCAAAGGTAATATCCTCGATGGCGGAGACGTTGTTAAATTTACGTCTAATTTCTTCTAGTTGAACTTTTGCCATAAGCCGATTTCAAACTTCAATATTCGATTTATGCAGATAGATGCGGGTAAACTCCTTTTAGATTACCATTCATTATTTTTTTGCACTCGTAGACCAAGCAGGGTGAGACAACAACGAAGCAAACACACGCACTCCCCGCAGTTGATTAGACAGGGGTAAATGACCTTTAGGGGCGTTTAAATCCCAAGTAAACTGGTTGGGGTATCGCGTCCAGTTATTGCCGCTTTTCCAGCCAATTTTCGGCCAGAAATTATCCCAATTTTTGCCTAAACTCAACCAAATTTCGCGCTGCACCGAAAAGCCAAACTTGCCCTCGGAGTGGACTATCCAGAGGTGGTTAATAGTTTGTAAATCCACAATTGGTGCATTTTCTACTTCAGTAAAATACAACCATTTTCTTTGTACAGCCGTTGGCCCTGCTAGTTCACACAGATTTTGGATAGTCATGCGATCGGCTGCTTGGAAGTCCTGGACAGCAAGTAGCTGTTGCAAGGGATTGTAATTAATCCCTGACTCTGATTTTAGAGGTACAATGCCTTCAGGGAAGTCTGTTTGCAGAAATTCTTTGACTTGGGGTGCATCGCAATTGTAGAGGACTTGATAAGTTTTGCCATCGATCCAAGTCGCTGGGTGATCACGTCGTTGCCGTAAAAATTCCATCAACACATCTAATCCCTCATTACCCAAGTTAGCTAACTGTGGGATAATCTGTTGTTGGACTTGAAGAGACCCAGCGATTAACGATTGTCGTAGGGAGTCGATGTCATTAGCAGTGCCTGATAAAATCATTGGGTCTGTCATGCCATTACTCTTGTTAGCGTTCAGTGAAAAAGTGATTGGCTATCGATTGTTCTCCAAGGTGAAGCACTGATAGCGAAAAGTAGTTTACCCCCAAATACTGTACAAGGGGAATGAGGGAAAAATCTGCACCTTGTGTCTAGGTAAACAAAAGACATAGCAAAATCTGCAAGCCTGTCAAAGAAAGAATTTTGGACTGGCGGCGTATCGTTCAGGAGTGTTTGAAGTATGTACGACAAGATTATCCCCCCCACAGCCGGAACAAAAATCACCTTTAAAAATGGTGAGCCAATTGTGCCTGACAATCCAATTATCCCTTTTATTCGGGGCGATGGCACAGGTATTGATATTTGGCCTGCTACCCAAAAAGTGCTAGATGCAGCAGTAGCCAAGGCATACAATAATCAACGTCAAATTAGTTGGTTTAAGGTTTACGCTGGGGATGAGGCTTGTGATTTATACGGCACGTATCAGTATTTACCTCAGGATACGTTAACGGCAATCAAAGAATATGGTGTAGCCATCAAAGGCCCCTTGACTACTCCCGTCGGCGGTGGGATTCGTTCTTTAAATGTAGCATTGCGGCAAATTTTTGATTTGTATGCCTGTGTACGTCCTTGCCGCTATTATGCGGGTACACCCTCGCCCCACAAAAACCCAGAAAAACTAGATGTAATTGTTTATCGGGAAAATACGGAAGATATTTATTTGGGTATCGAGTGGAAACAGGGAAGTGAAATCGGCGATCGCTTGATTAAAATCCTCAACGAAGAACTCATTCCCGCCACCCCAGAACACGGCAAAAAACAAATTCCCCTCGATGCGGGTATTGGAATTAAACCCATCAGTAAAACTGGTTCTCAACGTTTAGTGCGACGCGCCATCAAACACGCCTTACTGTTACCCAAACACAAGCAACAAGTGACCTTGGTGCATAAAGGCAACATTATGAAGTACACCGAAGGCGCTTTTCGTGATTGGGGTTATGAATTGGTAACCAGTGAATTTCGCACTGAATGCGTTACTGAACGGGAATCTTGGATTTTAAGTAACAAAGAGAAAAATCCTGATATCTCCTCAGAAGATAATGCCCGTGAGATTGACCCTGGTTATGATTCCTTGACACCAGAGAAAAAAGCGCAAATTGTCCAGGAAGTGGAAACAGTTCTCAACTCAATTTGGGAAACCCACGGTAATGGCCAGTGGAAAGATAAAATCATGGTCAATGACCGGATTGCTGACAGTATTTTCCAACAAATCCAAACCAGACCCGATGAGTATTCGATTCTGGCGACAATGAACTTAAACGGTGATTATTTATCTGATGCGGCTGCGGCCATTGTCGGTGGTTTAGGAATGGGGCCAGGGGCTAATATTGGCGATGCTTGTGCCATATTTGAAGCTACCCACGGAACCGCACCCAAACACGCCGGCTTAGATCGGATTAATCCTGGTTCAGTGATTTTGTCTGGTGTGATGATGCTGGAATTTATGGGTTGGCAAGAAGCCGCAGACCTAGTAAAGAAAGGTTTAGGTCAGGCGATCGCTAGTAGTCAAGTCACCTATGATTTAGCCCGGTTACTAGAACCACCAGTAGAGCCTTTAAAGTGTTCTGAATTTGCCGACTCAATTATCAAACATTTTGGATAAATGATGATTAGGGTGGGAATATCCCGCCCTATCGCTAATATTAGGTTAATGCGAAAAAAGCGATGATTAACTAGGTAATTTATATGATTACTAGTCCTTTTAAGTTAAACTTAAACACCGTTGATCTCACAGACGAACAGTTTTATCAGCTATGCCAAAATAATCAGGAGTTAAAATTTGAGCGGACATCTACCGGAGAATTAATTATTATGCCACCTGTGGGGGGAGAAAGCGGAAATCGAGAAGCCGATTTAATTATTGATTTGGGAATCTGGAATCGACAAACAAAACTCGGCTACACTTTTAGTTCTTCGACTATATTTAAATTACCTAATGGTGCAGACCGTTCTCCTGATGCGGCGTGGATAAAACGTGAACGATGGGAAGCTCTTACTCCTGAACAAAAACGTAAATTTTCTCCCATAGCACCAGATTTTGTCATGGAATTAAGGTCAGCTACAGATGATTTAGCAACTCTGCGTCAGAAAATGCAGGAATACATGGATGCAGGGGTAAATTTGGGATGGTTAATTAACCCTCAACAGCAGCAAGTAGAAATTTATCGCTCAGGAAAAAACGTAGAAGTGCAAGATTTGCCTACAGTGTTGTCTGGTGAAAATGTCTTGCCAGAATTTAGCTTAACTTTATCAACTTATTAGGTATTTTCTAACGCCAAATTTCTCCTCCAGGTAACTGACTCAGATAATTATCCATAATTGTTGGTAATTCCTTGGCAGAATAAGCATAAGTTAAAGCAAGAAATTGAATTGCTGTAGTTATGACCTGGGTTTTATTCACAATTGCTGATAATTGCGAGCGCGTATATTTGCCATTCATCACTTCCACGCTGGCATCAGAGATGGCATCTTCAATGACTTCTTCTAATATCAAAATTTCCCATTCATCTTGATTGACGTAATAGGATGTTTTATTTTCTTTGGTATTCAGTTTTTGAATTTCTCGGATTGAGTTGCGAATAGATGCCATCCAAGAATTTGTTAATCGCTGTTCTATTTGATTTTTAATTAAATGAATTAACAAGATATTTACATAAGACTGTAT
This sequence comes from Anabaena sp. CCY 9613, assembly GCF_963920895.1. Classification (NCBI taxonomy): domain Bacteria; kingdom Bacillati; phylum Cyanobacteriota; class Cyanophyceae; order Nostocales; family Nostocaceae; genus Anabaena; species Anabaena sp. CCY 9613. The sequence continues at coordinate 215,406 of NZ_CAWUDE010000006.1, forward strand.
ATTACGCAAAACTGCTTGCTTACTCATCCCCTCTAACTCATCCACAATTGCCAAAGCATCTGCGTAACGTCCTTGTAAAATGCTATTTCTGAGGTCAGTTAATTCCTGTGTCATTTTTACGAACCTTCATCAAGGAATGCCTTAAATCTCTGCTACTGGTGATATTTCGCTGTTATTTGCTATGAGCGATCGCATCGCATCGCAAAATTAGTGCAAAAAAATTCTAGTTGAGGCTTTGCAAAACCCAAGGCTGTCAATGATGTTGGGTTTCCCACGTCAAACGCCACTTCACTCAAGTCGGGAAACCCGCCCACGTGAGTGGCTCCCCAACCTACATCTAATACACTATTTTAGCCTTGCCACGCCACTAGGGCTTGCTGAAAAAGAAAGAAAAGGCGACAGTATCTAAGGTAATCAATAATTACTTACACAAAATCATAAAATGAGTATTTTTGGTAGATACCGAGGCATTGCTATCACTGTCTTTTCCTTCGGTGTTGTCTTGTGCAACCAATCAGCAGTAGCAACTATTACAGTACCTCTACGCAGCCAAAAGGGAATGGTGGTTTCAGCACATCCCCTCGCCAGTGATGTGGGAATTGCGATGTTGCGTCAGGGTGGTAATGCTATTGATGCAGCAGTAGCTACAACTTTTGCTATTTCTGTTGTTGAGCCTTTTTCAGCAGGAATTGGCGGTGGCGGATTTTTATTGATGCATTCTGGGGAAACTGGTGAAATCAAAGCGCTAGATTTTCGGGAACGCGCACCTATCAAGGCCACAAAAGATATGTATCTGGATGCAACAGGTAAGGTGCGTCCCAATGCAAGTGTCAATGGTCATTTGGCGGTGGCGACACCAGGGACGGTGGCAGGTATGTATGAAGTGCATCGTCGTTATGGTAATTTACCTTGGCAAGAGGTAATGAAACCTGCCATCGCTTTAGCTAAAGATGGCTATATTCTCAGCCGGATTCTCTCTCCTCGTTATCTACAAGTCAGTGAGTCTTCCAGACACCCAATTTTCGACAATCCAGCAGCACGGGACATTTTTACTCGTAACGATGAATTTTATCAACCAGGAGAAAGACTGGTACAGCATGACTTGGCAAGGACTTTAACAGAAATTGCCCGCAATCCCCAAAGTTTTTACACAGGTGGTATTGCTTGGGCGATCGCCTCTGATATGGCCAAAAATGGTGGTTTAATTACCCTAGAAGACCTCAAAGCTTATAGACCAATTTGGCGGACTCCTGTGTGTGGAAAGTTCCGTCAAGCAAAAATCTGCTCAATGCCACCACCTTCATCGGGGGGTGTTCATTTATTGCAGATGTTAAATATTATTGGTGAAACTGATTTCAAGTCTTTAGGTTGGCGTCATCCCGATGCTTTGCATTTAATGATCGAAGCCATGAAGATTGCTTATGCTGATCGCTCAGTACATTTAGGTGATCCCGATTTTGTCAAAGTCCCTGTACAACAACTAATCAGCCCAGAATATGCCCAAAAACGTCGTCAAGAAATTGATATGGAAGTGGCGAAACCGGCATCTAAGGTGCAGCCAGGAAATTTCAACTCTTTCCCCACTCCCAACTCCCTATTCCCTATTCCCACTCTCATTAAAAGTGAATCTACTGAAACCAGTCATTTAACTGTTGTCGATGCACAACGTAATGCTATCAGTCTCACATTCACCATTAACTTAGGCTTTGGTGCAAATGTCGTTACACCGGGGACAGGGATAATTCTCAACAACGAAATGGATGACTTCGCTGTTGCACCAGGAGTGCCGAATGCTTTTGGTCTAATAGGTAATGAAGCTAATGCGATCGCACCTCGCAAAACTCCTTTATCTAGTATGACTCCGACAATAATCACAGAGAATGGCCGCCTGCGGATGGCGGTGGGTACTCCTGGTGGTAGCACTATCATCACTCAGGTATTACAAATTATCCTGAATGTGCTGGAATACGAAATGGATATTGGGGCAGCTGTGTCCGTTTCCCGCATACATCATCAGTGGTTACCCGATAATTTAGGTGTGGAACGTTGGGGATTAGATGCACTAACTTTGCAAGAGTTACGCCGTCGCGGACACAATATTAAGGAGATTAATTCTTGGGGTAATGCTAACGCGATCGTTGTCACCAAAGATGGCAATTTAGAAGGTGCCGCCGATCCTCGCGGTGAAGGTTTCCCCAGAGGTTGGTAAATTATGAATTTTGCAGTCTTGATTCGACATAGCTGCTGCTACCAAATTCGTTTGCCCGTGCGCTATGTACTAGAGTCCAGCCTGCTTTGAGAAGTTTTTGATAAGTTGCCCAACCTTTAGATCCACCAGGAATTTGATAATCTGGTACTGCAAATTGAGGAAAAGCTGTGTAGGGTCGCCAAGGCTGATTAGGTGAGGCTTGCAAATGCAAAATTTTCTCTCCATCACTGCCGGACTTAGATAACCAGCACATTTGTCGCTGCATAGCAAACTCCTTTGCGTTTCGCTTATTTTGCATAATGACAGATTTTTGTCAATACCTGCCTCGGCCTTGTGGGATAATTTTTTATCTCCCTAGTATGTGTGAGCAGAACTACTAACTAAAACAGCACAATTACTTAATTCCTGATAGATCATTTGCCTGTCTGGTAATGAAATGCCAAGACCGACCAGCAGAACAAGTATTTGTCCTGAACTTAGTTTGAGTGCAAGTTTTTTCTAATGGTATATGTGGTTATTGCTAGTGTATGTAGCAATAACTACGTTTTAGGTATATGGCTCAGGGTGAGTAAGCTTGTTTTGCTGGCTACAAGAGTGTGAATTCCTGATATTAGCTACTTTTCCAGTTCCTAAAAATATTTCTCGTATTTTTCCCTCCCAGAAAATTTATCAGTTATGGAATCGGAATAACACACCGCCTTTGAGCAATCCTGTCTCATGACCGTAACTGCTAACAGTAAGCGATCGCAGGTTGTTAAAAATTGGTTTACCAACTACTTCTACTAGCTTGAGAATCGGTAGTTGACGCTCTAACAAAGTTTGACTTTTTTCCCAGTCCAGATATATATAGCCTTGATTGGGTTGGGGAATAGCCGCGATACTGTCTTGAAAATTGCGATCGTTAATCAAGGAATTTTTCTTGGCTGTAATTACTTCGTTTAAGGTTTCCAAGTTGGAGGCGAAAATTTCGTAATTTCCCAGAGTAGTATGTACTCCTTGGACTTTAGCCTCAATAGCGAAGGTGGGGCGTTTTTTGGTATCGGTTTGTTGAGTCGCCGCCTTTAACTCCGTCCAGGCAGAAATTTTTTGTTGATTCAAGTTAAAAGAACTAATATTTAGCCCATGATCTGAAGCGATCGCATCTAAATGAGATATACCTTCTGGTACATTTTCTAATCTTTCGACCACAAAAACCCAATCAGGATTACCTTGTCCTTCTTGAGGTAACAATGCTAAGGCGTATTCTCCTTTTACCCAGCTAAATATATCTTCTGCTAAGTTAATATCCTTGGTTTTCTGTAGTTCTATCAATGGTTGTACCAGTCTGGAAATAATATCTGTTCCAGAACCAGATACGACTATTTTCGCTTGTGTCCAGAGTTGGGCTAAATCACTATTACCCAAATTTTGTAAATCAGAACTAGCAATTACCATACTTGCAGCCGCAGGAATATACTCTAATGCTCCTACAGGTTTATCTAAGGCTGGGGATAAAGGTAGAATTTCCGAGTTCGTCAAAAAGTTAGTTTCTGCTAGCACTCCCTGGGAGTTCAACGACAAAGAAATAATTTGACTATCATAGGTGGCTTCGGGTAATTCTAAACCTTGCCATTCTGCCAAAATCGGCAGATTAAAAAAAGTCGTAGCAAAGGCTGACTGGGGCAATTTTTCGACAGCTTTTTGGTATTGGGGAGAACTACTCAAATTCAGATCAGGCGCTTGGACATTATTAATCGCATCTCGCAACACCTTAGGATCATTGGCAAACAACACAAAGCCATCCACAACTGCACCTGCAAGTGCATCCTGCTGTGGTAGGAAATCGTCATAAATCAGCTTTGCGCCTTCATATTGTTCAACAGCCAAGTTGGCGCCAGATAACACCCGCCGAGAAAACAACAAATCTAAAAACTCGCGGCTTTTCTCTGGTTTATCGGTGGCTAGCGCCATGAGATACCCTGGTTGCTTACCATTTTCCGCATCGCGGTCAATATCCAAGGTAGTCACAGAAAGAGTAATTTCATTTCCTAGCCAGGGTTGAATATCTTGTTTGTAATCGATGCCACTCTTAGCAAATAAACTAGTTTTGAGCTGAGATAACTCTCCTTCACGCTCCAAAGCCTGTAACCTATCAGGATTCGCCAGCAAAGAAACCATCACCGGAGCCAGTTTCGACACAAATATGGCAGCACCAGGCTGGGAATTAGACGCCAATTTAGCCGGACTTCTAGCGAAAAACCAAAAACCGGCCATCGCCACTAACAGAGCGATCGCCCCTGCAACCAAGAAACCAAATAATGAGCGTTGACTACTTACATTAGACATACTAAACCAGCAGTTTTACAGCCATTTAACCAGAAAGCCTCATTTGTTGGAAGTGGGGACTAGGAAGAAAAAAAAGATTACAGTAATACTGCAAAGTCTTTCCCCCCACTCCCTACTCCCCTAGTAATAGATGCTCATGCTAGGGGAAGAATTTTCTGTCACCATAAGGAAGATAAAGTTGTTTACCAAAAACGCATGACAGGGAATCCTTCTGGTCTAACCATTACTCAGATTAGTGTAGAGGAACTGGCGCAACGTCTGTCTTCTAATGATGCAACTATTCAGTTAGTAGATGTGCGCGAACCGCAAGAATTAGCGATCGCTAGCATTGAAGGCTTTGTTAACTTACCCCTGAGCGAATTTGTGGAATGGGGCGATCAAGTCCCGACGATGTTCAATCCCCAAGCGGAAACCCTCGTGCTTTGTCACCACGGCATTCGTTCTGCCCAAATGTGTCAGTGGTTAATGGTTCAAGGTTTCACAAATGTGAAAAATATTGCTGGTGGTATTGATGCCTATTCTCTATTAGTTGACTCTTCAGTTCCCCAATATTAGCTAACAAAATTGTTGAGATGTCATAGTAACACCATCTCAACAGCGCTATCTTTGATACACTAATATTTCAGGAAATTATTAGGGTTAAAACTCCTCAATCTGCATATCAGGGTACATTTACTGAAGCTATATATATTAACTTCTACTAAAAAGTAGTAGTATAAAATACAGCTTTTTGGAAAAGAAGCTGCAAAAATACGGAAAAACTCCCAATCATTAGATCTAGCGAACTTATCTTGGTGAACAACAGTCAAGCTATAGCAACACTAATCACAGAACTTTACCTTTCGCAACTACAATAAAATTACATAACTTGCTATGTTAATTAATTATTATTTAACTTTTTGGCTTTCAAATCCCAAATTTTTTTAAAGTTTGATTAAAATTTGCGTTCAGCAAAACATATCCTATGGAAGTCCAGTTGACAAATCGACAACAGCATATACTTTGGGCAACGGTACGTCACTACATCGCTACGGCAGAGCCGGTTGGTTCAAAAGCGTTGGTCGAGGAGTACGACCTAGGTGTGAGTTCAGCGACAATTCGCAATGTCATGGGTGTCTTAGAGAAATCTGGGTTACTTTACCAACCACACACATCCGCCGGCAGAGTACCGTCGGACTCAGGCTATCGCATTTATGTTGACCAGCTAATTACACCTTCTTTACGAGATGTTACGCGCACGGAAATTTTAACTAAAGAAGTAGAACTAGCACTACAACAGCGTCTGCAATGGGAAGATTGGAGTTTGGAAGCCACACTACAAGGAGCAGCGCAGATTTTAGCAACTTTGAGTGGTTGCATTAGCTTGATTACCATGCCACAAACCAACACAGCAACTTTGCGACATTTGCAATTGATGCAAATTGAAGTTGGACGAATCATGTTGATTGTGGTGACGGATGCTTACGAAACCCATTCTAGATTGATGGATTTATCACCCGTGAATGTAGAAACACAACCAGATCCAGAGGTGATAGATCATGAATTGCAAATTGTCTCTAACTTTTTGAATACCCACTTGCGGGGCCGGAGTTTATTAGAATTAGCTAGTCTAGACTGGAGCGAATTAGATCAAGAGTTCCAGCGTTATGGCGAATTCTTGAAAAGTTCAGTTGCAGAATTAACCCGACGCACTCTAGCACCAAATACGACCCAAATTATGGTTCGGGGTGTAGCCGAGGTGTTGCGTCAGCCAGAATTTTCTCAATTACAGCAAGTACAGACAATTATCCACCTGCTGGAAGAAGAACAAGACCAACTATGGCGATTAATCTTTGAGGAACCAGAAATAGAAGAGACTGGTAAGTCCAGGGTAACCGTTCGCATTGGCGCAGAAAACCCACTAGAGCCAATACGCACCTGCACGTTGATTTCTTCTACCTATCGCCGGGGTTTACTACCTGTCGGAAGTGTGGGAGTATTAGGGCCGACACGCCTAGATTACGAAGGTGCGATCGCAGTTGTAGCAGCAGCAGCTGATTACCTCTCGGAAGCTTTTAGTTAATTTCTGGAGAAGATGCTCAGAAAAATTACTTTTGGGGTGCTATGGCTAGGATTTATTACTTATGCATTTATTTTTGCACCTCCCGATCAACCAAATACATTCGAGTTGATCCAAAACCTATCTCTGGGACAATGGCAAGGTATTAACCCCTTAGTCATTGCCTTATTCAATGTCATGGGCATCTGGCCTCTCATCTACAGCGCAGTATTATTTATTGATGGTAGAAGTCAAAAAATACTAGCTTGGCCTTTCGCTACTGCTGCTTTTGCCGTTGGTGCTTTTGCCCTTTTGCCTTATTTAATTCTCCGCAATCCCAATCAAGAGTTTGTTGGGCAAAAAAATCTCTTGCTCAAATTCCTAGATTCTCGTATTACTGGCGTTGTCTTGACTATAGCCGCAGCGATTCTAGTTGCTTACGGTTTACAAGGCGATTGGGGCGATTTTGTGCAGCAGTGGCAAACTAGCCGCTTCATCCATGTCATGAGTTTAGATTTCTGTCTCCTGAGTTTATTATTTCCCTCATTACTAGGAGATGATATGGCACGTCGCGGTTGGGAAAATCAGCCAATTTTCTGGTTAACCTCCTTAATTCCATTATTTGGCCCCTTAATTTATTTATGTCTGCGTCCACCACTATCAGCAGCAAAAGTAGAAATGACGCCTAGTAAGTTGGACTAGTACTAACTCCTGATTGATTTGTTTCATGACATGAAACCTATCGGCTACTACTTGAGCATTAGGCATCATTTCTTGAATGAGACTTTTATAAGGTACCCATAAATCTATACTGACTTCTTCTATTTGATTCAATACCTTCGAACCTAGACTTGATAGGTATTCCGCTATAATTGCTTTATTTCTTTTCTCTAACAATGCTATTGGTCTTCTTGTTTCTAAATCTACTAATACTGCGGCATAATTTTTTCCTCCTTTCAACTGCGTAATTTCATCTATCCCTAACTTTTTTATCTGTTTTTTATCTGTTTAGGTTTTTCTTTTAGTAAATCTGATTCCAATTCTTTTAATATTGTTTCTATCTCAGATGAAGTCATTCTATTTCTGATAGCTGCATTCTCTACATCGGTTTCTAAAACTTCCTTCATTACTTTGTTTGCTAATCTTTTTGTATAGGTTCTTCTGGTTTTTACAAAAGACAGTTTTTCACTAAACACTTTTTGACATTCTGTACATTTTAGTTGCCGACGATTTACTTTTAAAAATACTTGATAATCACTCATTGGTATATGATCAGAGATATACCAATGATTTTGATGCGTTTTAGAGGTGGTGTTTCCACAGCGAGGACATTGACCAAGTTTTGACTGATTTTGAATTTCGATGACGATTTCATCATCAGTGATAAAGTCGTAATTAATAACCTTGATATCTTCAATATTAATAACTTTAGTAATAAAATGAAGTAGGGGATTAGATGGCATATTTATTAAAATAGTAGTTTTATATTTAATTTTTCTTTTGCTTTATATTATGATTTTGTTTTGTTTTGCTCTCCCTGCATACTTTACCACCACTATTGACTGCTAATTACAGAAGCTATGTTTGATTTATTTATGTTAGTTTAACATAACTACTCTGGGAGAGCCAATAATGTTATTTGCTGTATAGTAAGATGTGAAAAAGCGAGTAAAAATGTCAGCAAATATCCTATCCAGAAAATTTAGCTGCACTACTCGCCTGGGTCTATACAAGGTTTATTTAGAAAAGCTTTAATTAATATATAGTAATATTCCCCAAAAGTATTGTTGAATAGATCACAAATATAGATAATTTATCGTCAAATACAGAATTATTTTGAGGAGATGAAAGCCCAATCTTCTGGGGTATTACAGTTAAATAACATCTCAGACGCGGGGAAAGGCAAAACTTTTACAGGATGCTGATGCAACCACTTTTGAAACGATCGCCCGCCTTGATTGATAAAATCTAACAGTAGCGGTAAACAGCGCCGGCGATAGAAGCCACATAAAGGTTCCCATCCTTGAGTATGCTGCACCAAAGCCGCAATCGCCTCATCATCTACATTATCCAGTTCAGCCGCCCAGGACTGCAATACCCCAACCTGTAATCGAGGCAAATCACAAGCTAGCAGCAACACCCAATCTGTTTGTACTTGCGCCAACCCTTGGGCAAATCCTACCAGTGGCCCGTGGGTTTGGGGAGATTGATTTTTCTGGCTTTGTGCTTTTTTGTCATCTAAGAGCAAAGATACTTCTTTGATAAATTGACAACGAGGTAAAACTAAGTATTGATACCGTTCCGGCCAAGGGGTGACTATATAAATAGTCTTGGCACAATCAGCTGCAACACTACAAATCCGTTGCAACAACGGTATTCCCTCAACAGCCATCAAAGCCTTATCCTGTCCCATACGAGAACTTTTACCACCCGCCAAAATAATAGCACTTAAAAGTCCTGAATCCTCAGTCTTCAAGGAACTATGATTTATCCCCATCTCCCTCACGCCCTAATCTGACTCTGCTGCACTTGCTGTAACAATTGCTCGTCACTTGCTGCTGGTTCTAGACACTGCAAACCTTGGCAAACTAAACCAATACTACCTGCTGGTAAATTTGAGATTACAGAAAACACAGAAACAGGCAAATACTGGGGAATCAGAGGAATTATCTGGTCAATAGTACTACGAATCAAAGTAGCATTACGATACCAATCTAAGGCTGTAAACAAGCTAGGACAGGCTTGGGGAGTGCTACCCATTACACTACTAAACGCCTTTAATGCTTGTTCGGCTAAATCAAGGTAATGGAGATTATCTGTAAGTAAAGCCAGACGAACTAAGTTAGCGATCGCAATTCCATTGGCTGAGGGTGTAGCATTATCAGCATAACTGCGTTCCCGCACAATTAAATCTTGACTGGCATCACTGGCGGTATTGTAGTAACCACCTAATTCTATACTCCAGAGATACTCATTAAATTCGGTTTGTAGTGCGATCGCCTTTTCTAACCAGTATTCTTCCTCAGGGCCACAAGCCTGTAAATCCAGCAGTGCTTTAATAAAAAAGGCGTAATCTTCAGACTGGGCTAAAACATGCGGTTGTCCTTGATAGTTGAGTCGGTGGAAACGTCCATCCACAAACTGATGTTCTAAAATAAACTTGGCTGCATTGGCGGCAATTTCCGCATATAACGGTTGTTGAAACACACCAGAGGCCCTAGCCAACCCAGAAATCATCAAGCTATTCCAAGCCACAATCATCTTCGTATCAGTCACCGAAGGAATACGCCCTGGCCAGTTAACAGTTTTTGCTTCTTGATTGTTGCTAGCCGGAGGAAAAGTTTTCAGTGACTCTGGCTTTTCACCATAACGAGCCGCAAATAACTTGCCCAATGCAGTTTCCAATGTGGTACTTAGTTCTCCCGGATGGCGACGTTGTAAAACATTCTTACCTTCAAAGTTACCCTGAGGAGTTACCGTAAACTGTTGTTGTAATTCCGTCAGTTCCTCTGACGTTAACAGTTGTTCTAGTTCGCTGTAACTCCAGACATAAAATGCTCCTTCTTCCGGTTCCACATCTGTGGGGCTAGTGAAACTATCAGCATCTTGCGCTGCATAAAAATAACCTTCTGGGGCAGTCATTTCTCGTTGTAGCCATTCCACAGTACCCGCTACCGCCCGTGCAAATGCTGGTTCTTGTACTTTATGACTCCACAAATTCGCTAGATACTCGACAATCTGACCATTGTCATAGAGCATCTTTTCAAAATGAGGCACTGTCCAAGTGGGATCAACAGTATAGCGGTGAAAACCTCCACCCACGTGGTCATAAATACCTCCCAAAGCTAAATCTAGTCCCCGTTGAGTGCAAATTTGCTTGCCATCATCACGAGACGGAAACATAAAACGAGTTCCCCGCAATGCCAATTCTGTATAGGGAATCATGGGAAAACTATTACCAGATTGATTGGGCGTAATTATACCCGTGCTAGTTTCCCAACCTTGCTGGAGTAATTCATGTTCTTGAACTTCTGGTGCAGCACTATTTTGCAACACCGCAGAGGTGAGGAGCGATTCAATAATTATGGCTTTGCGTTGGCTTAAATCTGCTTTTTCTGTATCGTAGTAGCGGCGCAGGGCTTGCAAGACTTGTAAAAAGCCAGGACGACCATAGCGAGCTTCTAAAGGGAAGTAAGTTCCAGCGTAAAACGGTACTAAATCATCTGGAGATAAAAAGACATTTAAGGGCCAACCTCCTTGACCACTCATCATTTGCAAAGCCTGCATATAGATGCTGTCAAGGTCAGGTCTTTCTTCTCTATCTACTTTAATCGGCAGGAAATTGGCATTCAGATACTCAGCTATTGCTGAATCAGAAAAAGCCTCACCTTCCATGACAGTACACCAGTGGCAACTGGAATAACCAATAGAAAGAAAGATAGGTTTATTTTGTCCCCTAGCAGTTGCGAGAGCTTCATCACACCAAGACCACCAATCAATAGGGTTTTCGGCGTGTTTACGAAGATAGAGACTCTGAGCTTCAGCAAGGCGATTAGTCATAATTCTATACAGATAGTTGCCTTCTTTGCTCAGTCTAGCCTTTTCCTCCGAGTCTTAGCCGAGATCCACCTCTATAAACATCAGAAAATTGACCAGTGACTTAGATATTAGGGTATCAAAGTATTGATTGGTCAACCTACGTATTAACTAGCTAACTACTACTTAAAAGGACTTAACAGCAAACTGACAAGTGTTGCTGGCGTGTCTGGTGTCGATGATGTTGCCCTCATCTGCATTCTAGCCTCGGGGCTAAGTCCTGCTATCAGGTGCAGTAAAAAGGTAATGATGGCGGCTTGCACAAGTTTTTGTAACATGGCAGTTCTCCTTCTGTGAGTAGCATTTCAAGTAGGATGAATCACTGTAAATACACGCCGTACTATTGGTTTACCGGAATTGATAAAATGCACCGGATAATTGCTCAACAATAAACTAAAAAAATATTTAAATATTTACCAATAGTTGACAGAAGTTTACTAAAAAAACTTTTTTCCCGTAGTCTGCTCACTACGCTACCAAAATCAAAAATTATCCAAATTATTTAATAAATTTAATTCCAGAAATTGGTGTGAACGTACCGGGGCATATCTACAGGGTTAATAGTGAACATCACTAGAGATTTTAAATTTTGCCTCCCTAACCGTGTGGAGATATATATTTAGACGTTGCTCCTCTATAAAAAGTGCCCAAAGGCGTTTTTTACATCCGCCAATTAGATGATAGATTGATTGACTTTTGGGTGAGGACAGCAATCAGCCGCTGACATAGATAAGATAGATGTAAATAAAATAGCTATAAGCACGCTGCATGATTCCTATCGTTGTTGAACAATCGGGTCGAGGCGAACGCGCCTTTGATATTTACTCACGACTGTTGCGTGAGCGCATTATCTTTTTGGGACAACAGGTCGATAGCAACCTGGCAAATTTGATTGTTGCCCAACTGCTGTTTTTGGATGCCGAAGACGCGGAGAAAGACATTTATATGTATATTAATTCTCCTGGTGGTTCGGTAATGGCTGGCATGGGCATTTTCGACACCATGAATCATATCCGCCCCGACGTCTGTACCATTTGTACTGGACTAGCAGCCAGTATGGGCGCTTTCCTCCTCAGTGCAGGTGCTAAGGGTAAACGGATGAGTCTACCCCATTCTCGGATTATGATTCATCAACCTCTAGGTGGCGCTCAAGGACAAGCGACTGATATTGAAATTCAGGCGCGGGAAATTTTGTACCACAAGCGGCGACTAAATGAATATTTAGCCGAACATACTGGTCAACCAATTGAGCGCATTGCTGAAGATACCGAACGCGACTTCTTTATGTCACCAGAAGAAGCCCAGGAATATGGCTTAATTGACCAAGTGATTGACCGTCACGCTGCGGGTAGTCGTCCCGCTGCTGTTCTCAATAATTAGATGGGAGTAGGGAGTAGGGAGTAGGGAGTAGGGGGAAGAATTTAGGCTTCTACCACAATTACCTCCCCTGTCCCCATCTCAAAACCCCGCCACTGGGTCTGGCTGAGATTCCAGATATTTGAGAAACCCATATAATTCTTCTTCGGTTAGCAAAGTGCGTCCTCGCTTACCGTAGGTTTTAATTAAATGTTCTCGTCCTTGTTCTGCTGTCCAGCCTAAGCGCTGAAGTTCCACATCGGTTTTGGCAATGACATCAGATAAATCTACTGGTTCGCTTTTCTTCTTTTTCTTTCCTCCCCCGGTGTGCGTGGCCACATTCTCTGGCGGGGTATAACTGCGTGGTGTAAATGGTGTGACGTTGCTGGTAAAACTTTCTGACAAGTTTGTCTTTTCTGGTGGGTTATCAGCCATCATTTCCCAGCTTTCTACTGGGGTATCAAATTCTGATTCCCTGTTGTCAGTCATGGGCAAGTCTGAATTTATATCCTGCTTGTAAGTTTCACTGATGACTGTTTCTGGTTTGATGTTCTGTTCATTGACAGGCGGTAAAGATATTTCTTTGCTACTGGACTTAGACCACGGACTACTGCCAAAGTCTTCATCGATGACCGGGGAATAGGTCGGCTCATTTAATCCCACCTTTGTGGTTGGGGAGGGAGGATTTAACGGCACTGGGGATGTTGATTTTCTCGCAAATGCTACCGAGGTTTGTGGAGAATTACTGATTCCTAAAACCATCAATGCTCGGTTTCTGGCTTGGTCTTCTGCTGCTTCTACGGTTTCAGCCCCAGCCATACCAGTAGCACGGGTTACGTTTTCAATTTGGACACTGACCCGGACAATATATTTTCCTTGAAAAATTTGGACTAATTCCGAAATAATATTGCCGTTGGGATATAAGCTCTGGAATTGAGCCAACATAATACTGCCACCAATTTAAACTCTGTTCTGTACTAAACAGTAGACTACTTTTTCCTGTGTCTCTCACAAAAAAACAGAAGTTTCTTTCTGACTTAGCCCTGATAACTCAGGACTCAGCACTCAACTGTGTCCCGATTGTAGCAGTAGGCGTTGGTTGCTCCAATTTTTATTTAATGATAACTAACTCTAGGTGGTTACCCCTTAAATGCTATACTAATTACCCAATTCTATATCCGGAACTATTTCCTGGAAGTACGCTCTAAATCTACAATAATGGAGATAAGGTTCATCCTCACTGCTTGCTAAACTGCTTACTCGATTGTTACCGATTCTACATGTGGGAAAATCGGGTCTATGGGCAGTTTGTCCTTATGATAAATCAGAGTCTCATGGTGTGAAATTACCTTCAAGCTCAACAATCAAACATCTATAGTTTACCCTGATAGCGCTTTTGGGCAGTGTGGAGAGTAATCCCAATCCAGCCTCTCAAAAACCCTAAGCGCAATTACCTAGTAGGGCACATGCCATCAGGCGTACTGTATTAAGTTTGGGTTACTTTAAGGAAATTAAACTCATGTGAACTTTGAAATTACTTTGCAGTGAGAAGTTTGTAGATGCAAAGCGGCTTTCTGTAAAGGTGTGTCGGCTTCCTTACCTGAAACATGAACCCTGCCTTAAGGCAATTCGTTTCCGGCTAGTGCAGTTGGGTAGAAGTAACCGACCATCTGACAACAAGTCGAAAGCTACAGATAAATAAGTCTTTTGACTTTTAAGGTAGCAGCACTAGTTTCTGTAAGCCTTGAGGGTATACAGAAAAGAACCAGATTAAATGAAAAATGATGTTTTGACCAAAGGTCGGTTCACTGCATGGAATTTTCTATCGCTACACTCCTTGCCAATTTCACTGATGATAAATTGGTCGCTCGTAAAGTTTTGGAAAAGAAACTAGGTTGCGAGGATGAAAATAGTTTACAAAAACTTCACATTGCTCTGGAAGTACTGGAAAAAATCGGGATTTTGGTGAAAGAACGCGGCAAATATCGCCGGGTGACAGAAGAGGGAATGATCGAAGCAAAACTCCGTTGTTCTAGTAAAGGCTTTTGCTTTGCTATTCAAGATGTAGAAGGGGCCGAGGATATTTATATCCGCGAAAGTCATTTAAGTAATGCTTGGAATGGCGATCGCGTTTTGGTAAGAGTTCTCAAAGAAGGAAGTCGTCGCCGTTCTCCCGAAGGTGAAGTCAAACTGATTCTCGAGCGTTCTAACCACACTTTATTAGCACGAATTAAGCCAGTAGACAGTGGATTCCGGGCTGTACCTTTAGATGATCGACTGCTGTTTGAATTGAAATTGCAAACAAACGGCATGAAATTAGAAGAAGCAATTGATCATTTAGCCCATGTGGAAGTGTTGCGTTATCCCTTAGCACAATATCCTCCCTTGGGTCGAGTGGTGCAAATCTTGGGTAGCGATGCCGAGGCAGCTGCTGATATAGATTTGGTAACTTGTAAGCATGACCTATCCCGTAATTTTCCCGAAACGGTTTTAGATGCAGCCGCCAAGTTGCCTAAAAGACTGTTAAAAGCAGATCTAAAAAACAAACTAGATTTACGCAATTTATTTACCTTCACCATTGCAGGTGTAAATGGTGACAGCAAGGTAGTAGAAAATGCTTTGAGTTTAGAAAAAACAGAAGAAGGTGACTGGCTTTTGGGCTTTCATATTGCTGATGTTTCCCATTATGTACAACCTGATGAAGCTCTAGATAGAGAATCAGTGAAGCGGGGAAGGTCGGTGTATTTGGGAGACTTAGTACTACCAATGTTACCAGAAGCAGTAGCAGAACGTTGTTCATTTGTACCTGGAAGCGATCGCCTGTCTCTCTCATTTTTGATTGCCATTGAGCCAGAGTCTGGAGAAATCTCGGATTGGCAAATTCAACCCAGCGTGATTAACGTAGACGCCACTCTGAGTCGCCAACAAGCAGAAGCCATACTCACAGGTGAATCTCAAGATGCATCGCCCAAAATAGTAGAAATGTTGCAAGACCTAGAAACCTTGCGAAAAGCAATCAAACAACTGCGCTTAAATCGGGGTAGCTTGCAGTTAAATTTGCCACCCCATCAAAATCCCTACAACGATGAAGGGATTTTAGGGGCAGTATTAGTTAGTGAGTTACCTGTGCGATTCCTACGGAGCGCTACGCTATCGCTCTTGACCGAATTGGTGCTACTAGTTAACGAATTAATGGCAAAACATCTAAGTGCATTAGGTATACCTGGTATATGGCGAACTCAGGGTACACCCGATGCCGAAGATGTCCAAGAAATGCTGAAATTGGCTATTAATTTGGGGGTAGAACTGTCACTAGAAGCAGATGTAGAACTGCAACCCTTAGATTATCAACAATTAATTAGAGCTTTTGCCGAATCTCCATCGGAACAAGTTCTGACTTATTTGTTACAAGACACACTAAAGCCAGCTACCTATAGCACCACAAAAGGATCACACTTTGGATTGGCACTAGAGCAATATACCCACTGTAGTTCTCCCTTACGAAGATACCCAGATTTACTGATGCAGAGAGTATATTATCGGCTCATAGAACACGGCCGCGATCGCCGCAACACCCGCGTGAAAGACCGTGTTAACCTGCGTCACTCTTCGTCCCATGACGAAATCAACTGGAACGTTCTGCCGCCAGAGTTGCAACAAGAACTCCAAAGTGATTTAAATCGGGTGATCATTCAAATCAACGACCGCGAAAAAGAAGTCCAAGAAGCCGAAGCCGACTTAGCGGGACTGCAAAAAGCCCAACTCATGAAACAGCGCATCGGTCAAGTCTTTCAAGGCGTGATTACTGGCGTGCAATCATACGGCTTTTTCGTAGAAATTGAAGTCCCCGCAGCAGAATCCCCGCCTGGTGAAGACAAAAGCGCACCTTTACGAGTAGAAGGACTAGTACATGTCAGTTCCCTCAAAGACGATTGGTACGAATACCGTGCTAGACAACAAGCATTATTTGGCCGAAAAAATCGGGCTTCTTATAGACTAGGCGATCGCGTAGCCGTACAAGTTAAAAGTGTCGATTACTATCGCCAGCAAATTGATTTAGTAACTGTTAGCAGCGATGCCATAAAAGGATTAGAAGTTAATGATGCCAACGGTGATGGCTCAGATATCTACTTACCCAGTGATTTAGATGCTTATGCTGAGGATGAATAAATTGCCGGGGGAAGGGGAATAGTCATTGCTCATGAGGCAGAAACTTCACCCCTGCTCCCCCAACTCCCCACCTCCCCAACTCCCCACCGTCTCAAAATAACCACGTGTCAAATCACTCCAAACCCCTTATCTTAGGCGTATCAGGTGCATCTGGTCTCATCTACGCTGTGCGCGCTCTCAAATACTTGCTCACAGCAGACTATGAGATTGAGCTTGTGGCCTCTAAATCAACTTACATGGTCTGGCAAGCAGAACAGGAAATCAGAATGCCAGCAGAGCCAACCGGACAAGAGCAATTCTGGCGAGAACAAGCGGGAGTTCCTCTTGGGGGTAAACTAAGCTGCCATCCTTGGGGTGATGTGGGAGCCGGGATCGCTAGTGGATCTTTTCGTACCTTGGGAATGATCATCATGCCATGCAGCATGAGTACGGTAGCAAAGTTGGCAGTTGGTTTGAGTTCTGACTTACTAGAGCGAGCCGCAGATGTGCAAATTAAAGAAGGACGTAAGCTGGTTATCGTTCCACGGGAAACTCCTTTTAGTTTGATTCACCTGCGGAATTTAACAACATTGGCCGAGGCTGGAGTTAGAGTTGTCCCTGCCATTCCTGCTTGGTATCACAATCCTCAAACCATTGAAGACTTAGTTGATTTTGTAGTTGCTCGTGCTTTAGATCAACTTGATATTGACTGTATTCCCATTCAGCGGTGGCAAGGATAAGCAAGTTATCGATTAAAAGGTAAAAGTGTAAAAGTAAAGATAGAGTCAGCCGATGTTGGGATTGAGGATTTGGGATGTTCACAAAAGAATCTAAAATCTATTGGTGGTGTTTGTACTAAAAATCACAAAACCATAGTATTTCCCTGTTCCCTGTTACCCTTCTCCTATCGGAGACGCTTTCCCTTTCTTGAAGTAACTTTTACCTTTCGCCTTTTCTATGGCTGTAATTCGTTTAATTTTATTGGTAACCGTACTAGGAGTCCTAACACTATTGTTAGTACAAAATTGGTCGCCTGTCTTATCGTTAGTGTTTTTGGGTATACGAACTCAACCCTTACCACTGGCAATGTGGGTGTTGTTTAGCACTGTAGCTGGCGCTTTGACATCCTTGTTGATCTCAATTTTGTTGAAATTATCAAATTATTTTGGCAGACAACAACGCCAAACCCCGCTTAAATCAACAGCCACTCCACCTCGAAGAACAGCGATTCCTAGAGAAGAACCTACGCCTCCGCCTTATAGAGCTTCATCCACCGCTAATAAAACAGAGCCTGTTACCAGTAACGCCTTTGATGATTGGGAAACAAATGACGGTGACAACGATGATTGGGAGTTCGATGAAAAGCAAAGAGAAGCACCTACTCCCAGTTCTCAAACTCCACCAGTGAGAGAACCCCAAACTTATGAACGCCAACAAGAACCCATTAGCAGTTCTCAGTCTGGTTCAGTTTACTCCTACAATTATCGCGAGCCAAAAAATACTGCTGTAGGAAAAACAGAATCAGTTTACGATGCTGATTACCGGGTAATCATCCCTCCCTATCAACCACCAACTACTAATCAAGTTGATGATGATGACGACGACTGGGAGTTTTTTGAAGATGATGATGTTGAGGATGACGACAATAACACCCGTAAGTGATAGCTATGGCAAAAATGATGGCAACAGATTAATGGACATACCCCAGATGCAAAAAGGGATTCCCAATCCAAAATCGACAATAATATGAACGCTGACTTTTCAAAGACTAAATACTACACTTTTCACGAGACTCCTGCTTGACCCTACCGTTCATGGCAGCATCTTGCAAAGTCATAAAAGCATTAAAATCTTCCAAATCATACCGAGTAGTTAACAGATGCCGTAGTTGATTTTCTGCTTCAACAGTCAAATAGCCAGTTACTAAAGCCTGTTGTACTACGTCACGAATTCGAGTCATGGTTGATGCCTCTTACATACCACATTTATTCATTTGGTCTTACTCCGGTGGGATATGCAGTAGTTTTTGTGCTTCAGTCTTCAAGTTAATTAACCTTGTTTGGTAAATTTGAAAATTTAAGTCGCATTTTACACATTTATCTGCCAAGATTTTTGATTGAAGCCTGCCATCACTACATTTTAGAAGTTTACTACTATGCTGTTAAAACACAGCTTTATGTAAAACTAAAATTGACCCAACCCAGAGAAAACACTGTTATTTTGTAATGACATAATTTCTTCACTTAAAGTTTCAAAGAAGCTATATAAATTTTTCATCAAGTGGAGAAGGATATAAATAGCAATTGTCAAGTCACCTAAAGAAAGATATTAAATTTATGGTCGGTAAATATTCAGAAAATTTAGGATTTTTGTTAAATCCAATACACCAGAAAACTGTAATTACTGCATTTGCTGAAAATCAAAAAAATATTTATTCAGTTTAAAAATAATGAATGGTGAAAAATAACATACGTATATACGTATATTTGAGAACTATAAAGGCGTTAGGATAAGAATCTAGACAATTAATAATGGAGTAAAGAGACGGTGAGCAGCTTATTGCAAGGAGTCAACCTGTACTTAGTTGGCATGATGGGCGCTGGTAAAACTACCGTAGGGAAATTATTGGCGCAGCATCTAGGTTATGGGTTTGTAGATACTGATGATGTGATTGCCCAAGCAGCAGGAAGATCCATCACCCAACTCTTTGCCGAAGAAGGAGAAGCCGCATTTCGCCAATTGGAAAGTGATGTGTTAGCTCAAGTGTGCGCTTATACCAAATTGACTATAGCAACTGGTGGGGGCATAGTGTTGCAGCAAAAAAATTGGAGTTATCTACATCATGGTTTAGTCGTGTGGCTAGATGTACCAGTTGAGTTACTCTACAACCGCTTGGCTGAAGATACCACAAGACCACTATTGCAAGACGTTGACCCCAAAGCTAAACTGCGATCGCTCCTCGAACAACGCACACCACTTTATTCTCAAGCTGATGTCAAAATCACTGTAACTGAGGGAGAAACGCCAGAACGAATTGCCCAAAGAGTCATAGAGACGATTCCCAGTGTGCTGAAATCTCAAGTTGCTCATTAAGTTAAAACCAGCTTTTGTAGTCTGCGATCGCACAGGAGGTTTTATGCCAGAAACTACTTCTAATTTGAGGTTAAAAAACCTTTGTGAAAGTGATTGACAAACTTGTGCTTTACACATAAAAGATTGTTACGTGTAACAAATTCTTTTACACTGACTGGATATGTTTTAACTTTTAACAGCCCTTCGTGATGGTTAACGATTCTGAATACATCAGGCAAGCTGAAGCCACTCGTGTACGTGTACTCAGCGAAGCACTACCTTACATCCAACAATTCGCCGGACGCACTGTTGTTGTGAAATATGGCGGTGCGGCAATGAAAGATAGCACCCTTAAAGATAAGGTTATCCGCGATATAGTATTTTTATCTTGCGTTGGCTTGCGTCCCATTGTTGTACATGGCGGCGGCCCAGAAATTAATAGTTGGTTAAATAAACTGGGCATCGAAGCACAATTTAAAAATGGTCTACGTGTCACCGATGCCCCCACAATGGATGTTGTGGAAATGGTGTTAGTCGGTCGAGTCAATAAAGAAATTGTTTCCCTAATTAGCCGGGCTGGGGGCTTGGCGGTAGGACTGTGTGGTAAAGATGGCAACCTGATTACAGCCCGTCCTCAAGATCAAGAAGGCATTGGTTTTGTGGGGGAAGTGAGTAATGTGAATATCAAAATTTTGGAAACCCTCTCTAGTAGTGGTTATATTCCTGTAGTTTCTAGCGTCGCTACAGACGAAAAGGGTCAAGCCTACAACATTAACGCCGATACCGTAGCAGGGGAAATCGCCGCCGCCTTGGGTGCAGAAAAGTTAATTTTATTAACAGATACACCTGGCATTTTAAAAGATTACACAGACCCTTCAAGCTTGATTCCTAAAGTAGATATTCGAGAAGCCCGCGAACTGATTGCCAATGGTGTAGTTAGCGGAGGGATGATCCCCAAAGTGAATTGTTGTGTGCGATCGCTTGCCCAAGGTGTCAGTGCAGCACACATCATCGATGGTCGCATTCCTCACGCCCTACTACTAGAAATCTTTACTGATGGTGGTATCGGTAGTATGATTTTGGGTTCCCAGTTCACACCAAAACGCGATTAGGCTAGGGAGTTTAGGGCTAACTTTTCACGGTATCTGGAAAACCTCTCTCTAAATCTCTCTCCTGCGAGGAGGAGCCACTGCGTTGCGCGGGTTCCCCGCGTTGTAGCAAGTGGCGTTAGAGACTTTGACTTTTTGATTTAGATGACGTGATTGGATTATCCCTTTGTTACCTTGTCCCTAATTACCACCCCCGCCGATACCGTGAATCTTGGATAATCACCCGCGATCGCCCTCTAAATGGTGTGTGTTGTCGGGAGTTATTGATAATCACCGGATTCACTAAAGTTGAATCACGAATTACGGGATTAATCAAAATGGGATTAGTTCGCCGATAATTATGTCCCCAATTTGGCCTGACTGTAGAACGACTTGGCATTAATCCTGTGGATGGATTTACAGGCATGGGGGTAGGAATGGGACTACCATAAATGAAAGAACCCACAGCAGGTTGTTGACTTGATCTCCCACCGTAATTAATAATTACCTGTTGGGCTGATGCTGGGGCAATTGAAGCACTGATAACAGAGAAAATTACTCCTATTCTCAGCCAATTCAGTGGTGAATGTTTAATTTTTAGCATCTTTTATTACCTGCATTTAATAACCTGAATTTTTATGAATAAAATAGCCACAGCTACTTAGTTAAAATTTTAAAAGTTTATTGAGTTGAATTTTGTCAGCTTTCAAAAAGATTTCCCAAAGATTGCTGACAATCACAAAAGTAATGCAGTGTTGATTGGTGTACAAAACGTGAGTACAGAAAGTTTAGAAATTGCTAAAAGTCGTTATCAGACTGGAAAACTTGCCTTTGAAAATGGGCAATATCGAGAAGCCGTAGAAAACCTAGAAAAAGCCAGCGCCCTCTTATTTCGTAATTCTCGTCTTGGGGGTGAGGTAGAAATTTGGTTAGTTACAGCTTATGAAGCAGCCGGACGCACTGATGAGGCGATCGCCCTTTGCCAAGCCCTCCAACGTCATCCTTTTCCAGAAACTAGCAAACAGGCAAAGCAGTTACTCTACATTTTAAAAGCGCCAAAACTCCAACGCCCCAGCGAGTGGATGACAGAAATCCCCGATTTGGGGGCAATATCAGATAACGATACCAAAATTCGGGCAGCCGCCAAACCTGGAAAATCCTCGCCTCCAGCCCCTGCTGAACCAGAAATTGTTGACCTCAGCCAAGTGAATACCAAAGATAATCGCTTTATTTGGGTGGCACTAATTGTTATTGTGTTAACACTCTCTTACTTGGCTTGGATGAGTTTTTATTAATAGGAAACTGAATACAGAGGGGGTTCAAATGTATGTGGACTTTTAAAACCAGATTCTAGTCAAGATTAATTAAAAATATTTGACTTTTTGGGAGATATATAGTGATGAATTCTTCTCTTTTCAGAAAGATGTTTATGTGGTTCTTCAGAGCATTTAGTTTAGTGTTGCTAAAAATGGCTTTACTCATCAAGCTAATTGGACAGAATCTCATGAATCGCATTTTTCCTCTCAAAAATCCTATTCTGTGGCTGGTAGTATTAACTTCTTTGCTGCTAACTGGTTGTGTTCATTATGATGCCGGGGTAAATTTTCAGAACTCCAATCGTGGCGAACTAGTACAGCATATTAAGTTAGGAGAAAGACTCACCAGTTTCAGTGGTGCTTATGTTTATGAATGGTTAAACAGCATAGAACGTCGCGCCCGTCAATTAGAAGGGAGCGCCAAAAGGATTTCTAAAGAAGAAGTTATTGTGACAATTCCCTTCAGTAATGGACAGGAATTACAAGAGAAATTCAACGAATTTTTTAATTCCTCTGCCAATGAAAAAGCTGAAGATAGTCAGAGTGAACCTGAATCGGAATTACCGAAAATTGAATCTAACTTACTTTTATTTCAGAACAACTTTGTGCTGTTAGTGAGAAATCGCTTAATTTATGATTTAGACTTGCGATCGCTTTCCTTAATTGCCAGCAAAGGTAACGTCCTAGCCGATACAGGCGCAATTCTCGATTTGCAATTTGCTTTAAAAACCCCTTGGGGAGCCAGAAATATCCAAAAAATTGAAACTGCTATCGAGCCACAAAAGCAAGGTAAACAACTAGTATGGCAACTCAAGCCTGGCGAACTCAACCATATAGAAGTAGTTTTCTGGCTACCCAGTCCCTTAGGTATTGGTAGTTTGTTAATTATCCTGTTTGTTTGGGGCGGAATTTACCTAAGATATAATTTTATGCCAGATCCCAGGGTTCAATTTTCACCCAAGGTAACAGCCACAGAGTAAGAGAGACTAGAGGCTAGGAATGGTTGCTAGTCCCTAGTCCCCACTTCTTAAGGTGACAATCGCTCAATTTTCCAATTGCTGTGATCTAAGTGAGTATACAGCAGGCGATCGTGCAGACGACTGGGGCGACCTTGCCAAAACTCAATTTCTCTAGGGATCACTCGGTAGCCTCCCCAATGAGGTGGCCGAGGAACTTCCTGATTTTCGTATTTTTGCTGGAATTCTTGCAATTGTTGCTCTAAAACTTCCCTCCCAGGAATGACTTCACTTTGATTAGAAGCCCATGCACCCAAGCGACTATTGGGCGGACGCATCTCAAAATAGCTATCAGATTGTTCTGGGGAAATTTTCTCTACTGTACCCACAATTCTGACTTGGCGTTCTAGTTCTGCCCACCAAAAGACTAAAGCAGCTTGGGGATTTGCTGCTAGTTCTTGTCCTTTGTGACTGTTGTAATTGGTGAACAAAACAAAGCCCTGTTCATCAAAATCTTTTAGTAGCACCATTCTTGCTGAAGGCTGACCATCTGGTGTAGCAGTAGCAAGTGTCATTGCATTAGGTTCCAGAAGTTGAGCAGCTAATGCCTGTTCAAACCATTTTTTAAATTGAATAAAAGGATTGGGATCACTCTCAGTTTCGCTTAAACCTTCCAAGGTGTAATCTTTGCGAAGGTCAGCTACGGTCTTTTCCATTATTATTTACAGGCTTAGTTAGAAGATTGAATAAATTTCTATCCTCAATCATTAGTAGTAGTTACTGGTTGTTGAGGGACTGGATTTTTTTGGCAGATTGCATAGCGCCACCAGTTAAACTGCGGAAATACAATCCTCCGACAGTTGATAAGAATATTACATAAGCGATCGCTTGTACGAGATACAGATGTTCTCTGTAGCCAAACAAAGATTTGAGAATGATACCGGGGAATTGTCCATCTGGCAAGATTTGGTCAGTATTCCAAACCATTGGCCCTAAAACACAAGAGTGGATTTTGGTAAAATGTTCGTAATAGAAACAAATATTTTCCGAGGCGCGACTGCTGAGGGCTAAGTTAGCTATACCTTCATCAAAATGCTTCAAGGCGGAAACTACTAAACCAGCCACAATCAATACTAGAAAAATTCCCATCACCTGGAAAAATTGGCGGATGTTGATTTTGACACCCCATTTAAATAGTAATACTCCGATGAGCGTCGCCCCAGCTAAACCGCCAATTGCACCTAAAGCCGGGACTAATCCTTGTTGAAAATTAGCAGCGATAAATAAAACAGTTTCAAAACCTTCACGCACAACGGCGACTAATATTAAGCCAAAAATGCCCCAGCCAGCATTTGAGTTTTGTGTTAAGGCTTCTGTAACCGATCCTTCAACTTGTGCTTTCATAACTCTGGCTTGTTTAGTCATCCAGATCAGCATCCAACTGAGCATAGCGATCGCCAGGACACTAAACACAGCTTCTAGCATTGGTTCAACGACTGAGGTGTATTGAGGATTTACTGCCCCTAGTACTTGAATTAGCCAAGTGAACAACACACCTATCAAGGCACTAATAACAATGCCAACGCCGACACCAGCATATACCCAAGGGTTGAGTCGGGATTGGTTGGCTTTTTTCAGCAAAGCTAGCACAATGCCCACAATGAGGGCGGCTTCTACTCCTTCTCGGAGTGTAATCACAAAAGTAGGTAGAGCAGTAGTCAGATTCATGATGAGGGGATGAGGTAGATGAGGAGAATCGGGAGGATGAGAGGGATGAAATTTGAGATTTTAGATTCCAATCAAAAATTGTTTCCCACTCTCTACTCCCTACTCCCCTAATTATTAGCTGAAATCGCGGAGCATTTTTTTCAGTTCGAGATTATGCATCTCTTCTTGCCCAATCATGCCACGGGCAAATTCTTCTAGATAAATGCTGGCATTGGTTACAGTTATCAACAAACTTTTGTACAAATCCAGCGCTTTCTTTTCATGAGATAGACTTTCTGCCAAAATATCCTTGACTGTGTGCTGGTAAGTTTCTTCCATTTGGGCAATTTTTAGAGAGGGATGCCCGTCTAAACCTGTGAGAATTTCTCCTACTTGTTGGGCATGAAGTAGAGATTCACTGGCCTGCGCTTTGAAAAAATCTACGATGGGAATGCGATTAGGGCCAGTCACCATCAAGGAATAATGGGTGTAGCGTACTACTCCCGCTAGTTCAAATTCCATGATGGCGTTCAGTAGATTGATGGTTTTTTCGTTGTCAAGCTCTTGCATCAGTTGTTAGTTAAATTTACAAATGGGAAGTCATCAGTGTTGAGTTAAGAGGTATACTTTCTACAGGTATTCAAAGCCCAAGCTATTTACACTGTAAACCCCTTAACTATCGCCTCACTTCTCATTCATTCTAAACTCCTCTCTCTGCATCACCAATTAAGTTAATGTGATCACCTTCAGCGTGACTTTGCCATCGCCTGGTCTAATTACTTGATGTTTTCATGATTTTTTGTGAATTGTCTGCAATAGTTGTTACGAGCTTAGTAACATCCTCCGGTGTCTTCGCTGCTGTAGCTGGTGGAATAACGCTAGGCCAAGCTGCTTTTAATTCAGTGAAACTAGCCTCAATGGCTTGGTGTGCTTCGGGATTGTCTGTGGCTACTTGGCTAGAAATCCCTTGATATAGTTCATTGGCGTAGACTACAAAACCACGGGAATCTTGATATTCAATTGGTTCAGCTATTTTTTTATCTGCGATCGCTGCTGTATATTCGGCGTTCGCTGCATCTAGTAATTCGTTAATCGCCTGGAGGACAAATCCTGGTTTTGAGCGTTGTTCTGCCGGTAAAGCGGCGATCGCACCATCAACTGCTTGCATGGAAGCAGCCAAATCTGTGTTCACTTTGGCATCTTTGGGATTAGATTTGACGAAATTTTGCAAACTCACCAAAGTTGTCTTAAATTCTTTAACTTGACGCTCATTTAGTTGATCTTCGACATCAACATATATCTCTTCAACTGGATGTCCAATATGAGGTTCCGCTTGTTTGGGCTGATTTTTTTCTAGCAGTTCTTGTGCTACTAAAAGATGCCCTTTCATTAAACTCAATTTGGTCATGTAATCCACATCTTTGGCTTCACCTGTGAGTACCACTTCCTGAACAGTAACCGAATCTTTAATTTGGTCAAATTGTTCCTGAGTAATGACTTTTTTGCTCACCAAATCTTCAGGACTGCCATAGGGACGGTTAGCTTGAATTTTGTTCGATAATGCGGGGATACCTAACTTGGCTTCAAATTTATCCAACTCTGACAAGATAGCAGTGTTGATGTTAATTTGAGATTTACTACTATGACCAATGTGTCTCACAACCTCTGTACTTTGAGAACTGGGATTAGCGGCTGGCGTGGATGGATTTTCTGCGGTTGGTGTACTGTTACAAGCACTGAGAGTAACTATCATCGCAGTAGCAACACATAAGCCGACATAACGCAATTTGATCATTTTGGTTCCTAGCAAAACTTTAAGGGTATTAAATAAAACAATTCACAGCCATAACAGCAGTTGGGATAGATTTTACTGTTCTATGAAATGATATTTTTTGTCAACTAATTGCTGAAATATTCAAGATAATTTAATAATCTCTTTTAATTCTCAGATCTCATTTAGCGAGTACTTCAAATTGACCCATGCAACCTTTTTCGGCGATCGCGTCCTGATGAGGATGAAACATATACTTTCCTGGATAGCGAAAAGCAAATTCTAAAATGTGTCTTTCGGCTACACCCATGGTAATTACATCAGTTTTTTCACTGGGAGTCAGAGTCATCCCAGACCGATAGACATCAAAGAAATTGGCGTGGAGGTGAAAGGTTACTGCTGGGTCAAATTCAATAATATTCAGGACATATAGCCGAATCAACTGGTCTTGATAAATAGGGATGGGATGATGCATATAATGATCAGGCAAACCGTTGAAGGCGTAGTATTCGTTACGGTTATCATCATTTACGTCATACCCAGCCATGACTAAAACTATCTCATCAGCTGGGGGGCGTGGTGTTGGGGGGTCAACAATAAACATCCCATATAGCCCCTTGGCAATGTGACGGGTAACTGGTTCAATATGACAGTGGTACAAGTGAACACCATAGGGTTCAGCATCAAATTCATAAATTGTGGCACTACCATGTCTGACTGGGCGAACTCCGTCCATTTCTGCCGGATGAGTGCCATGAAAATGTAAAGAGTGAGAATGTCCGGCTTGGTTGAGAAATAACACCCGCACGCGATCGCCTTGTTTTGCGCGTAGCGTCGGCCCTGGTATCCCACCGTTTAAATCCCAAATATTGTAGGATACAGCACTATTAAGTTGAATTGTCGAAGTACCTGCAGTTAACTGAAATTCTCGGATAGTACGCCCATTTTCTTGCTTGATTGTCCCATAATCAAACTCTCTGAGCATCTTCATCGGGTGAGTAACGCCTTCAGTTGCTTCTATCTCTATAGACGGCACTCTGACGTTTAAGTTCTTTTGTAAATTTAGAAAATGCCAGAGTGTAGCAGCACTTGTCACTCCAGCACCTGCTAACCCCAGTTTCAACAGTTGGCGACGGCTCCAAAGTTTTTCTTGATCCAGTGCAAAGTTGTTGGGCATCACATAATCAGCGCAAATAGTAAAGTTGCGAAAAATTAGCAATTACTTTTGTGTATAGTATGGGATTCCAGAGTTATTGTCAATTATTATCAACTATTTGCCAAATCTGCTTGAACAGGCAACTCAAACTAAAAAAAGGTTTATGATTTACTCTGACAGTATTCGCAGAAGAAATTGTGAACTTTTAGTTGTTAGTTAGGATATACATTGATTTAAACTAAGTCTTTAAAATACATCTATGGGGTAAAAAGATTGTTAAAAACCGTTCTCAAATCAAAACTTGGATCACTAATCCTCATAGGGTTTTTCAGCTTTTATCTAGTTGTGGGAGCATCTGCACCGGCCTATGGGATGCACATTATGGAAGGCTACTTACCCGCTAGTTGGGCAATTTTTTGGTGGGTAGTAACATTACCATTTTTGATTTTAGGATGGCGATCGCTTACTCGCATCACCCAAGCCAACCCAGAACTAAAATTACTTTTAGCTTTAGCCGGAGCCTTTACCTTTGTCTTGTCAGCGCTAAAAATACCTTCAGTCACAGGTAGTTCTTCCCATCCTACCGGTACAGGTTTGGGAGCCGTACTGTTTGGCCCTTTAGCTATGTCGGTGTTAGGTACTCTGGTTTTATTATTTCAAGCGCTATTACTAGCACACGGCGGTTTGACGACACTGGGAGCCAATGCTTTTTCCATGGCGATCGCTGGCCCATTCGTTGCTTACTGGATATATCATCTGACAGTACAGCTTAGTGGGAAGCAAAGAATCGCAATTTTTTTAGCCGCAGCTTTAGCCAATTTACTCACTTACATTATTACTTCGATACAGCTAGCTCTGGCTTTTCCTGCACCAGTGGGTGGGTTTATCGCTTCATTCGCCAAGTTTGCCGGCATATTTGCCATTACTCAAGTTCCTTTGGCAATTAGTGAAGGATTGCTGACTGTATTGGTGTGGAACTGGTTACAATCCTATACGCCTCAAGAACTCGAACTATTGAAATTAATTAAAGGGGAACCTCAAAGCAATGAATCAGTCTAAAAAGGAATTGAGTAACTGGTTATTAGTAGCGGCAGTGATCATCTTAGCAGTTGCACCCCTAATATTTATCCGAGAGGCAGAATTTAATGGTGCGGATGGCCAAGCCGAAGCAGCAATTGGAGAAGTTCAACCTGAATATGAACCTTGGTTTCAACCTGTATTTGAACCACCTAGCGGTGAAGTAGAAAGCTTATTATTTACAACTCAAGCTGCTGTGGGTGCTGGAGTAATTGGTTATGTGATTGGATTATATAAGGAACGTTCCCGGCAGCAAAGGCATAAAGGATGACGCTGCAAATAGATACTCTGGCTTATACTAATCGCTTGCGATGGTTAGCGCCAGAGCAAAAACTCTTATTGGCGATCGCTTTATTAATTATCACTGCCTTAGCCCATCCCCCAGTGCAAATTTTAATTGCCATTTGGATTAGTACTTGGACAGTCATTTATGCCAAGATTCCGATTCAAGTTTATGTAAAACTAATTTATATTGCTACTATATTTTGGTTAACAAGTTTACCCGCTTTAGTAATTAATGGTATACATATTAATCACCTAAATCTTATTAAAGATGATGCCATCATGGGGTTGAATATTGGCTCTTATTACTTATATATTAGTCAACATGGTATAGAGCAAGGAACGACAATTTTCACACGAGCGATCGCTTCACTTGCTTGCTTATACTTTGTGATGTTAACTATCCCATTTACTGAACTTTTACAAACCTTGCGCCGCTATGGTTTTCCCATACTATTCACAGACATTTTATTATTGATGTACCGTTTTATTTTCGTCTTGCTAAACACAGCAAGAGAATTATGGATTGCCCAACAATCTCGTAATGGCTACCGCAATTTTACCATAGGCATAAAAAGTTTATCTTTGTTGATTGGGCAATTATTCAAACGTACCCTAGAAAACTATCGACAAATCTCTTTAAGTTTAGCATCGAGGGGTTTTAATGGAGAATTTCAAGTTTGGCATTCCCATCGCTATCATCTATCCAAACGGTATGCCATAGAAGCAATTTTTGGCTGTCTAATTCTCATAGGAATTGAATTGCATCTGACATTTATATAAAAAATTACTTCTTTATATTCTTTGGCTCTTTAGCATTGATGAAAATCTCAGAACATGCCCCAATCATTACTAGAATTTGAACAAATATATTACACCTATCCTGGCACAAAACAAACAGCATTACATAATTTAAACCTAAAAATTTCAGCAAACGCAAAATGTGCATTAATCGGTCAAAATGGTTGTGGTAAAACCACATTATTCTTATTAGCTAATGGTCTATATAAACCCCAAAAAGGTAATATTAAATGGCAAGGAAAAAATATTAAGTATGACCGAAACTCATTAATGCAGTTACGGCAAAAAATTGGATTAATTTTTCAAGATCCCGAACAACAAATAGTAGCATCAACTGTTATAGAAGATATTTCTTATGGCTTATGTAACTTGGGTTTACCAACAGCAGAAATTAAACAACGCGTTGAGCAAGTCTTAGTTGAGTTTGGATTAACTGAATTGTCCCAAAGACCTGTACATCATCTCAGTTTGGGACAGAAAAAACGAGTCTCCATTGCTGATGTCATGGTGCTGCAACCAGAATTATTATTACTAGATGAACCCACAGCATATCTAGATAAGTTACACACCCGTAACTTGATGGCTACTCTGAAAAATATTCACACTGCTGGTACAACAATACTTATGGCTACCCATGACTTAGATTTAGTCTACCGTTGGGCAGATTGGATTTTTGTTATGGATCAAGGACAATTAATTTTAGAAGGAACACCGCAGGACGTATTTGCTCAACGCGATATGCTGGAAGGTTTACAACTAGAAGTACCGCTAATATACGAAATATTATCTGCTGAAGGTATAGGTGAAGAGCAAATATTTTTAGAACAATTACGGCAAAAAATATGCAGCCGATTTCCTTCCTTTTAGCCTAACCATAATCTATCTACAGCGTTAAGTTTCATATTATGCAACTTGTTAGACTAACCAAAGTGCATAAAATTCTTGCAAATCTTTTAGATATTTATGGCGTTGAACGTAAAGCTTACCGACTCTCAAACTAGCTTCAACTATAGTCATTTTCATCTTTTCGCTAATTACGTTTGCAGACTGATATTATCTACGTCTAAGTAGGTATTAGCCCCAATTATTTGCAGATACGACAGCTAATTTCACTGTTCAACGTTGCTTATAACGCTTTAAATTTTACGAAAAATAGTTGTAAAATCAATTTTTTTAAAATCTTAGAGTTTTGAGGCTAGAGGCTAGAGAAAAAAAACTTGATAATTTATTTAGGCATTTTTCCGTAATTGAATGTCTAGAATCATGCTAAATAGCAAGTTGGTAAATTAAGATATTTGGTACATACTCAAGCTAAACCTAAAAATAAAATTAACTAAATTTAGTAATTAGATAAACAATTATATTATCTGATGGTGATTTTATTGTCTATCTTACCTAAGTAATACATAAAATCCCCCAATAGGGCATTGAAAAAGAGACAAAAATATTGTTTTCTATTAGATTTAATGCCAAAAAAAAATTGTGTAAGTCAATACATTCAACACAGGGCACATCATGCATATTCCTGATGGATTTATTTCTGCTCCCGTAGCTGGAGTAACTAGTTTAGCTAGTGCTGTAGCACTGGTGATTGCTAGCGCGCGATCGCAAACAGCTTTTGGTATCCGTCGTGCCCCTATACTGGGTTTAACTACGGCCTTTATTTTTGCCGCCCAGATGATCAATTTTCCCGTAGCAGGTGGTACTAGTGGTCACTTGGCGGGAGCAACCTTAGCCGCCATTGTCTTGGGTAGCCCTTGGGCTGGGATGTTATGTATATCCACAGTCTTAATTATTCAAGCTGTGCTATTTGCCGATGGTGGGATCACAGCCTTGGGAGCAAATATTTTGAACTTAGGCGTAATTGCCGTTTGGGTAGGCTGGGCATTAACCCAAACCTTACAACGGTTGTTAGGGGGTTCGAGAACGCGTTTACCCCTAGCTGCTGGCATTGCTGCCGGTGTGAGTATCGTTGTAGCATCTGTAGCTTGTGCCATTGAGTTAGTGCTATCGGGAACTGCATCCTTAGCTGTAGTTTTACCAGCCATGACAGGGGTACATATTCTAATTGGCATTGGCGAAGGCTTAATCACTGGTGGTGTACTGTTTTATTTAGCCACAGCCAGACCTGATTTACTTCCTGGAGAACAACAGCAATTTCAAGGATGGTTAGTACCTGTAATCAGCATTTTGTTGGTGGCTGGTGTGTTATCGCTGGTAGCGTCAGGGTGGCCTGATGGTTTGGAAAGAGTAGCAGAAGATATGGGCTTCATCGACTTAGCTGAACAAGTGCGAATACAAGTTCCAACACCTTTTGCTGACTATGAAAACGAAGCCTTAGGGGCCATTAGTACTAGTATTGCTGGGCTTTTGGGAGCGGTGGTTTGCTTTGGTGTGGCCTTTGGAATTGCCAAGGTAGTGAAACCTAAAAATGCTTAAAGTTGCTTTGCCGTTACGCTTGCATTTATCTTTAGTAATCGTCGTGGGGGCGGCTTTATTAAATTATGAGGCTTGGCCTTGGTTGGGCGTATATGGTGCGATCGCTTGTATCTGGGCAGCACTTTTGCGCGTACCACTGCCCCAATTAGGCGGATTACTGGGTACAGAATTAATTTTTCTGTCTTTCATGGCATTGCCTTTAGGATGGGAACGGGCGAGTTTTTTATTGGTACGTTCCCTCGTTTGTCTTGTTACCATGAACAGTTTTTTGTTAACCTTACCGCCCCATAGTTTCGGTATCGCCTTGAAAAGCTTACCTGTACCAGCCGCCATCAAAGAAAATCTACTTTTAGCTGGGCAATACCTAGAAATTTTGCTAGATGAAGTAACGCGGATGCAACGTAGCGCCCAACTACGAGGTCTAAATGGTGCTATGGGATGGTTGCGCTATACCAGCGCGGCGATGATTGGCGCGTTATATCTCCGCACTCTAGACAGAGCAGAGCGAGTGTACGCAGCAATGGTAATTCGTGGCTACAATGGGACATTACCTGTAGATTCTACATTCAAACCACAAGAGCGTTTTGTCTTATTAGTAGCTTGGGCGATCGCGGCTTGCTTGACCATAACTTCTTACAGGATTTAATCAGTTATTTTGAAATCTTTGAGTTCTCATCCCCCAATTCCTACAGGTAACCCCCACCCCACTGTAGTCGAGGTGCAAAACCTGGTATTTGCCTATGGTAATCGAGAGCCAGTATTGCAAGAAGTTTCCTTTCGTTTAAATGTAGGCGATCGCGTAGCATTAATGGGCGCAACTGGTTCTGGTAAAAGTACCTTATTGGAAAACTTGATTGGCTTAAAACAACCAAAATCAGGAAAAATCTTGATTAATAGCATCTCAGTAACACCGAACACTCTCCCCCGAGTACGCCGTTACATCGGTTTTGGCTTTCAAGATGCCAACGACCAACTGTTTATGCCCACAATATTAGAAGATATTACTTTCGGGCCGCGTAATTACGGTGTACCACCAGCCGTAGCCATTGATCGAGCCAGGCAATTATTAGCAGACTTTGGTCTAGAAGCCTACGCCAACCGTTCCGCTCATGAACTTTCTGGAGGACAAAGACGACTTGCAGCTTTAGCGGCGATTCTCGCTCTAGATCCCACAATTTTGATTTTAGATGAGCCAACTAACGGACTTGATCCAGCATGGCGACGGCATTTGGCACAAGTATTATTAAAATTGCCCGTTCAAGTAATGTTAATTGCCTCCCATGAATTACATTGGTTGGGTAAAGTAACTCAACGCGCCTTGGTACTCTCTGGTGGTCGTGTTCAAATAGATAGTGAAATTCAACCGCTGTTGCAAGAGAAAGATACTTTAGACCAATTGGGTTTACCAGTAGATTGGTAGCGATTGGGAGCAATACGAAGTTGGGGAACCGCAAGGGCGCACTGGCTTGTCTTGGCGTGAGATTATCCTCTAGTTAATTTATTGTCTGGGGTTCCTCAACCGTGGGAACTCCAACCGTTTTTTACTGCTCATTTATCAAATTATTAGCTAGTATTGTTTGGGTTTTAGTGGTGGTGGGGTACTTAATGTCTGTGTGGCGTAAATTAATTGTGATTGCTCCTATTGGTCTAAGTGTTGCTTTGTTAGTTAATGGTTGTGAAGATAAAATTTCTCAATGTCAGCAACTGATTCAGGTAGTGAATGCCGGCAATTCTCTAATTGATCAAAATAAAGGACAGCAAGTAGTAACCAGCTTGCAACTATCTAAGGATTTGCTTGTTATTACTCGCTCCTTAGAAGAATTAAAATTATCAGACCCCAATTTGCGGGAACTTCAAAGCAGTTTTGTGAGAGTATTTGAAAATTTAAGTCAAGCGATCGCCAAAGCCGCACAAGCACTTGGTGTAGCTAAAAATGCCGAAGCATCACCAGCCGGTAGGGAAAAACTCCAAAAAGCGAGAACAGAAATTGATACCGCTCTGACTTCAGTGGCCGAAACTACTGGCAAGGAATCAGATGCCTTAGTCGATGACTTGAATAAATACTGTGGTCAGAGTGAATAGGGCAAAAATACTTTTATTTGAGTAACTTTTATTACTTATTTTCTACAAATATTCCTGAGGAACACCAAGCCCATCTGTCAAGATAAATATTGGTGTTCAGTCAACTGGAATACAATGAGTGAGATAAGTTTACTGATGGTGGGTGTGTTAACAGCAGGGCAAACCTCTTTGCCCCATAACTTACCAGAACAGTCTGTAATTGATTTAGAACAAGAAGTACAGCAGTCAAACCAGGGACAAATAGCTCAAATATTCCCAGATGCTGACATCACACCCCCGGAATTTGTACCGTCGGATCATCATTCTCAAGACTTATCTACTGACTCAAATACAGAGTATCAAAATCTACTTAATAAAGTTGTCGAAAAGGCTCATGCTCAAAGCACTTCCATTTTGTCTAAATCTCAGAAATCCCGTCCTGTAATCTCAGAAATACCTCAACCAGAAAGCATAGCAGAATTTTCCCCATCTCTTTCGCCCTCCCCAGAGTCAGATCCAGATGAACCCATGTCTCAAATCACATCGGTGTCTCAACTGGATGATGTCCAACCCTCTGACTGGGCTTTTGGCGCTTTACAGTCGTTAGTGGAACGCTATGGTTGCATTGCTGGATATCCAGTTGGTACTTATCAAGGTAACCGTGCTATCAGTCGTGATGAATTTGCCGCTGGTTTAAATGCTTGTATAGATAAAGTTGAAGAATTAATTGCTGGTAATCAAACAAACACGATTAATCATGATGATTTGATAGCCCTGCAAAGGTTACAAACCGAGTTTCAGGAAGAATTACAGCAATTACAGCAGCGTGTGTCAGGACTAGAAAATCAAACTAGTCAATTGCAGTCTAATCAGTTTTCTACCACTACCAGACTATTTGGTCAAGCAATTTTTAGCGTCCAGGGAACAAACAGCCCAAATGTAGATTTATTTCCCAGAGATGGCATACCAGACCGTCAAGGGCAAACAAATCTCACTTTCACAAATAGCGTGCAATTAACCTTAGCTACTTCATTTACAGGACGAGATTTACTGTTAACAGGGCTATCAGCGGGAAATTTGGGTTCGTCTGCACCCTTGGTATTTACTAACATGGGGCGATTAGGTTTTGAGTCAAATACAGAAAATAATCTGGTACTCAACGACTTGTCTTACAGATTTTCTCTCTCCGATAACTTGGGAATTGTCGTAGGTACAGCCGGTGTTAACCCTAGCAGCACATTTCGCGGAATTAATCCCTTAGAAGGTTCAGGTGATGGCGCAATTTCTCAATTTGGTCAGCGTAACCCGATTTTGGGTATTGGTAACGGCACTGGCGGTATAGGTTTTGACTGGCAAATTAGCGATCGCCTCAGTTTACAGGGCGTATATAGTGCCGAAATTCCCAGCTTTCCCGGCAACAGCAATCAAGCCGGACTATTTGGTGGTAAATATACAGCAGGCGCTCAACTCACAGTTGCACCAAGCAATAACATCGATGTGGGGGTGCATTATCTTTACTCCCACTCCCCTAATGATTTATTAGGAACAGCCACTGGTGATGCTCAACTAATTTCACCTTTCGCAGAAACAACAGCTTTTAATACCCACGCAGTTGGGGCCACTGTCGCCTGGCGTGTCAACCCGAACTTACAATTAGGCGGTTGGGGCGGCTTTTCATCTTCCAAACCAGTAGACCTTTCAGGTAGCGTCGAAACTACCAACTGGATGGTATTTGCAGCTTTGCCTAATCTCCTGCGTCCTGGCAACTTAGGTGGCGTTCTCGTCGGACAACCCCCCAAAATTACCTCTAGCACCTTACCCGAAGGCTTCAATTTTCCCAACTTTTCCGATGGCGGCACACCGGGCGGACGCAGTGATACATCACTCCACGTAGAACTTTTTTATCGCGCCCAAATCAATGAAAATATTGCTGTCACACCAGGCTTATTCGTGATTTTCAATCCTGATCATAACGCTGCTAATGACCCCTTGGTAGTTGGGGCATTAAGAGCAACCTTCCGGTTTTAATTTTGTACTGATGTAAATGTAATCACAAGGGGTTAAACCCCTAGTACGTATTTCCCAACTATTAGCGATCGCCAGAAAAAAAGCAGGGATGCAGGGGTGAAGAAATTTTCCCATTTCTGCCTCATTTCTCTCATCTCCCTTAAATTAATGGAGCTAATTTTTCATGCAATTAAATTCATCAGCTACTAAGTTGGGTCTTGCAGTTATTAGCAGTAGCACTTTGGCTGCATTTATCTTGGCTGTAGGCGGAACCAGCGCTTCGGCTCAACTTACCATTCAAAGCACTGGTACATTATCAGGAACTCTCCAACTGCCTAGCTTTAATCCCAATTTCAATAACCGAGTTACTCGCATTGATACCGATTCTAGTGGTGCTTACTCGCGCAATATAGGTACTAGGAATAATCCCAATTATGTTCCTGTATATCAGTCAGACTATGTAAAGGTGCAAACACGCACCGATGGCAGTCTGCATTATTTTGTAGATTTTAAAGGCATTCCGGTAATTTCTGCAAATGGTATCCTCAATTCGCCGGTACTATCTGGCGGTGAATTGACATCGTTCAATTATCAAGGAAAAATACCAGGAACTTTATTTCAAGGTGTCGTTCAGGATGAGTTTGGACTCACAAGAGGCTTTTACACAGGTGTAGTGACCGATCCGAACACCGGACAACAGTATCAAGGCACTTTTGAAGTGAGTGGACAAGGGCCAAGATATAGCGATCGCAATGGTGGTGAAAGTCCCACTGTCTTTGATTTCAAATCTGATTTACCAGGTAAACCAACTGTCACCACCTGGGAAATGAATGACTCGCCCTTGGTAAGATTGACAATCAAAGTACCGGCAGATGCTACTCTCGTCACAGCACCAATTAGTAGTACACCAGCGCCAGCACCCGTCACAGCACCAATGAGTAGTACACCAGCGCCAGCACCTGTCACCGCAGCAATTAGTAGTACCCCAGCGCCAGCACCTGTCACCGCAGCAATTAGTAGTACCCCAGCACCGACACCTGTCACCGCAGCAATTAGTAGTACCCCAGCGCCAGCACCTGTCACCGCAGCAATTAGTAGTACCCCAGCACCGACACCTGTCACCGCAGCAATTAGTAGTACCCCAGCGCCAGCACCTGTCACCGCACCAATTAGTATTACCCCAGCGCCAGCACCTGTCACACCACAGGTATTAGCCTCACAGACACCTTCAATTGATACCAATGAGTTTAATTTCTCCTCACCCTCCATTACTCCCAATATAGAATTTAGTAATGGTAATTCATTTGCCGCCAATCCAGTAGGGTTAGAAACATCTGTTGTTAATCTAAGTAGTTGTTCACAAAACACCGTAAATTGTCCTACTAGACCCACTACATTGAAACAAGCAATTGGCCCTCGCAGTCGAGTTTTGATGCGTTAATTCACAGATATCAGTTTTTAATACTTGTTCTACATCTCCCGAATGTAATTCAGGGAGTTTTTTTTGGTTTTCTCATCTCAGCTGATCCTTGTGAGTGATTCCTTTCTCCCTTTCAATTTTCTAGCTATACTAGATACTTAAGTCTAATTATTCAAAAATTAACAGTAGCAATTTTCACAGTCCACCCCTCATAGTCACATTTTATCCTGCACACATTTTGCCAGTAAGCAACTATGAAAGAGGAATTGATCGCCACGTTTTTACAAATCTTACGCTTTAATATGCGTTGGATGACTTGGAATTTATTTTTGGCTTTTATACCTTTGGCTTTGAGTGTTTGGTTATTTCGCACCAGACGCGGACGTTCTTGGGTTTGGTGGCTAGGATTCTTGGTTTTCTTTGCGTTTTTGCCAAATGCGCCTTATTTATTGACCGATGTGATTCACTTCGTTGACGACATCCGCCGGATTGAATCAGTGTGGATGATTACCTTGGTGCTAATTCCTATTTATTTACTAGTAATTTTAGCTGGGTTTGAAGCCTACGTAATATCTTTAATTAATTTAGGTTATTATTTACATCGCATTGGTAAAAGCCAATGGATTTTGGGGGCGGAAATGATTACCCATGCTCTTTGTGCCATTGGTATTTATTGGGGTAGGTTTTTGCGTTTTAATAGTTGGGATTTCGTAACTCAACCCGATGCCATACTAACAAAAGGTATAGAAGAACTGCTTGGTAGACAGCCCTTAGTAATTACTGCTATTACCTTTGTAATTCTTGCTGGTTTGTACTGGATTATGAAACGAGCATCTTTGAGTTTTGTGGTACAACCACACCAGAGGATAGGCGTTCAGCCACGGCAAACTAATCAAACTAATAGTGACCTTTCTTAATTAGAGAAGAAAAGCCCCACAGACTAGAAGCCTGGGGCTACACAATCAAAGCCCACCTTCCTGGGCTGAAATCCTTATAGGCTGAGGAGGCAGTTTTTATTTGTATAGCCCTACTCTTCTAAGCGATCGCACACAATTTTTTGCCGATTTACGGAAGTTTTTGCGCGAAACTGGATATATCAAGTAATTGGTCATTAGCAATCAAGTTTTTTGCGTGCTGCGGCTAAGATTAAGCGTTGTTCAGCACGAGCGATCGCTCTATAAGTTCTCTCTACGGCTTCTGGTTCTACGGAAATAGAAGTAATACCAAGTTGCACTAATTGATCAATGATTTCTGGATAAATTGCTGGTGCTTGTCCGCAGATGGAACAAGGTATTCCCTCATTTTTTGCCATCTGGATCAATTGGGCGATGGCCTTGATTACTGCTGGATGACGTTCATTAAAGACTGTTGTTAGTTGTCCTTGTTCTCGATCTACTCCTAGCAATAGTTGTGTCAGGTCATTTGTCCCAATGGAAATTCCTGCTACACCGGCTTTGACATATTCTGGCAGCAAAAACAACACACTTGGCACTTCTGCCATCATCCATAGTTGAAACTGGGGTACTTGGGTTAATCTTGCTTGCTCAACTTTTTGCCGACAAAAAGAAAATTCTTCTACACTGCGAACAAACGGCAACAACAGGTGAATATTACTGTAGCCAGATTGCTGTACAGTAGCTAAGGCTGTCATTTCCAACTCAAAAACCGCCGAATTTTGCACATAACTGAACGTGCCGCGATCGCCTAGGGTCGAATGTGTTACAGAATGTAGTTCATGAGTTGATAATGGTAACTCGTGTGATGGCATCGAGTGCAGAGAAGGAGGCGATCGCCAATCTAAAGAACGATAAAAAACTGGTCGTGGTGCAAAAGCTCGCGCAAACTGCATAATCGCAAAAGACCATTTTTCTAACAGTTCTGCTTTGCGGCCACTTGTGATCCAACTATGGGGATGTTGTCCCTCTAAGATGTTGAGTAACATCATTTCGGAACGCAATAAACCCACTCCATCCACAGGTAAGCTTTGTGCTTGCTCTATTAAACTAGGCTGACTCAGGTTCACGAGTAACTCAGTAGCAATCATAGGTAGGTGAGGGGCTGCGTGACCCTTTCTGGGATTGGGGGATGATGGAGAAATGGGGGAATATGGGGAATTTAGTTCTTCAGTCTCTCCCTCTCCTGCTTTGTCTTTTTTGATACGATAAACTTCTCCCCGATCACCATCCAAAAGCAACCTTTCGCCGTTGTGAATCAGGACTGTAGCATCTGCTGCGTTAACAACTGCCGGAATACCTAATTCCCTAGCCAGAATTGCTGCGTGACTGGTTAATCCTCCCTGGACTGTGATAATACCTACAACTTGATGTAGTAAAGGCAACCAATCAGGGGTGATGGCCGATACTACTAAAATTACGCCTTGGGGTATTTGTTCTGGTTTATTGTGGGAATTGACAATTACATGAGCAGTTGCTGCTATCCGCCCCCCTGATGCCCCTAGTCCTTTGATGAACTGTAAACGAGGAATTGTCGATTGAGGGGCATTGACTTGAGTAAGGTAGAGATTGGGGGTTGGGGCTTCTTCAGAGATAGTCCATTTAATCGTAAAGTTTTGACCTATTTCACTCACAAGTTGAGTTCCCAGAGTGATTACTTGTTGTAAATATTCTTCTGATAAAGCGTACTGTTTTTGTTGGGCTTCCTCAAGGACATAGGCCACTATATCAGTATTATCTGCGGTTACAACTGACTCAGATGAATCCGCTGTGGCGCTAGTATCATCAAAACGATAAGCCAGCATTTTATTGCCTAGATGTCGCTCTAGTACCACTCCAGTTTCATGTTGAATATAATATGCATCGGGTAAGACATCACCTTTGGCGATCGCTAATCCTGACCCCCAAGTTGCTTCGATGGTCCACCCCGAAGAATTAGCATTAAGTAGACCACTAGCGATGGCATTGTGAACTGGTTGCACTAACACAGCTAAATTAATTTGTTGCAAACTAATGCCTGTCCGTCGCCAATATAGGAGACTCCTGGCACGAAACAGCTGACTCCAAGTACGCTTTAAAGCCGAGGCGATCGCGTCTTCATGGCAACGACAAAAAACCGACTCCAGCAATCCAGACGTATTTCCTACTGCCGACGTAGTTGTAGATAATGCCAAAGTGGGTCGCAAAATCACATGACTAGTTTGCCATTCTCTAGCAGCAGCCAAAATTGTCCTCACCCATTCCTGTGGGACATTTGCTGTCATAATTTCCTGACGTAACCGCCCAGCTACTTGCTGAAGTTGTCGCCAATTAGATACATCCAGATGCAAAGAAGAATAGGGCAAGTCTGCAACTAAAGACTCTGGACTGTTGAGAGTTGCTAAAAATTGTCGCAAAACTTCTGCCGAGATGACAAAACCGGGCAGCACCGGGTAGCCACGCTGCGTAATTCTGCTTAAATAAAATGCTTTGTCACCGACTTTGACGCGGTCTTGCAGTTTAATTTGGTTCAGCCAGTAGAGTTTATCCACTCAATTTGTTAGTTGTCTGTTGTCTATTTGTTGCTATGAGTATTCCGCCTTGGTACATTTTCGGTTTTTATCTATAAAATATTTATCAGCCAGAGTTTCTCCTATTTGTATTTGATAAGTACCTGAACAAAATTACTTAACCTTATTGTTTGCAACCTTCGATGTAACCCTTAATAGCCTATGTCCTTCTTGAGTTTATGTGAAATTTAGCAATGTGAGGTAGAATACTATCTAGCATGTAGTTTTTTATAGATCAATGCTCAGATAATCAGTATCAATATATATTCTGAGTTGCTAGTTTTTGCATAGTTTTCGTAAACTATATGATCAAGTAATCATATAAAATGTAGTATTTTTTACCATATTTACAATTGCTAAATACTTACTACCTTGCACCCGATAATTTGCTGAATATCATTTTTAGGTTATCCCTGGCTTTGTTGTTCGGAGCAATTATTGGTATAGAACGCCAAGTTAAGAAAAAACCAGCAGGTTTAAGAACTCATATGCTGGTAAGTCTTGGTTCAGCAATGTTTATCATTATACCTCTGCAACTAACTTTACTCGAACCAAGTGCTGATGCTATCAGCCGTGTTATCCAAGGTGTTGCAACTGGTATAGGTTTTCTGGGTGCTGGAGAAATTGTGAGCCAATCTTCTCAAGCGTCACAGCGCCCGGAAATTCATGGATTAACATCAGCAGCATCTGTATGGGTTTGTGCCGCTTTGGGAGTTGCTGCTGGAGTTGGTTTGTGGCAGCTAGGATTAATTGGTGCTATTCTAACTTTTTTAATCCTGAATGTATTTAAAAAACTAGAGAAACATCCTCCCACCCTATAATCTGTAAGCTCTCCAAGAATCACTTCTGAGAAAGGCGGATTTTGTTTTTAACTAGTAGTGCCTTGACACGACTGCAATGATGTAAAAAATTGTAGGTTGGGTTAAGCGCAACGTAACCCAACGCTGCCAATGATGTTGGGTTTTTTGACGTCAAAATTCCCAAATTACTTACGAAATATTTTAGTTACTTGTCCTCGAATTCTGTATCCAGTTGTAGGCAATATTCTTCATCTGTGCCCAGTTCTCGACGTTCTATAAATTCTATATTTAGAGTAGACATTAGTTCGTTATTCGTCTCAATTTCTGCATGAAATTGTTGATATGATTCCT
This sequence comes from Anabaena sp. CCY 9613, assembly GCF_963920895.1. Classification (NCBI taxonomy): domain Bacteria; kingdom Bacillati; phylum Cyanobacteriota; class Cyanophyceae; order Nostocales; family Nostocaceae; genus Anabaena; species Anabaena sp. CCY 9613. The sequence goes on from NZ_CAWUDE010000006.1 coordinate 257,885, forward strand.
CCATTTTTGCTTCTAGTTCAAGGTTTTCAGCTTCTGTATAAGCTAGGAAATCTTCAAGGGTTGGTTTGCTTTTATACATAAGTTGTGTGTCGTCAAAAGATGTGCAGGAGGTAGATTTCCCCGGCAATTATTTTGCTTTCTCTAAACGCGGTTGCGGAAATCAATCTTAACCTCTATGACAGAGTAACTGTCAAATCTTTAGATAGCTTGGTAGGTGCGTTAAACCAGTGTAACGCACCCAAATCTTTTGTGGAAACTATATTTTGACCACAGGAGCTTGTTTCAAATTAGCTACCAATTTCACCTTGAATTCATCTTCAAACACCGATTTTTTATAATCTAAGCTCCAAAGTTCCAAGGCACAATCGTCATCAGGTTGAGAGGGGAAAATTAATATTTGCAATTCCTGACTATGAGGAATGTACTCACATTGTATACGGGCGATCGCACCAATTTGTCGCCTATCGAGGGCAACGGCTAATCGCAACAGCGCACTGAGTTGGCTGACTATTTGGCGATGCTGTTTACTCAGCAAGTTACGGTAATTTTCGTGTTTTTTCTTGGGTTGTGATTTGCGGTGGTAACGCGCTAAATTAGCAATGATTTCAATTTCAGTTTCGGTGTAGCCAAGTAATTCACCGTTACGAACTAAATAGTAGGAATGCTTGTGATGAGATGAATGGCTGACATAGTGACCACAGTTGTGTAATATAGCCGCCGCCCACAGCATTTGCCGCTCGTTGTCTCCCCAGTTGTGTAGTGTGCCTTGGGTTTGGTCAAATAAACTCAGGGCAAATATGGCCACGCGATCGCTATGCTCTAAATTGAGATGGTATTTGTCCGCTTGTTTGAGGACACTGCGTTGACGCACTGAACCTTGATAGCGCAGTCGATCTTCTATCAAACCGTGGCATAGCATCCAGTCCACAATTACGCCTTCCCTAAGGGCGCGCTCGCACACTGTCACCGATTCCACACCCAATAAAGTCATAGCTTCCTGTAAGATCACAGCGCCAGCTAATATGACTTCTGATCGCTTCTCTGGCATACCGGGTATGGTAGATATTTCTATATTCTTCATTTTTCGCAAGCGGTTGACCCAATACCGCAAGTCTTTAAGACTAAACTCGTAACCGTTGAGGGTAGAAGGAATATAACCCAATTGTTCGCGGGCGTGGATAGTTGCTAAAGTCTCAATAGTGCCGGAGGTTCCTACCAAACGCGGCGATTCCCCAAACTTGGTGTTTGATAAGACATCTTCAGAGGAACGTTCTAGTGTACCGCGTGTATAGGCTTGCAAGTACTGAAACTCGGCATCGCTGATGGGATCAGTAGAAATTAATTCGCTGGTAAGTCGTACTGCACCAACTTTCGTGCTAGTGAGACTACGGGCTTCTTGACTGTCCCCCAAAATTAATTCTGTGGAACCGCCACCAATATCGATCATAATGTGGGGTTGGTTATTAAATTCCATCCCCGACAGCACACCTAGATAAATGCGCCGTGCTTCTTCTTGACCGGAAATTAAGTCAACGCTTAAACCTAATTCAGCTTCTACTCGATACAAAAAATCTCTCCCATTGGGGGCTTCGCGCACAGCACTAGTAGCTACAGCTACGATAGTTTCTGCATGAGCAGTTTTGGCAACTTCTTGGAAGCGTCTCAGGGCATTAATGGCTTTTTCAATTACTTCTGGTTTCAATTCTCCAGTAGCAAGATCACGATTGCCTAATCTGACAGTTTCTTTTTCTTTGGCAATAATGCTAAACGATGGTAACGTCGGGTCAATCTTCACTACTACCATGTGCAGAGAATTTGTTCCCAAATCAATGGCAGCAATAATCCGGTGTTGCTGAACCGATCGAGTAGTAATACTCTCCCAGTCAGCTGAAACTAAATTCAGCATCTAGTTTTCTCTCAATAAAGGAAGGACAGTAAAAAGGCGTGTATCAGGATACTTGGCACTGGTAGATGTGCAAAAAATAATTTTCAGTCTGACTCTGTGCAAAGGCTACTTGATCTAAGAATATTCACTCTGCTGCTAATAACTCAAGTGACTGACTTAAAAAGACTAAGTGCTGAGTAAGAATACTAGACCCTAGACCCTAACCCCTAGTTCCTTTGGTTGCGTTAGTTGATGACGGCTATTTAGATCTTTGATTCACAGTTGTCACTTGAGTTTGTGATTTTATAAATAGCAAATAACGTTATTCTATAGTTGTAAAGATGTGTGAATTCATCTATCTAAAGTTATTACTTGATTTTTGATTTCTATGTTGACTACCCCAGAACGCAACCAGGAACCAGTGTGGCTTGTGATTATCCGGCTTTTGCGGTGGCATAAACCAGAAGGAAGATTAATTTTAATGATTCCTGCTTTGTGGGCTGTATTTTTGGCAGCCGCTGGCAAACCGCCTTTACTTTTGGTGGGTGTAATTATATTGGGTACTTTGGCCACTAGTGCAGCGGGTTGTGTAGTTAACGATTTGTGGGATCGAGATATTGATCCAGAAGTCGAAAGAACACGCGATCGCCCCCTGGCTTCCCGCGCTTTGTCGATCAAGGTGGGGATTGTTGTGGCGATTATCTCTCTAGCATGTGCAGCCGCCCTCGCTTTTTATCTTAACCCCCTAAGTTTTTGGTTATCTGTAGCAGCTGTGCCAGTAATTTTGCTTTATCCAGGTGCAAAGCGGGTGTTTCCGGTACCGCAACTAGTACTTTCCATTGCTTGGGGTTTTGCTGTGTTGATTAGCTGGAGTGCAGTCACCCAAAATCTTTCTCAACCAACTTGGCTACTATGGGGTGCAACAATACTCTGGACATTGGGATTTGATACTGTTTATGCCATGAGCGATCGCGAAGATGATCGCCGCATTGGGGTTAATTCTAGCGCTTTATTTTTTGGTAATTATGCTCCTGTGGCTATTGGCATTTTTTTTGTAGGCACCATTGTGTTATTAGCTTGGTTAGGTGTTTTGATTCACTTGAAATTTGTCTTCTGGATTAGCTTGACCATTGCTGCTATTGGCTGGATTTGGCAGTCGCTACGCTTAACAAATCAAGACCTCCCCAATCCTGTGTATGGTGAAATTTTCCGGCAAAATGTGTGGATTGGTTTTATCTTGTTAGCTGGGATGATTGCTGGATCTGTTTGATCTGCAAATGGGTATGAGCCAGTATTTTCAACTAGTAGCTCAGGCAATAGATTCCGAAAAAAAAGCGACCTAGCCCACTCAGCTAGATCGTCTTTTTGTATTGAAAAGTCTTTGATCTAATACAGATAATACTTGAAATTTACTACCAAGATTTGATATTTATTTCTCAATTCTTATCTATTTTTTCGATATTTTCACGGATGGTAGGACTAGGGGCTAGAGGCTAGAAATTAATGACTCTAACTTTAACCTCTAAACTTCACCAAAATTTTATAATAACCCCGTATTTTCCCGTAATCCGCAAAGTTTTTATCAATATCTCTGATATTGTCTCCGCAATAGTACGAATTTAGTTTAGTAGTTGGGTAGATGACTAAGAAATTTAGCAGCCCAACTCGATGAAGCGATCGCACCTTGTCAAAGTAGCCATGATAGTTTTACTTTCTCTAGGCAGTCTGGGGATTGTCGGGGGAAGTTTTTTTCTGCGAAAGGCTTTTAGCAGTAGTAGTGAGACTGAAGTAATTACGGATACATCTCGTTATCAAGAAATTCGGCAGCAAATATTGTCTAATAACGACTACGTTAAACACTTTCCTGATGAGCTTCCTTCTGGTACTGAAAATGTCCGTATTGCTTATTCTACAGGAGTTTATCAAGGAAGCAGTTATTTTCAAGTGCGGCTAAAAAAGTCAACAGAAAATATAGAAAAATTACTTTCGCAATATAGACGTCAGGCAAAACATCAGTATCAAGGTGGTAGTACAAATGACCATGCTAATCAACCCAATGGTGTGCCGACAACGTTCTTTTACACTAGTGATGCTGCTGCGGAATCATTTCCAGCTAGCTACAAAATCTTGGTATTAGATGCACAAGACCAAGGTAAACCAGGCTTCAAGTGGCATCGTGGCAACAGTTACGGTGTAGCTATTGATATTTCAGCCTCAGAAATTGTCTATTGGGCAGAAACATGGTAATTCATTGTGATGAATCTGATGAGGAAAACCAGAGTTTTTAGTACCTTTAGCAAGTAAAAATAACGTCATGATAAAATACTTGCTAAATTATGGCACAACTAGGTAAACTCAGATAATCCTGTATTTTGAGTGAGTAAAACATGAAAGTTAGTGCGCGTAATGCTCTCAAAGGTAAAGTAAAGCACGTTACACCTGGAGCCGTTAATGCAGAAGTTGTCATTGAAATTACCCCCGGAGTTGAAGTTACTTCGATTATTACCAAGTCTTCATATGAAAGCATGGGTATAGAAGTAGGGAAAGAAGTGTATGCGATCGTTAAGTCAACTGATGTTTTGATTGGTGTGGACTAAATAAAAGTTTGTAGTGAGGACTTCAGTCCTCATCAGCCTCATCTGGAACAAACAGGACTAAAGTCCTGACTACGATCGCATATTTTTCTACTCCTGCATGAGAAATAGCTTCATTGTGTCTAAACGCACATACCAGGGAAATGGTTTGTCTTTCAAATTTATCCATTTTTCCTTAAATACTTCTGCTTGTAGATGGTAATCATGGGTGTTGGCTGAATTGTGCAATCTCAAATACAGCGTCATGCGGTGGGGGGTTTCCCGCTTCCTAACTAGCCAACAGGGAAAGGTATTCTCAGTGTTGGGGTTATCTGTGAAGCTGAGATGATGGGCGCGAATGCCTATATAAGCTGGAGACTGGGGTATTGGTGCTATCACTTTCAAGGTGCAATCCCAATCTAAAGCGGCTATTTCATGAGGAGATACTACCTTTACAGGGGAAAAGTTCTTGCAACCTGTTAATTGGGCGACAGTGTAAGTATTTGGATGGGCAAAAATATTTTGTTTATCATCGTTAGCGATAACTTGTCCTTGGGAAACCACTAACAATTGTTGACACACTTCATAAGCTTCTTCTAAGTTATGAGTTACAAATAGCGTTACCCCTGAATAGGTGCTGAGGGTTTCAATTAATTGTTCTTGTAATTGATGCCGCAGATATGTATCCAGCGCCGAAAATGGTTCATCTAATAGTAATGCTTCTGGTTGGATTGCTAAAGCCCTGGCTAAAGCTACCCGTTGTTGCTGTCCGCCAGAAAGTTGGTGAGGATAGCGATTTTCTAATCCTTCTAACTGCACTGCTAGTAGTTGCGCCTGTACCTGTTGCTTAATTGCGAATTTCGATAAGCCTTGAGGTAAGCCAAAAGCAATATTTTGCATCACAGTCATGTGAGGAAATAAAGCATAATTTTGCATTAAAAACCCAATGCGGCGATCGCGTGAAGGTAAATTAATTCCTTTTGCAGAATCAAACAACACCCGCCCATTTAAAATAATACGTCCTTTGGAGGGTGTTTCAATACCAGCAATGCAGCGCAAAATCATACTTTTGCCAGCCCCAGATCCTCCTAAAAATCCCAGGGTATTACCGTCGCCGCTAAAACATACTTGCAATCTAAAGCCTGGAAGCTGTTTTGTAATATCGACAAACAATCCTGATGAATCAGTTTGAGGGCAGGTTTGAGATATGGAATATTCCTGCTTTCTCCGCCCTTTAAGGAATGGGAAATGTTGTTGTTTTTGCTTCCCCCGATTTTCTTGCCAAAAATTGACTCCTATAATTCCAGATAAAGAAATACTCATGATGGCGATCGCCCAAAACCAAGCTTCATTCATCGCACCGGCTTCTACAGCAAAATAAATTGCCATCGGGATAGTTTGAGTTTGTCCGGGAATATTACCAGCTAACATTAAAGTAGCTCCAAATTCACCCAATGCCCGCGCAAAAGCTAAACTTGTGGCGGCAACAATTCCGGGAAATGCTAGGGGTAAACTAATGCGCCAAAAGATTGTTGATTCAGTAGCACCAAGGGTTCTGGCTACGCGTAAAAGATTGCCATCAATTTGTTCAAAGGCCCCCAATGCTGTTTTATACATAATGGGAAACGCCACAACTGTCGCCGCGATCGCAGCACCGTACCAGGTAAAAACAATGCTAAAATCCCAAGGTTGCATCAGTTGACCTACAGGGCCATTCTTCCCAAAAAATAGCAGCAATAAAAAGCCGACTACTGTAGGCGGTAAAATCAAAGGAGCAATGAAAATTCCTTCAATGAATGACTTACCTTGACCTCGATATCCCAGCATCCAGTAAGCAGACCAAATACCTAGAAAAAAGGTAATGAGTGTGGCAAGTAAGGAAGTTTTTAGTGATATCCAAAGGGGAGATAAATCCATGTTAATTAATTTGTAATCAACCCTATGGGACGCTACGAGGTGAGCGTATTTATTACCATAAGGGCTTTACGTAATTCGTATTGTGATGAATATGGGATAGCTACAAAAACCCATCTTACAAGAAAATTTTGGATATTTTTTATTTAAAGGTTTCCTAACTCACAATAAAACCATATTTTTTTAGCACAGTTTTGGCTGGATTACTGGATAAAAAATCGACAAATTCCTTGGCAGACGGAATATTTTTACTACTTTTAATTACTGCCATTGGGTAAACAATTGCCGAGTGATATTTTTCATCAGCAGCAACTATAACTTTGACTTTATTAGAAATTTTGGCATCTGTGGCATAAACTAAACCTGCATCGGCGTTGCCACTTTCTACAGATGCTAAAACTTGACGCACATTATTAGCTAAGACTAATTTAGATTGGATTTTATCAAAAATACCTAATTTCCTGAACACTTGATCGGCGTATTGTCCGGCGGGAACACTCCTGGGTTCTCCTACGGCAATTCTCCTGACTTTGGCATCTGTTAAATTGAAAAAGCTCTTAATAGCAGTATTATTATTGGGCACAATTAAAACTAAGCGGTTATTGGCTAAGTTAGTACGAGTACCTGGAACTAAAAGTCCTTTTTCTTCTAGTGCATCTACTTGTCTTCTAGCCGCAGAAATAAAGATATCTGCTGGCGCACCCTGTTCAATCTGTTGTTGTAATGCCCCAGAAGCCCCAAAGTTATATCTGATACTAACGTTTGGTTGACTTTGTTGATAAATGGGCTGAATTTCTTCTAGTGCATCCTTTAAACTAGCCGCCGCAGACACAAGTAAGGTGACATTTGACTGTGCTGTTAGGGGAGTGGGAGTAATTAAAGGTAAGGCGATCGCTAGGAAAAAGCTAGTAACGGCTATGCCAATCAAGGCCAGCATCTGTTTTTTATTCATATTTTTATTTTTGTTGTGTAACTAAAGTTTCTAGAAGGCTTGAGAGCTTCTTGTTTGTATTTACACATGAAAGAAATTTTAATTCTGTAGCAAGAATTACTGACATATTGCCAAAATAAATGCTCTAACTATTCAATTAACACATAAAATTTCGCCTTTTCACAAGAAAGAGGACTAAGTTTTGTCTTCAATCCAACTGAAACACTCTTGATAGAGGTTGTTACCGATATATTGACTTGACGCAAAAATACTTGCTTCTTAGGCGGTATGAGATTTGTCTTTGTGAAATACGCGAAATGCAGAGATATTTAAGATGATTCCTAAAAAGATTTTCAGGATTGATGCGGGAATAATACCGACAAGCATTCCCCCGATAATGGCTCCAATAATTGAACCAACACCCATCGGTGCAACGGTATTTTTCAAGATGGTGCGATTGCTAAAAGCGCCTCTACTACCATATTTAATCACCCCTACTAGTACTGTGGGGAAGCTAATCAATAAAGTAGCTGTCCCAGCTGTTCTGATGTCTACACCAAAGGCGAAAACTAAGGTAGGGATAATCACCTCACCGCCTGCAACCCCCAGTAAACTGCTGACTAATCCAATTGCTAACCCGAACATAATACCTGCGGGAATACGCCAACCCAAGGATGCAGGTAGCAGGGCTGGTATTTCTTGAGGTAAAAATCCTTCAATAATTAAGGCAATACCAATAATTACCAATAACCAAAAAATAATTTTCTCTAGCTGTTCGTTGGAAAGCTTTCCTGCCATTGTCGCCCCGAAAAAGGCGGTAATTACTGCACCAGCAATTAATGAAAGGATGACAGGTAGCAAGAGAAATACTAAATCGAAAGAAAGCAGACTACCCCGAATTGCCAAAGACGCAGCAATTGAAATCAAGCTAACTGCAAGATTTACAGGTACGGCTTGCTGTGCTGAATATCCCAATACACTGGCTAGGACTGGTAGACGAAACTCCGCGCCGCCCAGTCCAATTAGCCCTCCTAATATCCCTATGGGTACAGAGTAAAGAAAGGATAATTGAAAACGCCGTACTTGTACAGAGGAATTATTCTCTTTCATTGCTGTTGTGCTATTGCGGAAAAGCTACTTGTCTGTATTTACACATAAAGTGAGTTTTAATTCTGTAGCAAGTTTGGCTGATATATCAACGCTGATGATTGTTTAGTTAAGGCGTGAAAAAGTAGTATTCTATTGAGGCGATGGGCGATCGCAACTCTCAAATATATGTATCACATTGGTTTTGAGCGAGATGATTTAGGTGCATCACCTCCTGAAATGGCTTTTTTATCTGGTGATCCAGAACGGGCGCGTTTAATAGCTAATACGTATTTACAAGATGTACGCTTGTTATCAGAGCATCGCGGACTCAATAGTTATCTGGGATATTTACCTAATAATCGCCCCATTTTATCAGCTACCAGTGGCATGGGTGCGTCTTCGTTGAGTATTGTGGTGAATGAATTAGTACAAGTAGGTATCCGGCAAATTATTCGCATTGGGACTTGTGGCTCAATTCAACCTCACATCCCTGTCGGTAGTATTGTCATTAGTAGTGGGGCTTTGTGTCGTCAAGGTGCAGCCAACGATATTGCACCTGTGGAATATCCAGCCCTAGCTGATCCGTTTCTGACGGTGGCGTTGGTTCGAGCTGCACAGAAGCTCGGATTTGAACATTATTTAGGAATTACAGCTTCAGTAGATACCTTTTATGAAGGACAGGAACGTACCAATTCAGCGAATCCTCATTTACGGCGATCGCTCCACGGTATTACAGAAGAATATCGGCAATTAAATGTTTTGAACTACGAAATGGAATGCGGTACGCTATTTAAAATGGCGGGAGTGTATGGGTTTGCTGCGGCGGCTGTTTGTGGTGTAGTGGCCCAGCGCACTTTGGCTGAGAATGTGATTGTAGCTCAAAAAGACATGGCTGTGAATCAGGCGATCGCTACTGCCATCCATGCAGTAACTCACTGAGAATTATGATTCTTGCAAATCTACAGGATCTACGTAACCAACCACGTATTTTCGTCATTGCTACTGTAGAGAAGCAATCTCAAAGCCTTGATTTTCGTAGCAAGTGCGTAAGTCATAGTATAGTCTCAGTAGTTTTATCATGTCTTTATTTAATCTTTAATTAAACTCTCAGTAATTACGGATACTATATATTGTGTAAAGTGTAATTCCATTTTTTGGAGATATATAAATACACGATAAAAAGATATCAATACATCACCTCAAAATACACAAATTGACTAGATAGGTCAAAGAAAATATCTAGGTTTAGCTTTATTTACGCAAAAATACAGTGCGAGTAAGGTAAATTTTTACTGTCAATTTTTGTCTAGACTGGGTCATGTAGACATCAAACTCTATATATAAAAAAATGGAGATTCAAATAATATGAAATATGCTCAGAAGCGTCAGATTATTAAAATTCACCTGGCTCTAATAACACTAATACCAACACTAATATCTTTAGCATTTTCTCATCGGGCTACGGCTGATGATCCAGGATCATGTTTTATGATTACCACCTCTGGCAGAATAGTGGGATTGGGAAATTTATGTAGTAGTGTCAATACACCAAATAGCAACAATATTGATAACAACAACAATAGTCAGAATAATAAACAGGTTTTTCAAGTTCCCATCAAACGCCGCCTGGGTAGAACTCCTGTTATTGACGTCACATTTAATGATACAAAATTCTTTGAGATGATTGTAGACACAGGCGCCCACGGTACCTTAATTACTCAAAAGATGGCAAGTACCCTGCAACTTGAGACTACAGGTAGTATGGTAGCCCAAATTGCTGATGGTACTCGAGTAACATTCCCAACAAGTAAGGTAAGTTCTATAGAGGTAGGTGGAGTTGTAGCTAATAATCTAGAAGTAGCGATCGCTTCCAACGGTAATATCGGACTACTAGGCCATGATTTTTTTGGTAACTACGACATCAAAATTCGTGAAAAAGTCATAGAATTTCATACCCGATAAATTACTTTCGAGTTTTCCAGCACATAAATTACATACACAGATAGGCTCATATCCCTGACTTTTGCAAAAAATCGGGGATTTTTTAGTTGAGTATCACTATATATTATTCCTAATAAAATCCCATATTTTGTCCTATTAAAATCACAATTCCAAAAAGACTAAATAATGATTTTCTGTCTTTTTAATAATGGTTTTGTCCTTGACTTTAGCAATTTCCATGAATAAAAATAGCAGTAACAGTTAAACGAAATACAGTTTAATTGTTAGCAAGAAATACTTGAGGAGCTAATAAAATGGCAAACATTACTCTGTCTGAATTAAACATTGCTGGTTCTGAATTGTTCCAAGATTCCGAAAGTTTTCTCAATGAATTGAAAGATGTAGACGTCATCTCTGGTGGTAGCTACGGTTATGGTGGCGGCGGTTATTTCAGCGATGCTTCAACTCTGACTAAGTTAGCTGAAGCATTTGTGACCACATATGCAATTGGTCATGTTACCTACTTAGCCAAGTCATTCAGTTCTAACATAGGTTACTACTAATGGCTTTTATGGCTTCGGGTAACTAGAAGCTAGATGGCTCTTGGGGATTGAAAAGTAAAACTACTTGATGTGATAAACAAGAGATTTGTACTAGCAATCATCCCTGAGAGTCAAATTAAAAATCTCGCAATCAAAGTTTAAGGAGCTAATACAATGGCAAATATCACTCTGTCTGAATTAAACATTGCTGGATCTGACTTATTTCAAGATTCCGAAAGTTTTCTTAATGAATTGAAAGATGTAGATGTCATCTCTGGTGGTAGCTACGATTACGGCTTCAGCGATGCTTCAACTCTGACTAAATTAGCTGAAGCATTTGTGACAGTCTATGCAATCGGTCATGTTACCTACTTAGCCAAATCCTTCAGCTCTGGTGGATACTACTAATGGCTTTTATGGCTTCGGGTAACTAGAAGCTAGATGGCTCTTGGGGATTGAAAAGTAAAACTACTTGATGTGATAAACAAGAAATTTTTACTAGCAATCATCCCTGAGAGCCAGGTTAAAAATCTCGCAATCAAAGTTTAAGGAGCTAACACAATGGCAAATATCACTCTGTCCGAATTAAACATTGCTGGTTCTGAATTGTTCCAAGATTCCGAAAGTTTTCTCAATGAATTGAAAGATGTAGATGTCATCTCTGGTGGTAGCTACGGTTATGGCGGCGGTTACTTCAGTGACATGTCAGCACTGACTAAGTTAGCTGAGGCATTTGTGACAGTCTATGCAATCGGTCATGTTACCTACTTAGCCAAGTCATTCAGTTACGGTTACTAATGGCTGTTATGGCTTCGGGTAACTAGAAGCTAGATAGCTCTTCAGAAATTTAAAGTCTCTAACTCAGATCTTGCACTTAGCCCTGGCGATTAAAAATCGCGGCTATACAAATCAAGTCCGCCTGCGCGGACTCACGAAAAATCAAGGGTTTCCAACCCGCTTAGGCGGGTTTTGCCTGTGTAGCCGTGACTTCCAGTCGCCTGGTGCAAGATGTAAGCTTCCTTCAAGTCGGGAAACCCGCCCAACGGAGTGCCTTGGGAACCCGCGCAAAGCAGTGGCTCCTCCTCGTAGGAGAGAGATTTAGAGAGAGGTTTTCCAGATACCGTGAAAAGTTAGATTACATAGGACTCCTATTGAATTATTGAAAAAACTCTGTATACTCAAAAAATCTTTTTTCCTACTACCCACTCCCAGCCTACGCAAATAATTTTAGGAATCAAACCGGATTCCTATATATAACGCTTATTTATCAGTGAGAAATTCTTCTACGTTGGGTACATCTATCCAACTGGATGTTGTATGAGATTTATGAGATAAATCCATTAATAATTGCGAATAAACACCTTCTCTCAAAGATGGAATTATTGCTTGTTGGCGGTCAATTCCTTGTACCCATTGGTTTACGACACGGATAAATGCACAAATGCGTCCATCAGGGTAATGTTGGGGAAAGACTAAACGTTGGGGTATTTCGATTTCTTGCAGAGGTTGACCAGGTTGGGAACCCCAAACGCGAAATCCATGTATGTAGTCTTTTTGGTTTTCACTACCTAAGACTAATGTACCGCGATCGCCATACACTTCTAACCAGTGTGTCCTTGATGCATGAACCACAGAACTGATAGAGACTTGGCAAGGTGTACCATCTGCTAATTCCAGTGACAGCATACAAGTATCATCGGTATTCACTGGCTTTAATTCCCCGCTAGCAGGGTCAACACGTGTGGGAATAGCAGTACTTAAATGAGCGTTTAATCGGCGTACTGGGCCAAATAACCAGGAAATATAATCGAAGGCGTGGGAACCTAAAGACCCCAATGCACCACCTCCCTTATCTTGAGAAGAATACCAATTCCAAGGACGAGAAGTATCGGCGCGGGAGGAACCTAACCAGTCAATTTTAATTAAGCGCTTGTTTCCTACATAGTTTGTGGATAGTAACTCGGAAAATAATTGCCATCCTGGAACAAAGCGAAATTCAAAATCTACAGTAGCAATTACACCTTGCTTTTGGGCTAATTGCTCAAGTTCTTTCGCTTCCGATACATTTAATGTTATGGGTTTTTCTATTAATATATGTTTGCCTGCTTGCAATGCGGCCTTTGCCATTTCATAGTGTAAAAATGGCGGAGTGGCAATACTCACAGCTTGCACTGCTGGTAAATTTAAAATATCGTCAATGGTGTCGCAGGCATGGGGAATATTTTGGGAATTGGCGATGGCTTTGGCTTTATTAATATCTCGATGATAAACAGCGACTACTTCAGTGCGATGATGTGCTTTAAATCCGGGAAGGTGGACTTTTTGACCAAACCCAGTACCAATTACTGCTACACCAATTGTATTTTGATTTGTTTGTAATTCAGAAACCATAAATTTGATTTGTTAAAAAACTAGAGACTAGAGTTTAGGAATAGTAATTATCCAAATCGTCTATAAAAATCTGGTTTTAATTCCGTTGGCGTAGCCTGCGCTTTGCGCTTAAAAATACGTAGAGTGTGTTAGCGATAGCGTAACGCATCTCAATATAGGGCATGGTGCATTACGAACTCCGTTCTCACACACCCTACAATACCTAATTCTGTAAGCGCAAAGCGCAGGCTACGCCAACAAAAATCAAATAGTAATCCTATAGTAGGAACTATTATGTTCCCGGACGAAAGCGAATATCATCGGGTATATGATGGCGATCGCCTAATATTTCTAACAAAGGACCATTAACGTCAAATTTCACCATACTTACCGACGCGACCAAAATATTCACCCGATAGCGATAGCGCCCTAAATCAATTCCCAGTAAACTGCAAAGCATAATCCGAATCGTGGCTTTATGGGAAACCACTAAAACATTACCTTGGGGATGTTTTTCTTGAATTTCAGCAATTACAGGCATAGAACGGTTAGCAATATCTACCGCAGTTTCTCCACCTAGTGGTGCATTCCAAGCGGGTTCTGTCACCCATTTTAGATAGTTTTCTGCGTAATTCTCTTGGGCAAAAGATTTACTCTTAGTTTCCCATTGACCGTAACTACCTTCTCTAAGTCCGTCACGCAATTGCATATCCATACCGATAGCATCACAAAATGGCTTGGCAGTTGCAATTGTGCGCTTCATGGGGCTAACGTAAACAGCTTCCCACTTCAATTTTTGATAAACATCGGCAAAACTGGATGCCATCTGCATCCCTGGAGAAGTCAATTCCGCATCAGTTTCACCGCAAAAATTACCACTTTGACTATAAGTAGTTTCTCCATGTCGCAGTAAATATAAATTGAGTGTCATAGCTGGTATCGCAATGGGGAATAAAGGAGTTTGTACAAAAATAAACTACCATCAATCTTGCTATCGAGTATGTAAAACCATGACAAAGTAATCAACCAAAAAAGTTGTACAGTTACTAATTAAATGGCGTTTAGACAAATTCGTGTCATCAAGTTCAACCTTACCACTCTAGGCTTGCAAGTTCTCTCTGCTGGTTCTAATGCTTACACGCTAGACAATTCAAGCGTTACACTCTCGACATTAATTTGACATACGACAAATAAAAAGTAACTGTACAGTTGACACCTCTTTTTTCAGCCTCTTATTTTGGCGAAACTATTGAAGCTTTTTATGTCTCTGTCAGCCAATAAAATTGATATCCTTCTAGAGTAATACGATTATCACATTGCTCTGGCTTTATACCACTATATAAATCAACAAAGTTACTATAAAGGTTGAAGCCCGTATGTCTCAGTGACTCTAAATACAAGTATTGCGGATTTGCATCAAAGTTGGCGATGACCAGCACTTTTTCTGATGGACGCTGATGATTGAAACGAATAAAACATAGCAAGTGTTCATTCTCTATGTGTAGCAATTCGCGGTTATTAAAATCAGCAAATGCTGAAATTTCTTTACGAATAGCAATCATTTTTTTTGTAGCATTGAATACTGTGTATTCCACCGTGCCTTGTTTTTTGCGTAAGTCGGCTTTTTCCCAATTGATTTTAGGGCGGTGTACCCAGCGATTATCGTTGGTTTTGCTTGGGTCATCAATATAGCTGTAATCATTGAGTACAGCGATGGCATCACCATTATAAATTAGAGGGATTCCGCCAAAAGATAGAATAATTGCGTGCATTAATAGAATTCTATTAATTGCCAGGGCAATCAAATCCTCATCAGTAGTTTCCAGTGCCGACTCTAATCCCGCTAAAGAAGCTAGTGAACCACAAATACGCGCATCTCCCGTAGCTTCATTAGGCATAAACACCATTCCCCTAGATGAAGATCCATCAAACTGACCACTTAAGTAATCAACTAAAAATCTTCTATGCGCTCTCGGTTCGTAACCGGCTAGGCGAATATCGCTATCGTCAAAACCTAAACCAATGTCATCATGACAACGCACATAGTTTAGCCAAGTGGCGCGTTCTAATTTGTTAGGCAAACTTTTGATGCCTTGGTAAAGTAGCTTAGTGTTTTTAGTGGCGATTCCATCCCATATTAAAGCCATTAAAGTAGCATTATAAGCAATTTCACATTCTTTGGCGGCGATGGCATCCTCGCCAAAATACTTAATTACTTCCACAGGGGCGACGATCGCTTCGGCGATAAACAACACACCGGGCGCAGTCACTTGACAACAATCTTTCATTAACTGCAAAATCAAATGTGCTTTGCGCTCGTTTTGGCAAGAACTACCGATCTTTTTCCATAAAAATGCAACTGCATCGAGTCGGAGAACATCCACGCCTTGATTTGCCCAAAAAAGAATAATGTCGAGCATTTCAATAAAAACTTTGGGATTGCTGTAATTTAAATCCCACTGATAATTATGGAAAACCGTCATCACCCATTTTTCCATTTCGGCATTCCAAGTAAAATTGCCCGGATCTGTTTCCGGAAAAACCTCTGGCATGTTTTGCTCAAACATATCAGGGATTTCTCTGTTTTCAAAAATAAAATAGTAATCTTGAAAACTGCGATCGCCCATCTTCGCCTTTTGCGCCCATTCATGTTCGTCAGAAGTATGATTGAGTACAATGTCCAAAATGAGCGAAATATCACGCTTTCTGAACTCCTTAGCAATGCGGCGAATATCTTCTAAATCACCGACGCGATCGTCAATTTGTCTAAAATCACTGATGGCATAGCCCCCATCACTTTGACCATTAGGACACATCAAAATCGGCATAATATGCACCATATTGATGCCTAGCTCTTGAAAATAGCCTATTTTGTTTTCTAAATCTGCCAGGTTTTCGGCAAAACCGTTGGAATAAAGAGCCATCCCTACCCATTTTTGCGACAAAAACCAATTGTGGTCTTGCTCACGTTGAATATCCAACCGCTCTAACTCTGGAGAGCGATCAATATAGCCTTTCGCCATTGTTTCAACTAGCCGTAACATTTGCCGTTCAAAATCATCACGATGCCCGTATAGTGTAAAAAACAGCGAATAAATAGCGTAAAAGTTCGCACCAAGACGAGTATAAAAATGCCGCAAATCTTGCCGACGAATTTCCGGCTTTAAATCATCTAGTATAGAATTTAACAGTGAGTGGGAAATTTGTTCGTACATCGTATTTAGCTTAAATTATCCTAAAATCCTTTAGTTACATTGTTGACTGAATATTGATAAAATTCGCGCTCGGCAATAGTTGGCACCGCACTATAAATCAACCCAAGGATATTGTAATTTTTTGAGTTACCAAATTATTAATGGTGCCAAAATATTCCGTGGCAAATACAAAGGAATACCCAGAAATACTAAACCACACAATCTACGCCAATAAACCAGAGAAAGTGACACAACATAGCCCATCTTTGCATTTGTTGCTGTGGTTTTTCTCTCATGGCTGTTTATTTTTGATGTGAATATATGGCAGAGTTATCTACCACCCTATCAGGAAAAAAGCCGTATCAAAACTTAAAATTTGAGGATTTCGCGGTCATAACTGTCGGGAAGGGGTTCGATTTCCCAGACTATGCCTTCTCCTGCTTCTAAGGCAACTTCTACGTAGAGTTGTTCTACGGCCGTGGTAGCTATATCTTCATTGTTGGGAAAAGGTTGTAAATCTTCAGTAAGGAGTCGCAATTTAAAACCACCGGGTATGGCTGCACCTACGGTGGCGTTGCGTAACTCAAAGCGCCAATATGGGGCGTCTGGTTCACCTTGGGGTGTAATTATTAATTCATATACTTGCCCGGCGATGGCCAGCTGACGTGATAAGCTAACTCCTGGTTGTCTTTCTTCCACACTCCGCGCCCCAGCTGCACTTAATTGCAGATTTAACTTACCCCAGCCTAAATCTGCGGCTATTTGGGAAACACCTCTTTGCAACCATTGCGCCACTGACCGCTGTTCTGGTAAACCTAAACGTTGTTCATATAAACTTTGTCGCCAACCGCCATGTTCAATTAATTTACCCCACAAGGAAAAAGGGACGGCTAAACGCGGGGTAACGACTTCGGACTTTCCCAGGCGGTTAAGTAAATTTTGGGCTTGTGCTTGTGGTAATGTCGGTAATTCTGGGGTGAGACTGCGTGTAACTTCATGGGGACAAAATTCTTGGGCCACAGTCAATATACTAATATCAGCAATCATATCCATTGCATCTAAAGCGTAAGTGCGATCGCCTGGATCATAATTGCCTTTATTTTTCAGTTGTTCATGGGTACAATACCCCCAAACCCTGACATAGCCTTCATCTGGATCTACTTGTACTGCTAAGTAATAATCACCCACCCAACTCGGAATATCTACCCATTCTTGCGGTACACGCAATTCACTACTATCAATATTTTCACTGGGAACTAAGATAAATCTCGTTGCGTCTACTATGACTGCGGTGCCATTCACCAGTTCCCAAAAGCTGGATAAAGCTTTGGTATGAGGCCAAACTTTGGCTTGGGGTGTAAAATCCTCTTGCAACCAAGGCAAAACAGCACCTAAACACAGTTCATTAATATATGCTTGATAACTACCTGTTTCAGCAAAAGATTGACTGTGAAGTTGTGCTTGATGTTCTACATTGGCGGGAATTTCCAAAATCAGGTCTGTTGACGCAAAAGTTAAGATGGGGGTGTTAGCAGTCATAGGG
The DNA here is from genome assembly GCF_963920895.1 of Anabaena sp. CCY 9613. NCBI lineage: Bacteria > Bacillati > Cyanobacteriota > Cyanophyceae > Nostocales > Nostocaceae > Anabaena > Anabaena sp. CCY 9613. The sequence goes on from NZ_CAWUDE010000006.1 coordinate 275,867, forward strand.
TTTACTCCGGAGAAATCGGCGGCTAGTGTTGAATTTATTAGGGAAAATTCACTTCCCCGGTATAACAGACGTGACCATCTGTTCTAGCATAAGTCAGTGAGTGGGCGCATTATAGTAGTTGTGTAACCATTCCTCAATCACAGTACTCATACTTGTTAGTAGGTCTGTGGTGACAGAAATATGCAAAGTATTTTGACTCCAACTAGCTAAAGACCGCAGCAAAATTTCTTTAGCTTTAGTTAATCGCCGCGAAACTGTATACTGCTTTATGTCTAGCTGTTTGGCGATGCCGTCTTGATTTAGTTGTTGAGCGTAGTACAATTGCAAAATCTGTTGGACTTGTGGTTCTAATTGAGCGATCGCCTGAGCTAACACCTGTTTAATTTCAGTTTGCTGAGAAGTCCTGGTTTGGGCTTCTTCTTGGGCAACAATTTCATTTATTAAAGATTCTTGTTGTACCCCTGGTAGGTTATCAAGTAATTCCCAAGAATCATCACCACCTTTGGAGATATTTAATGAATCGGGTGTGGGATAAAGATATTTACGTACAGCCTTAGCAGCATTTACTAGCCAACTTTCTAAGGTTTGGATATTGACTTTTTGATTATTTTGTGAAGTGTAAGCTTGGGCCATGTCCTGCCAAAGTTGATCATCTGGTCGAGAAAGTTGGCGAGAGTTACCAGATATGGTAGGCACATAGAGAGTTTTAAAACATTGCCAAGCGACGATGTAACTATGAATGGTATCTGGAGATAAGCCAGCATTTTGCAAAGATTCTTGCAACCGTTTTTGGGATATCTTACGCAGCAAACCCCAATCTGTACAGATATCAACTTCCCGACGTTGGCGTAAAATATCGCGGATAGTACTCCCAAAAACAATACTGGCGTAGCCTTTTAAAGTACTGTTGTGACTGGGATTATAACCTTTTAGGACTTTATCAACTTGAGCGATCGCAATTTGAAAACAATCGGAAAGTTTATATTGCGTACTCACAAAGTTAGCGGCTGTTTTTTGAGAAATCCAATAGCAGGGTTCTTGTAAATAAGCAATAAGATGTTGCTGGGCGAGACATTTAGTTTCTGGAACTTGCCAAAACTTAAACCAATACAGCACCCAAAAATTTTCCGCAGATTCTTTTGGTGTCTTATTCAGACAACCTTGAATGCTGCGACGCAATTTTGATTCCGTAGCCCAATGACTAAAACGATCCGCCTCAAATTGTACGAAAGTCGAAAAAATTTCAATAATGCTTTGTCGAGGTTGCATAAAAAATTGTCAGCCGACCTATAGAAAGAGTGAAGGCGTTAAAAAAAGTCGCCTGCACAAACTTTACTACAAGGAAGAATAGTCATGTTTCGCCTAGTATTTAAATCTTTAACACTGGGTAGTATGGTAGCACTCTCTACTGCAACTACCGTTTTCGCCCAAGTACGCCCATTGCCAACACCACAAAGAACAAACTTTAGTTGTGGTCAGCATATGAGTACTTATGTGGTCAGACCATTGGATAATCGTCAAGGTGTTGGTATTCGTTGCGTTAAATTTAGCGAAGGTAGACCAGGAAGTAAAATTCCCCGATTAGCATGGTACGGCGAAGGCAATTGGGGTGGTTCCACTTATCGCCACGTAGGACAAGCTGTTTACAGAGGTTCTAATCTTGTTGGTTACGCTTCTGATATTCATGGTAATGGCGAAAATATCAACAATAATTTCCCCAATGGTAATATCAAGATCCAAATAGTTAATCCATCAATTATTCGTGTCACTGGTGCATGGAATGAACAATGGCAATTAGTTAGGGCGACCAGCTACAGACCATTACCCAGACCAAGAACTTGCGGTCAGCATTTCGATGAATACCAAGTTTCTGACTTGAATGGTAATCGTCAAGGTAGTGGTTTACGTTGTGTTCTCCGGGCTGGTATGAGAAATACCACTTGGTTTGGTAATGGTAATTGGGGCAATTCTACATATTCCCATATAGGCACACGTTCTTTTAATGGTTACGGTGCAGGTGATATTTGTGGTACTGGTTTTGGCCCAGTTTGTAATACCTTTGGCTGGGGTTCTTTGAAGTTAAATCCTGTAACTAGTGGGTTTAATGTCACAGGTGCTTGGAGTGAAAAGTGGCGTTTATAGACCAGAAATAAATATGGTACAAATTTAAATCTGCAACATTCCCTCTGGATTCACCGACAAGAGCGATCGCCTTTGTAAACCCTCACGATATAAGATTTCATTGGCTGCTAATAATCCACTACTTACCGCCCGTTCCATCAACCCACAAGGAAAAGGCATTTTCACCCAATCCCCCGCAAAGATTAAGTTAGGAACACCAGTACTAGATTCTGGGCGTTCAGCATAACTCTTGGGTGGGTATCCTGAAAAGTTATGTTGATTAACTATTTCTCGATGCAACATTTTTGCTTGTTTCAACTCAGGGACAATTTCATATAGTTCTTGTTCAAAAGTTGCCAACAAAGCCCCTTGAGTAGGAAATTCCTTTTCTTTATAACAATAGGCGTGTAACTCAACCACACTCCCGCCTGTGCGTTGTGACCAATCAATAAATTGTTGTTGGATGCGGTGATAAAGGGTGATGCTGTCAGTTAACTGGTAACCAGATAAAGAGGTAAAATTACTCTGTTCCCAGGCAAAATCACGGTCAAACCAGAAACGACAGACAGCAAAGGGATCAGCAATACTCAATTTTTCCACTTGCGATCGCACTTGTTGATCTACATCACCACTCACGCGCTTAAATAGTTGTTGCACACCAGGGACATCGGTAGCAAAGACATAATAATCTGCGGCGATTGTCTGCGGTGGTGCTGATTCATGATTCATTGCTATTAATTGCAACTCGTCATTTTGTCGTTGCACTACTTGAAACTTCGGTAAATTTTGTTTGGCTGGCCCTTTCAAAACTTTACCATCAGCTGCGAACACTGCTCCATGACAAGGGCAATGAAACTGACCATCGGCTGCTTGTTTAACAGTACAACCTTGATGAGTACAAGTTAAGGAAATGGCTTCTTTGCTATCAGATGGTACTGCATAGACTTCATCAGCCGCGCCAAAGTATTCTACCTTGCCATCAGTAATCACTGAGTTACGCTTGACCCAAAAAGGCACATGACTTTGATTACTGCCGAGATAATATTTTAAGGTATCAATCTTACCATCGACCGCCGGAATCTCACTTACAGTGGCCTCAGTAATAATTGTGCCACCATTACTCGTAATTGCCTGAGCAATGGGTTGCACTAAACTAGTACCCATATCATCTACAGTGCCATTAAAAGCTAGACCTTCCGGGTTACCAAAAAAATAAAAATGGAAGAACTGCATCAGTTCACCCACACTCATTTCATCTGGCGCATTCAAGCTAGATTTGGCAAAGGGTAGAAAATACAAGTCATATAAACCCTGGGGAAACTCAGTTTTTACCCAGTCAGCCACAGAGATATTGTCAAACCGCTGATAATTTTTTTCTCGCTGAAACCCAGTAATGGCCTGGAAGACTTGTAAATGCTTAAATTTCGTCAAATTAATGCCCCAGCGTAACCGATTAGGAGAGGCGATCGCTAAGTCTACAATATTCCAAGGAAAAGCCGAATTACTGGGACGAAATACCTCTGGTTGGTATTTATTATTACGGTAAACCAGAGAATAAAAGTTTAATGATTGAAAATTATTCGTGATTTCCAGTTCCGAAACTATACTTTTAAGATTGTAGTACTGGGGAAAAAAACCATGAAATCCATGTTCCATCATGAAGTTTTCACCAGCGGCTTCTATGGGCCAACTGGCAATTTTACCACCGAGTTGGGGGGCTTTTTCTAAAAGTGTTACCACAAATCCCCGCTGACTCAATTCATATGCACAAGCTAAACCAGCTAAACCGGCACCAACTACTACAACACTTTTATTTTTATTTAAGATTCGTGGCAAACTGAGGGTATCTTTTTGAAAGACAGTTGGCTTTGGTTTAGTAAACCGGGAGTATCCAGTTCCGCCAACAATTGCCCCAATACCAAACAATTTCAGCAGTGTACGACGGGAGATAGCAGATGATTCTGGCGAATTAAATAGTAAACTCATTGGTAAAAAGATTAATGCTTCACGAACAAGGACTGGCGTGAAATATGACTTTCAGTTATTGACCCTTTAGGGTATTTTTCTATTTTAATTTTTCATGAAACAAATTAATTTTGCTGACTCAAAAAAACACTAAATCTTTAACTATAGTTTTTGAGAATACCACATCTTTAACTTCTATAGTAAACCTTTTTATCTGAGGGGTTATCACACAGCAAAATTCGTTTTAACAAATGAGAAGATTATTTGATAGTCTAATATATTATTTAATAATTAGCTACCAAGACCTAAGTAATCTTCATAAAATGCATAAACCCATCGGGTAAGCCGTTAACAGTACACTAGACACTAATACTCATACTGACACTATAAATTATTTAATCAGTATAAAATTTACCCACTTCCCTACTCCCCACTCCCCACTTATGAAGTATTGGCGTGAAACCATAGCTGTGACTCAGCGCATCTTAATTGAACTGTTGCGTCGCAGACGCAGCTTAATTTTTTGGAGTATTTTCCCCATTTCCCTATTAATCCTCAGTGGATTTATATTGGCGGAACGCGCCGAACTACCACTAGCTGAAGCTTTTGCCTATGCTGCACCTTCAACTTTAGTAGGCGCGGCCTTATTTTTTAGTTGTTTGGGTGGTAGTGTAGCTACTGTAGTTGCCGATAGAGAACAACAAACCCTCAAACGCCTGTTTATTTCGCCCTTGAGTGGTACATCCTACTTCTTAGGAATTTTTCTCGCTCACAGTTGCATTGGCATAGGACAAACCCTATTGGTTTATACAATTGCCGCTTTTTGGGGTGCAACTTTCAATGGTTCTATTTTTTTAGGACTGGTAATTATTTTTATAAGCATTATTGCTTACGTAGGCTTAGGCTTTATTTTAGGTACACAATTAGCGCGGCGTACTGAAGATGTTAACGCTTTAGTAGCTGCCTTTGGTGTTCCTTTGCTAATTCTCGGAGGAGCATTTTTACCAGCTTCATTATTTCCCCCAACCCTGATTAATATTGCCAAATATAATCCTATCTATCATATGAATGAAGCCCTTGTAGGAGTTTCATCCCAAGGTCATGATATTACACAAATAAGCTCACATTTTTGGTTTTTATTAATATTTGCCCTAGTAATGGTTATTAGTGGCTGGTTATCTTATCGCCGAATGCTCATAGTAGAAAGAAGACTTTAATGAGCCAGTAGTGAGGACTTTAGTCCTCTAATTTTCTTATTATTAAACCTAAAACACTTTATGCTAAAAATCACCAATCTAAATAAATCCTACAGTAAAACAAAAGTATTGCAAAACTTAAACCTACACATCAACCCAGGAGAAATTTATGGATTACTAGGTGCAAATGGAGCCGGAAAAACAACAACAATCAATATTATTTGTAACTTACTCAAAGCTGATAGTGGTGAAATTACAATCAATAATCACCCAGTTTCCGAGACAACAAAAAAAATAATTGGCATTGCACCCCAAGAGAACTTACTTTATAAAACACTATCTTGTGCAGAAAATCTCAACTTTTTTGCAAATATTTACGGCTTAAACCGGGAAACACGCAAAAAACAAATACAGAAAACTCTCACATCTGTAAACTTATTAGATAGAGCCAACAGTCCTGTAGAAACTCTCAGCGGCGGAATGCGACGACGGTTGAATATTGCAGTCGCCTTAGTACATCAACCCCAATTAGTAATTTTAGATGAACCCACAACAGGATTAGATATTGAAGCGAGATATGAAATTTGGGAATTAATTAGACAACTCAAAAATCAGGGCATTACCGTTTTATTAACCACACATTTATTAGATGAAGCCGAGCGACTGTGTGACAGAATTGGCATTCTTAAACATGGGCAGATTTTAGCTGAAGGAAGTTTAGCCGAGTTACGCACATTAATTCCAGCCCAAGAAGTAATACTAGTACAAACAGACCAACAAGAGCAAGCGATCGCCCGCGCTCAAGAATATGGTTTTACCCACAAATATTATGGTAATGAGTTGGCTTTTTGGTTGCCTGAACCTCTAGAATTAAAAGAAATTATCGCCCGTTTTGAAGGAATAGTCATTGATTCTATTGCTCGTCAACCTGTGCGATTAGAGTATATTTATTTGGAAGTGACACAAGGTAATTAAACGTGAGTTCGACGGAACCTAACCTTGCGTCAGTGCCTGATATTTTTGCCAAATTGGGATGCTCCCCAAGAGTAGGATTTTTAGTTTCATATGCAAACGTAAATTTATTTTAAGAATTTCAAAGTTATCTCAAAAAATGAATATTTATTAATACAGCAAAAAAATAACAATCGTTACTTTTTGCATTTATCAATATGTTTTTGCTAGATAATTGAGATGTGTTGTCAAAGTAGCTCTTTGAGTTACAGACTACAAATAGAACACAAGTAATTATTCTTATGAATGCTATTTCTACAGTTGAATTAAAAAGAACCTCTTGGCAAACTGCTGTCATGTTTGCTTTGGGCTTTTGGTTGAGTGCTAGCTTAGTTTTAGATTGGGTAATTATGCCTAGTCTTTATCTTTCAGGCATGATGAGCCAAGCAGGTTTTGCTACAGCAGGCTATGTGATTTTTTGGAATTTTAATCGCTTGGAATTATTATCTGCGGCTGTAGTTTTAACTGGCGTACTGGCTTTAAGCAAAACTATATCTCGTTGGCATCCTAGCGTTATTATTTCTGGAATATTACTGCTGGCAATAGTTCTGTTGGATACCTACTTCTTAACTCCGCAAATGTGCGCCGTAGGAACTAGTCTGAATTTATTTGGATCAGCCTCGGCAATTCCGACGGAGATGAATTTACTCCACAGTGGTTATTTCTTTCTAGAAGCAATCAAATTAGTGGCAGGTGGTACACTCCTAAACTGGTGCTGGCGTCAGCAAGTTTAGAGATCCTCTACATAGATTATAGATGTAGCATTGACGGCTACAACAAAAGCCCTGATTTAATATCGGGGCTTTTTATTTAAGGTGTTGGTTGAGAATCTGAGGATGTTTCTTCATTATTAAACCACAGCAAACGTGCGGCGAGGATAGCAAACCCGATTGCCGCGATCGCTTTTAGTAAACGTGTGGGTAATAACTCTGCTACAGCACCCCCAGCTAATGATCCCAAAAGGCTAGTTAACAGTAACGCGCCAGCCGTACCGAAAAATACTGCACGAGGAGATCGAGAACGTCCGGAAAGTGCGATCGCAGCTAGTTGACTTTTATCACCTAATTCCGACAAAAAAACTGTCACGAAGCTGAGTCCTAAAAGATGCCATTCCATAGTTTTGGGGAGTAGGGAGTAGGGAATAGGGAGTAGTGAATGGGGGATAAGGAAGAACGCTTCGGCGGCTAATAATTACCAATTACATCCCAGGCGAGCATCAGGGAAATTAGCAATAACATTACTCCGGCTGATTTTTCTACGGTTTTGGGACTAAGACGTTTGGAGATCCAACTACCTAAAAGTACACCTAATAAGCTGGTGGTTATCAGTGCAGCCGCAGATCCAAGAAACACTACCCACGGTGAATGTGATTCTGCACTCATTAATAAGGTGGATAGCTGGGTTTTATCGCCAATTTCTGCGAGAAATATAGTAATGAAAGTAGTACCAAAAATTGCTGCTACTGATTCCTGCTTTTTTTGATGATCGACAACTACAGGCTGGAGTGGTTCAATAATTACGGCAGTTAAGTTCGTTTCGTTGTCATCTTTTAGTTCTGGCTGGTTTTCAGGCTCAGATGTGACAGAAAAACTTACAGGTACAGAGTCAAGTTTCACAGGCAGTAGTTTGGTTGTGGGGTTGCTTTCATAATTTTCTCATTTTCTCAGATTTTTGTAATAAATTGCAACCCCCAAGGCCAAAAATGTCATGTTCAAAAACCAATGGCTTTGTCAAAACGAAGAATTTCTAAACTGCGATCGCCATATACTCCTTCTATTTGCTGGCGACAACAGTCAATGGCAAAATTGTTGAGTTCTTCTGATTCGATGCCATACATATCCTGAAAAATTTCTGGATCTACACGACAGAAACGTGGACGATGAGAGTAGATGCGGCATTCTCGGCTGGTATGGTCGAAGTTAATGCACCATCCATCTTCACCTACCATACTCAGATATTGTTCCAACTCTGCGGGTGAAAGATAGTCTTCTATATCTGGACGATCTGCGGGATCAAGATTACAACAGGCCCCACATTGCTTGACACATTGCCAGTTTGCCATTTTATGTCTTTTCCTATAATTTTGTTAAGTAAATTAAATGTAACAGGCCGTGAACAGATATGATTAATAGCAGATTTGGCAACTGATTTACTGTATTTTTCAAGCCGATTAAGAGGACAAGGGAAAAATGTTTGACGCTTTAAGCAGTATTAATTGGGAAGTTATTTTTCAGCTAGTTTCCGTTTCATTAATCATCATTGCTGGCCCAGCCGTTATCTTTGTGCTAGCGTTTCGTAACGGCAACCTTTAAGAGTGCTGAGTGCTGAGTTCATTCCAGATTTATGACTCAGCATTCTGGTTTGATAATGCCTGAAGTGCAGCTTGAATAATACTGTCATATTGTGGTTGAGAGATATCCACCTCGATAGCATCTTCTCGATTTGTGCCTAGTAGACCGATTGTACGTCCTGGGTGCATGACTAAAACTTTGCCTTGAGAGTTTTTAATTCTTAATTCTGGTAAACCAGCGTTTTGATAGATACCACAAGTATAGGGGCGCTGGTTGAGTTGGAATTTGCTTTTTAATGTTTGAGTTGAAGAATTATAAAATAGACGATCAGGCGATAACCTTCTAGAGTTAACCTGAGGCAATCTTACACCTAGTAACTCTAACTCAATACTTGTATTACCATTAAAGTGATTTTCTCGCAACTTGTAAGCAATATCAATTTGTGATGGTAGGGGGAAATAGTCGCGCCAACGCCAAGCGATCGCTTTAAATTTATACTGTTGTTCATGTATACTTTGGGCCAGTGTGAGCTTGATATGACCCTTTCCTACAGTTTGTTGCTCCACAACTTGGACTTGAGATGTCCAAAATATGGGATCAGGGTTATCCATACCGCAAGGATGCAGGGCATTCAACTGTTGATAAAGCTGCTGATTTATTTCGGAAAAATCAACTTGAGCATCAATTTTTAGTAGTGGTTTGAGGTGCTGTGGTTCTAGACATTGGTTAGCAAACTCACACAACCGCCATCGCAATTTGGGTAAGTTCTCGGCTGGTAAAGAAAAACCTCCGGCTGCTTTGTGTCCCCCAAATTTACCTAGTAAGTCGTGACAACATTCCAACGCCTCGAACACATTAAACTCAGGAATACCACGAGCCGAACCGCGAATCAGTTGCTCATCTTCATAGGTACCAATAAACACAGGAACACCGTAGCGTTCCAGCAAGCGGGAAGCGACAATGCCAATTACACCATGATGCCAGTTGGGTTGCACAACCACCAATACTCGGTCTTGTGGTAATGATGACACAAATTCCGTTTCTACATAAGCGATCGCTTCTTGTTCAATTTCCTCGCATAATTGTTGGCGCCTAGTGTTCGTTTGTTCGCACTGCATAGCGCGTTCCAACGCTATCCCCATATCATCTGTCGTCAGCAACTCAATCACAGTCTGAGGATCACCAATGCGACCAATGGCGTTAATTCGTGGCCCCAGGCGGAAACCGATATCTTCGGGTTTGAGGGATTTAGGAGATGTGGAGGATGATTTTGGTACAAGTCCTAACTTCTCCACCCCCGCTTCTCCCCTGGACTGGACACCAGCCATTTGAATTAATGCTTGTATCCCAGGTAAATGAGATTTGGGTAACTGTTTTAAACCACGTTTTACCCAGCGACGGTTGACACCTGTTAAGGGGGCTAAGTCTGCGATGGTTCCTAAGGTAAATAAGGCTAACATCGGGCTGACTAAACCTTTCATTTCTCCTAACTGTTGGGCTAGAGATACCGCCAAAATATACGCAACACCCACACCTGCAACACCGCGATAAGGTGAGGATTCGGCTATAAGTTTGGGGTTGAGAATGGCGTTGGCTGGGGGTAGTTTTTGAGGGATGTCGTGGTGATCAGTAACAATTACTTTTACACCAAGTTCTCTGGCTCTGGCGATGGGTTCAAATGCAGAAATCCCATTATCTACAGTCAAAATTAGTTCTACACCTTCACTGTGAAACTCTTCCACAATTCGCTTATTAATGCCATAGCCTTCGTGCATCCGACTAGGAATGGCATAATTTACCTGAGCGCCTAAACTGCGGAGACTACGCAACAGTAATGCAGTACTAGTCATACCATCAGCATCGTAATCACCACAGATAGCAATTTTAGCTTTCGTTGCGATCGCCTGTTGTAATAACTCCACACTCACTGCTAAATCGGGAAAGTCTTCTAATGGTGAAGGTAAAATTAAAGACTCTGGATCTAAAAATGCTTGTGCTGCTTCTGGTGTAGTGATGCCACGATTAATTAATAGCTGGCTAATAATCGGGGAAATATTGTTGATTGTCGCCAACTTCTGGGCAAATTCTGGTTGCTGAGGATAAATTTGCCAACGCTGGTTAGGTAGGCGCTTGGATGATGTTGCTGGTTTAGGGAAAGCTTGATCTAGCACAATAGAAATTAAAAATATACAGTTATGAGTTGCGAGTGTGGCATGAAAAGTTTTTGCTTAACTCATAAGGAATATGAATTAAATAACATGCAAGTCTAGTTTTTGACCTCACCCCGCCTTTGACTTGCGTCAAAGTCTCCCCTCTCCTTACCAAGGAGAGGGGTTGGGGGTGAGGTTCTGTATTTTATTAAATCCACATTCCTAACTCATAACATTTTTGTTAGCCGTTACAACACATCTACACGACCATCGTTAAGAATATAAATAGAGCGATCGCCTGGAAAACTCCACGTAGGACGAAATTCTACTTGCAATGTGCCAAAATTGGGTTTCGATACATTCGCCTGTACCGACAAACCAGTGTCATCCCAGAAAATCAGTGACAAATTTGGCGTTGTCCCATGTCCATGTTCCAATGTTAATTCCTGTCCGGGTTGCAAGGCAATTGGATCAGTAGCGGCAAGTTTTTGTAATTGAATCACGCGAGGAGTGCGATTTACTACTTGAACTCGAACACGTTGTCCTGGTGTAAACTGCATGGGACGCGGCCCACATTGAGCAGCGCAGGTTCCAGCTAATGTGACACTAGGGTGATTAGCGGATGTCAACAGCAGTGCTGTGGTGAATAAGGTTGCTAGTATTAGCTTAGACATGGATTTAAACTTGACAAAATTGGTAATTATTGATATTTGAGTACTTCAGCCTAACACTGTACTGAGAAATTGGGTATACTCTTCGTCAATTATATTACCAATTTTGATTACAGACGACCCACACAACCGCTTCACTGCTTACCTAAACTTCCGCCATGTAATTTAACACTCAGAAATATCTGCTAATTTTACTAACAGACTATCTGCTAAATTCAATAATTCTGCATTATTTAGATCAACATGATCGTCATCACCAGCTAACAGATTTCTGACTATAGATAACCTGTCATTTCCTGCGGCAATTCTCCAACATTCTGCTAAATTGACTGCAAAATCAAAAAGCGATCGCTCTCCTAAATACTGCCTGACACTGACAGCTACATCATCATCACTGACTAAAAATTCTTTAATAACATCTAATACCCTATTACCTAAAATTTCATCATGTCCCCATGTTTCTAGCCAATCACTATTTGCATCTTCAACATAAAAATGAACATAATCTACACCGTATGTTAGCCAGTCATGCTGCATTCTGCGGGCAGTTGTTAAAACTTGCGAAAATTCTTCCACGGGATTTCTGTAACTATGAGTTTCTTGTCGGTTAGCCATAAAAGCTGTGATGCGCTGATAAGTATGTAGGGCCAAACACAAATCTTCGATTATTGCACCGTTAAGAGCGTCAGGAAAACTTCAAATACTTGCCACCTGAAAGATAGTCACTGTTATACAGTGCTATATTAACTAACTGCTTGATGAAATTGACATCTTTGGGATTGTAACTTAAAAATAATCCTCTCTCTATTTCCCATGAATGCAGTGTATTTTGCCAATAATGATACTTTTGATGATTAAACTCTTCCGAAACACTGGTAACTTGAATACATAAGGGTTTTTGCTGATGACTACTGATGATTAAATCTGTGGCCATAGAAAGGTCGGCGATGTAACGATGCCAAACACTACCTTCACGCTGAACAATATTGTGAGCTATAGCTTTAATAATATCATCATCTAGCTGATTAAATTCTCCTGCCATGAGTTTTTGTTTCCAAATATAAAATTTGGCATCGGTTGCATTTATCCATCTGGGAAAAAGATGGCCATACCAGTATCTTTCATTGGGGGTCATTTGCTCAAACTTGGCATTTTGTGCTTCTACCGAAGGTGATGATTGAATGATCAGCCAAATGGTAGAATCTGTAATTACTTCTAAGAGAAATGCTAGGACAAATGGTTTAGCAGTCAGAGAACCGGGCTTGATATTTTTTACCCAACGATTAATCTCGCGCAATTTTTTCGCCAAGTTGGGATCTATCGAGGAGGCTTGCTCGATGAGGTGTTTTAGCTGATCCTTAATCTCTTTTGCTTGCAAACGATGCCCTACTTTCAGTAACTAACGCTTTTGGGAAATATAAACCATTAGTATCACGAATGTGAATAACATGTACTTTTGTTACCAAGAAATATCTATTTTTGGATAGAATTGGTGTGAATACAACTTTTACTGTAGCAGATAACCTCTAAACCAACAGTAATCTCAAGGGTGGCCAAGGATACGCTCCGTGTATTGTTAGTATATGCCTCAGGCTGGCTATGCCTACGCATTTCCTCAGTTATGGAGGGGCATAGCCTATTGCCTATCTACTTGGCTACTACATGATTAACTGGTACAACTTTGGCTAAATCCAAAATTTGCGGAATCAAATCTTCCCGCTTGACGGCCATCATGTGAACACCTTGACATAATTGCCGCGCAATTTGCACTTGTTCTGCCGCAATTTTTACGCCCTCTTCCAGTGGGTCTTTAGCTTGTGCCAACCTATCAATAATATGCTGGGGGATATTTACTCCGGGAACACATCTATTAATAAACTGGGCATTCTTTGCCGATTTCAACAGAAAAATTCCTGCCAAAATTGGTTTTTGATGAACAGAGGCTATGTTGTCCATAAACTTTTCTAGCTTTTCAAAATCAGTAATTAATTGACTTTGAAAAAACTGCGCTCCGGCGGCAATTTTACGTTCAAAGCGACTTTGCAAACCTGACCAACTGGCACATTGGGGATCTACCGCTGCACCTGTAAATAAATCTGTTGCACCATCAGTTAAGGGCTTTTCATGACAATCAACGCCTTGATTCATTTTCCGAATTAGTTGCAACAGTCGCACAGCTTCTAAATCAAACACGCCTTTAGCATCAGGATGATCACCTGCTTTTACCGGGTCGCCAGTCAAAGCTAAAATGTTGCGGATACCCAAAGCATGGGCCCCCATTAAATCAGCTTGTAAACCAATTTTATTGCGATCGCGGCAAGCCACCTGACAAATTGGTTCAATACCGTGTTGTAACAAAATGACTGACGCTGCTAACGAGGACATCCGCAAAACTGCGCGGCTACCATCAGTAATATTGACGGCATGAACCCTCCCCTTAAGGGTCGCCGCCATTGATAGCATGTGGGTTGGATTTCCCCCTTTGGGGGGTGCAACTTCAGCAGTAACTAAAAATTCACCACCTTGTACAGCATGACGAAAGGAATTTAAAACTTTGGAACTTTGGGTATCCTGCATAACATTATTATTTCGGTTTCTTTAAAGGCTATAACGAATTACGCCTAAAAGTGCAAACCTACAGAGGTAGAGAATAACCCAAGGCAGTTTTGACCTGTGCTAAAGTTTGGTTAGCGATCGCCTCAGCTTTTTTTCGTCCATCGCGTAATACAGACTCTAAATAAGCTTGATCTTCCATAATTGCCTGATATTTTTCTTGGATGGGCTTCAAACCATTAATTGTCGTTTCTGTCAACAATGGTTTAAATTGTCCCCAGCCCATATCCTGACATTCTGCGGCTACTGCTTCTTTGTTCTTCCCAGATAGCAACATATACAGCGTTAACAAGTTATTACACTCTGGACGCTCTGGATCATCAAAAGTCAAACCCCGAACCGGATCGGTTTTACAGCGTTTAATTTTATATTGAATCTGCTCTGGTGGATCTAGTAAATTAATTCGGCTTAAATCAGAAGGATCAGACTTAGACATTTTGCGTGTACCATCCGCCAAACTCATCACCCTTGCCCCTTCCTTACGAATTAAAGGGTCTGGTAACTTGAGTACAGGCTGGTCTGGCTTACCAAATTGGTGATTTAACCGCGCTGCAATATCTCTGGTCAATTCCAAATGTTGCTTTTGGTCTTCACCTACTGGCACTTTATCAGCTTGATACAGCAAAATATCAGCAGCCATCAGCACAGGGTAGTCTAACAAACCTGCACTGACATTTTCACCTTGCTTGACAGCCTTTTCCTTAAACTGGATCATATCTTCCAACCAGTTTAAAGGTGTAATGCAGTTAAGCAGCCAAGTAAGTTCACTGTGGGCAGAGACGTGAGATTGCACAAAAATAGTGGAGTGATTTAAATCCAGACCACAAGCTAGATACAGCGCCACCAATGTATAAGTATCAGATGCTAACTGTTTGGGGTCATGTGGTACCGTAATTGCGTGCAAATCAGCCACGAACAGGTAATTTTCGTATTCACTCTGACCTTCTACCCAGTTGCGAATGGCGCCCAAGTAGTTACCTAAATGGTAATTGCCCGTTGGTTGAACTCCAGAAAGAACACGCTGCTTGCCCATAAATTTCAAATTAATTATCTCAACTCCGCTCTAGTAAAGTGGCGGTTACAAAACTCATTTAATTTTGACACTTTCCTGGGCAACTCGCTGTTGCGAAGCAGAAATATTTATCTCTCTGGAGTTAGGAGTAGGGAGTAGGAAAAAATCTGCGATTTAACAAAGCTTATTATCTGCATTACCAGGCACAGATTAATGTTGGAAGTAATGCTTGATTTTAATCTGGGGTGTGTGCTTTTTAATAGCAAACAGTGATAACTGATAACTGATTTAAGACATCCTGCGTACACTTTAACCGAAGTCGATGTGTTCCCGTTTGCCAACGGAAGTCTCTCGGAGGTTTAAGATGAAAGCTTTGTTACTATGGCCCATCATGCCTAATTCTTTCTGGTCTTACCAGGAAACCCTCGATTTAGCTGGTTTACGCTCCACTAATCCCCCATTAGGTTTGATTACAGTAGCCGCCATGCTACCCAGTGATTGGGAAATCAGATTTATAGATCGCAATATCCGTCTAGAGACAGATGCAGACTGGGAATGGTGTGATTTAGTCCTCATCTCTGCAATGATTATTCAGAAACAAGATTTTCGCGCCTTGATGCAAAAAGGTGTGGCGTTAGGTAAAAAGGTGGCTGTGGGCGGCCCTTTCCCTACATCAGTACCAGAATTTGCCTTGGAAGCAGGAGCGCATTATCTAATTTTAGATGAAGGGGAATGTACTATCCCCATGTTTGTGGATGCTCTAGCACGGGGAGAAGAACAAGGAATTTTCAGATCTCCAGAAAAACCAGATGTCACCCAAACACCAATTGCGCGATTTGATTTGTTGGATCTTGATGCTTATTTAGCAATCACAGTCCAATTTTCCCGTGGGTGTCCATTCCAGTGTGAATTTTGCGACATTATCAACTTATATGGACGCAAGCCCCGCACCAAGACACCAGAACAAATGCTCCAGGAATTTCAAGTCCTCTACGATTTGGGCTGGCGGCGATATGTATTTGTAGTTGATGACAATTTTATCGGTAATAAGCGCAATGCTAAGGTATTTTTAAAAGCGCTGATTCCGTGGATGGAAGAACATGATTACCCATTTATTTTAGTTACCGAAGCTTCACTCAATTTGGCAGAGGATGATGAATTAATTGAGTTGATGGTAAAAGCCGGATTCACCCTTGTATTTATGGGCATAGAAACCCCAGATACAGATAGTCTTTTGGGTATTCACAAAGTTCAGAATACACGCCATGACTTAATTGAATCTTGCCACAAAGTCACACGGGCAGGATTGCAGATTATGTCTGGTTTCATTATGGGCTTTGATAACGAACGCCCAGGTGCAGGCCAACGGATTCGGGAATTTATTGAAGAGACTGGCATTCCCCAAGGACAGTTTAGCTTACTACAAGCGTTGCAAAATACAGCCATGTGGAATCGCTTGCAACAAGAAGGAAGATTAGCTGATGGATTAGGAACCTTTCATCAAGGCGCAATTATGAACTTTGTACCGACGCGCCCAGTAGCAGAAATTACAGAGGAATACATCGATGCTTTCTGGAATATCTATGAGCCGATGCCTTTTTTGAAACGAACTTTCCGCCACTTTAGAATGATGAATGGTTGGCGGGGTAAAACCAAGCGTCAGATTACTGGGACTGAGATCCGTCTATTTACGGCGATTTGCTGGCGACAGGGTATAGTGCGCTCAACTCGGTTTCGTTTCTGGTGGCAATTAGTAGCGATCGCACTCACTAAACCCCGTTTATTGTACGATTATTTGACTACCTTGGGCGTGGGTGAACACTTCTTCAACTATCGCTATGAAGTCAGGGCGCAGTTGCAGGAAAAATTGGCAGCATTAAAACAAGAAAAACCAGAGGTAAAAGAAACTCATCAATTAGAGCCTGTAAGCTAATTCACGATGATTATTAAAGAGAATTTTGCACCTATTCTTACATCAAGAATAGGTGTTTTTAAATAACTTTGACATGATTTTTTAACCATTGCGTAAATAACTCACGCTCAATTTGACCTGATGCTAAAGAAAGGATAATTACCTCCTGCTCATCGATTGAAGCATCAATTTCCAGACCATTCATTACCAGAAAAACTTCCATTGCGGCATGACTAATCCGCTTATTCCCATCAATAAAGGGATGATTCATAACCAGCGAAAACCCGATTGCCGCAGCCTTATCCACTAGTGTCGGGTAAAGCTCTTCACCGCCAAAAGTCATACGGGGTTAAGCAAGAGCAGATTCTAAACCACCCAAATCTCGGATACCCAACGCACCACCAGACTGCTCTATAATCTGACGATGAAGTTCGACAACCTCAAACAGTAACAAGTAGCGAATCATGCCAATCGCTTGTAAAGTGTAGCATTTTTTCGCAATACATAACTAACAGCTTGGTTAAATTCATTGTTGGGGTAGTTTAACAAATCTTCTAAACTTGCACATAACAATTCTTCAGTAGACATCCCCAACTTTTGCGCTAATTCCTGCAATTTTTGCAGTTGCTCCTCTGTCATATTAATGGTTATAGCAGCCATTTTTCCTCTTTGTAGCTAGTCTTTATTTAATATTAAACCAAATTTCTCCTGACAAAACCAGAGATTATCTGTGTTGTTGTAGGAAAGAAAACTAATTTACGAATATTTATTTTTTCAAAGTAATCAAATTTAAATATAGTACAATCATGTTTATTTAAATTCCAATAATTAATACATTTAGCAATCATGAAATTTATCGGCATTGATTTAGGCTGGAAATCGCAACCAAGCGGTTTATGCTGTTTAGAACTAATCGCAGGACAACTGCAAATACGAGATTTAGATCGTTTAGAATTTATTGCAGATATCCTCACTTGGATTGAGCAAAGGGTACAACCAGACGAACCAGCCATCATTGGCGTAGATGCACCTACCTTGATCCCCAACGCTACAGGTAGTCGTCTCCCCGATAAACTCACTCATAAATACTTTGGTAAATATCATGCTGGATGCTACCCAGCCAATCAAAATCTACCCTTCGCCGAACGCACCATCAACTTTGGTTTAGAATTAGAACGTCGTGGATTTGCCCACGCACCTGATATTGATCCCCAAAAACTTGGCAGATATCAAATAGAAGTTTTTCCCCATCCCGCAATCGTAAATTTATTCAACTTAGAACGCATCCTCAAATATAAAAAAGGACGCCTCAGTGAGCGTCGCTTAGAATTAATTAAACTCTACAATTTCATAGTAGAAATTCTACCCACCTTAGAACCTCCTCTGAGTTACGCCACTTGCTTTATGTCGGGGAACCCGTCCACCGCAGTGGCTCCTCCGCCCCTCTGTGGTTCCCTATCTTCCGAAATCCCCAGTACAGGCGCAGCCCTCAAAGCAGCCGAAGACAAACTAGATAGCCTGATTTGTGCTTATGTAGCAGCCCATTGGTGGTACTGGGGTAAACAACGTAACTTAGTACTAGGCGATCGCAGTACTGGTTACATCGTCATCCCAGAGAACAGGGGGAGTGGTGAGTGATAAAGATATTTTCCATACCCTACTCCCTACTCCCTGACAATTATTCTGCCCAAGCAATCAACCTCGGCTCATAAGGACTAGACAAGTGTTGATGTTGCGGTAACACACGCAAAGACAAACCTTGCAAACCAGAGGCCGTGTAGGTGATGTTAGAGGTGTAAATGCTTAACCCTTGTGTATCCTGTCCTTGGTAATCCATGACTACTGGCACAGCATGGACAATATCACCATTAGCATCAATGGCACCTTGGTATAATTCCACCCGCACATCATCATTTCTCAAAGTTGCTAAATCAACCTTGGCTTTGACAGCAACGGTTTGGTTAACTTCAATATCTGCATCTGCCGATATATCAATGTCTTTGATTTTGATATTAAACCAGTGGTCGCTCAGTTTATCCTTCCAATGCGCTAATTCCTTAGCTGGAGCATAGTTATCGGTAGTCAGAATATGATAGCGATCGCTTGCTGGGAAATAAGCTCGTTGGGCATATTCTCCTACCATCCGGGCTGTATTAAAGAAAGGACAATTCAAGCGAATTGCATCTTTCATTTTGGCTACCCACGCCCTTGGTAAACCATCATTATCTTGATGATCGTAAAACAAAGGTACAACTTCTTTCTCTAACAACTCATACAGAGCGTTAGCTTCTATTTCGTCTTGATAATTGGGATCATCGTAATTTTCACCATGTCCAATGGCCCAACCGGTGCGGACATAATCAGCTTCATCCCACCAGCCATCTAAAACACTTAAATTTGGCAATCCATTCATGGCTGCTTTCATCCCACTGGTTCCGGAGGCTTCCCGTGGACGACGTGGTGTGTTTAACCAAATATCACAACCAGCTACCATCAACCGAGCGATATGAATATCGTAGTTGGGAACAAACACTACCTGTTTTTCTAAGTGGTGTTCGCGGATAAAGTGATTGATGTCGCGGATCAATTCTTTACCGGGGATGTCCTTGGGGTGAGCCTTACCAGCAATTACAAATTGCACTTTGCGGTGTTTGTTGCCTAGCAAAATCCGCTTGATGCGTTCCAAATCGCGCATCCAAAGAGTAGCGCGTTTGTAGGTAGCAAAACGCCGGGCAAAACCAATAGTTAAAACGTGGGGATCAAGAACTTCTTGGGCTTGGTCAATTTCTGAAGCGGAAGCACCGCGATCGCGTAAATGCTTCACTAAATGATCCCGGACATATAAAATCATGTCTAAGCGGCAGCGTTCGTGATTGCGCCACAACTCTTCGTCGGGGATCGCATCCATGCGCTCCCATAACGGGCTATCTGGTGGTGACGATGACCAATTGGGCCCTAAGTAGCGATCGTATAACTCTTGAGTTGATTTCGCTACGCAACTCCGGGCGTGAACACCATTGGTAATGGCAGCAATGGGTACTTCTTCCACTGGTACCTTTTTCCATAAACCCTGGAACATTTGCCGTGATACTACACCGTGCAACTGAGCCACACCATTAGAAAATGTTGCCATCTTCAAGGCCAACACCGCCATACTAAAAGGTGCAGATAAATCACCAGTATTTTCCCGTCCCAGTCCTAAAAATTGCTCCTTGGGCAAACCAAAGATTTCTGCATAGTACCCCAGGTAGTACATTACTTTGTCTGGAGAAAACAAATCAATTCCCGCTGGAACTGGGGTGTGGGTGGTAAAGATATTGCTGGAAGCCACCACCTGTTTGGCTTGGGTATAATTCAATCCTTCTTCTTGAATCAGGATGCGGATACGCTCTAAAGCCGAAAATCCTGCATGACCTTCATTCATATGGTAAGCGGTGACGTTATAACCCAAAGCTTTCAACATCTGCACGCCACCGATCCCCAGCATAATTTCCTGGTGGATTCGCATATCGATATCACCACCATACAGCTGGTCGGTGATGTCGTGGTCATAAGGGTTATTGGGTTCGATGTTGGTGTCTAACATATACAGTGGCACTGTTCCCACTTGTACACGCCAAACTCTGGCATAAACCTTGCGTCCTGGATAATCTACTGCAATCCTCAGTTCTGAACCATCAGGATTGCGCTCTAGGTGCAGAGGCATATTATAAAAATCGTTGATTGGGTAGCGTTCTTGCTGCCAACCATCGGCATTGAGATACTGAGCAAAATATCCTTGCTGATACAGCAAACCCACACCCACCAAAGGTAACCCCAAATCACTAGCAGATTTCAGGTGATCCCCAGCCAGAACACCCAAGCCACCAGAATAGACGGGTAAACAATCTACCAGCCCAAATTCAGCGGAAAAATAGGCGTAGCATTCTTTAGGCTTGTGGCTACGTTGTTTCTGATACCAGGTGCGTTCTTGTAAATAATCTTCTAACTGGCGGTTAGCTCGATCCATTTGCGCCAGAAAGCCTTCATCTTCGACCACTTCTAAAAGTCGCGCCTGACTGATTGTTCCCAGCATTAACACTGGATTGTGACGGCTAGATTCCCACAGGTCGGGATCTAAGCGCCGAAATAAATCTTTAGACTCAACGTTCCAATCCCAGTGCAAGTTATATGCTAATCGCCGCAGTGGTTCGAGGCGCTGCGGTAATGAAGGTGAAACGTTAAATGTACGAATTGGCTGCATAGGTTGCTAAAACTCCAAGTTTAATTTGGTGATGCTTAATTGTCTTTATTACTGTCTTTACCCAATGTTGCCAATTCTTGCTACCGCTTTTGTAAAATTGCGATGACTTTGTTAAGCATGGAAAATTATTCTTACCATCGCTGCTAAAGTTTACACTAAGGGCATTTCTAAGTCTATGCGCTTCCCTCAAGTATTTACTTAGTATAGTAAAATTTAATTATTGTCCGGTAAAAAATACTTAAATAAATATAAATAAATTCTCATTCACCCTTTTTTCAGGAAGAAAATATTAATCTCACTCGATACTTGACAAATATCCTCTGGATTGATTGTCATTTTTGCTACAAAATTTCCTTGTAAGATCCACCATAACAGCTTTTGTTAGGGTGAGAAATGAGTTAATTTTGTCATCAGCGATCGCCAGAGTAAAAAATTACTAAAATAAAGTATTAATTGTTGCTATATTTTGAGCTATTTGGAGATATACTGCGTCTAATTGTTTCTCTGTAAACACACAAATGAAATATGCCCATTGACTTAGCAAATTGAGCAAATATGAATGTATTAATATAATGATTATACGCCTAGAATAAATTGGTATGAGAATTTTGAGGTATACTTAAAGCTACCGCTGCGGCAAAAGCCATCTCTGCTGCTAATTGATAAGCTAATTTAATATTAGATGCTGAATCTTTACTATAAGATGCAAGAAAAGTTTTTGGCGTGTTTGATTCTTGTTTAACATGACCAGCTACGACAGCTCGCTGCAAGATGATAAATGCATCTAAGTCATCTGAGTCGTAACTATCTTGCAGTAACATTTCTATCTGGTCTTGGGCGACAACACTGAAAGAGCCAGAGGTTAAAGCCTGTTGCACAATTTCTTTAATGGAAACCATAATTTTAAGCAAGTGTGTGAATGAGCTTTTGCCGTGTAGATTTAATGTTGGATAGCACGTATATCTATAATGTGTCCACAATTTATAATGGATAGGATCAAGGGCGCATCACCCATTTGGCTCATCTCATAGGGTGATTTACAAATTGTGCCTTATAGGTCAGTTATCTTAGGGGTAAAATAGACATCTCATATAGAAATTTGTCCTATTTAAAGAAATGTAGCAAGTTTTTTGAATCAAGCGATAAGCCCGGAGGGCATGGCTAGAGCCTCCAGCACGCTACCGCGGTAAGCGCAGCTATGCCCGCTAGGGTTTTACGCCTATCGCTCTTAGTGGTACACCAGTAATTTATCTAGTGTGGGTCATAAATTCTATCAATTAAACTCAAATAAAATGTATTTTTTTATATAGGTATGAAAATATTATTTAGTAACGAATACGTAACTGATAATGTTACTTTAATTTCAAAATATTATTGATAATCAAAAATAAAAAAACTTACTTCCTAAAAGTGTTCCAAGAGAAAGAAAGTATGTTAACCTTAAAAACAACTATCACGAAAAATTTTGCATGTGATTTAGAATTGTGATTTTCTTCCTCTGTAATTCATCGGTTTGCAACATGATTAGCGCAGTATACTCTAGAAATTCGTTGCAAGAAAGTCGTCATTGTAGTCGTGGAAGCGCTTACTTGTTTGCACCGATGGTAAACTTTAATGTGATGGCTGAAGTGGGTGACACTCCACCCTAAGATTGATTTGCTTAAATAACAATAACACTAAAAATTACAGCACAGTAGAGTTCCATTTCCATAAGTTGACTCTCTGTCAAATTTTCACTAACCCCTGTAACCAAAAAAGCAACGATGTTGTGCAAATATGTTGCATCTGGTTATTAAAAAAGCCAAATTAATTGACTTGATAAAAAACAACTTGAATACGAATAACTATGTGATAGTTTTTTTATCGTTTGTGCAAAGTCGCTAAATAAAGTCAAATTGGCTCTAAAAAAACCAATAATGCAATTTAATATTCTGAGTTTTTGTGCTGTGAATCTTTAATTATTGCCTGTATATTTTCTTAGGTTAATTTATTAAATTAACATTGGCATAATGATTTTCGCAGTGACCACAATTCTCAGTAGCTTTTCTATTTATCAACTTCTACTATCGTGTGGAAATTACTAAAATGCCGTACTTATTAAAATCTAGCAATTAGTTTTTGAGCGGCTTAACAGATTATTGAATAAATAGGGAAAATTATTGTGTAATTGCACAGTAATTTCCTCACTTTAAACATATCAGGTTTATTGGCACTACCAGAAGAAACAATCTCTTCTTAACACCTACATCTCCAAGACTGACCACAAAACTTGATGTGAGAGCTATTTAATCATGAATAACAAGCGATACTCTTCCAAATGGCAAAGATTCCAAGAATTATTTATCACCACTTGCTTAGGTGATATTCCGACAATTCTCTTAGGCCCAAAACTACGCAATCTAGTATATCGTCAAATTTTTGGGCGCATGGGTAGTGCAATTTATATCCAAAACGATGTGGAATTTATGGGAACTTCTGCTATTGAGATGGGCAATAGCGTATATATTTTTAAAGGTGTCCGTATGGATGCCCAAGGACATGAGAATAATAAACTTTATTTGGGAAATGGAGTGGCAATTGAGCGCTACGTTGAGATTGGATGTTTAGAAGATACTTGCATATATATTGATGATGAAACCTTTATCGCCCCTCATGTTTGTATTGCCGGGCCTGGAGATATCAAAATTGGTAAGCACTGCATGATAGCCTCTCATACAGGAATATATGCCAATAACCACAAATTTGCCGACACGACAACACCCATGAAATACCAAGGCGTCACTCGTAAGGGAATTGTCATTGAAGATGACTGTTGGCTAGGTCATGGAGTAACGGTATTGGATGGCGTCACTATTGGTAAAGGCAGTGTTATTGGTGCAGGATCAATTGTCAATAAAGATATTCCTCCCTACTCTATAGCCGTAGGTGCGCCTGCGAGAGTCATCAAAAGCCGAGTTAAAAATTTGGTAGCATCCTAAATCAGGACAGTTTGGCTTGCGGTTTGGCGATGAGAGATGGCAGACTGTAGAGAAAGAAAATAGTGGGAAGAAACTTCTGCTATAAGTCAACGTCACAAGAGTAACCAGTCAACAACAACTTAGGGGCATCGACCAGTCAGACTAACTACACCAATGGATAATAACCAAACTTACGGCATTATCCTCAGGAACTTGTAGCAACTAGGACTTAACCAGAACCCTCTAAAACTCTTATTTCTTTGTGTTCTTTGTCTTCTTTGCGGTTTGTTCTCTCATGATTTTGCTGAAGTCGTGTGACGTAGTTCTTTACTCTCATCAGAGTCATCTCAAAAAGGGTCGAGATTTCGGTAATATAAAGTAGCTATCTTTTCTGCATGGCAGATACTGAGAGAGAAGCTTTTTTCTCACACCCTTTGGAGATATTTCTATGGTGACTTTAAAAATCGCTGTTTATATTGTTGTTGCCTTCTTCGTGGCTATCTTCGTCTTCGGATTCTTGTCCAATGATCCTGCTCGTAACCCCGGACGTCGGGATTCAGAGTAAGATTACGACAAATCATCCACAACTGCCGGAAGACGGAAAACACCAAACCTCCTTCTCTTGGCAGCTGACTACATGTAGGCAGACAGCAAAAGTCGGAAGGGAAAGGTGTAATTCATCCTTCCGGCTATCAATTGGCTATTTTTTAGCTTGATTTGCCCAGATATGCTTCATCCAGTTCTGCCGCCTACACCAGTTCCCATTGTTGAATCAGTACAAACAGTAAGTTCTCTGCCATCTGTCAGTGAAAACCAGTTTCCCTCAGTGGGAGAAGTTACTACTCATACCCAAGCCCATCAAGAAACATTCCCATCACCACAAGAAAGTCCCCAAACTTCTCCTGCGGGGGATGCCGAAGATTCTTTGGATGTGTCACCACCCCTTAACGCCGTTAGGGATAACTTAGTATCTGCCCAAACTTTAGCTACACCCAATACCCCAGAAACCTTCCCTGCGGAATTTTCTCCCCTCACGGTTTCTAAAAGTGCCGCAAATTTGGGACAACCCCAGGCAGTTGGTTATTCTATGGGGCAAATGGAGACACCTAGTTCCACATTTCAGGGGCCAGTCTTAGCCCAAACAGCGCCCCCACCAGCCCAGGCAAATGATAGTCCGGCACAACAGTCTCCAGAAACTATCGATTTGAGGGTAGAAGATCCCGATTATGTGCCTAGTTCTCAACCAGTACAAAATACTCTAGAGTTCAAATCTGGCAATTCCACCATCGAATTTAAGTCACCCACTCAACAAGCACAACAGCCTGCACCGACGTCGCCAGCCAGAGAAAGAATTGTGGAAGTCGTCTCAGATAGGCAGGAGTATGACGAACAACGGCGAATTATCACGGCTGAAGGTAATGTGGTAGTAAGATTTGATGGTGCAGTGGTGGATGCCGATCGCCTGCAAGTAAATTTAGACAACTTAATCGCCGTGGGAGAAGGCAACGTAGCTTTAACACGGGGAGATCAAGTATTGCGAGGACAACGCTTTACTTATAATTTTATTCAAGACAGCGGTGAACTAGAAAACGGCAGTGGGGAAATTTTTGTGCCCTCAGCGCAAACAGACTTGGCTTTTGACCCTACTGATGTCACCGCCGGAGGAGTACCCCGCCAACCACTGAGCGATCGCATTAGACGCAATCAGCCATTAACTGGTGTCAGCAGTCCAGGGGGAATTGACTTTACAACAGGTGGTCAAGGAGCCAGCAATCTCCCACAACCAGCAGCCGGAGGTCAAGTAAGGCGGCTACGGTTTGAAGCGCAACGGATCGAGTTTTATCCCCGTGGTTGGCAAGCAGAAGATGTGCGAATCACCAATGACCCGTTTTCACCGCCAGAATTAGAACTACGAGCATCAAGAGTAACTTCTGTTCGGGAGTCACCTCTAGTGGAAAGCATCACCACACAGGGACAGCGTTTAGTCTTTGACCAAAGGATATCGTTACCTATTCCCGTAGATAGACAAACCATTGACCGTTTAGAACGGGATACCTCACCATTTATAGTTTCTCCTGGTTTTGATGGTGATCGGCGGGGTGGTTTATTTGTAGAACGAGGATTTAGCCCCATAGATAACGAACAGACACAATTGCGGATCACGCCTCAGTTGTTCGTGCAAAAAGCTGTAGAAGAAGGTACTGGTGATTTACCTTCGTTGTTTGGTTTGACAGCTAGGGTCAATTCCGTTTTTAGCCCCCGAACTACACTCCAGGGTTTTGGAGAATTAACTAGTTTGGATTTAAGCACAATAGAGAATAATTTCCGGGCTAACTTGCAAATGCGCCAGGAATTGAGCGATGTTAATCCTCACATATTGACTTTAGAATATAGCTACCGCGATCGCTTTTTTAATGACAGTTTAGGTTTTCAAACTGTCCAAAGTAGTATTGGTGGTCTAGTCAGTTCCCCGAACATTCCTGTAGGTGACAGTGGCGTCAACCTCCGCTATCAAGCAGGCGCCCAATATATCAATGCCAACACTGACCGCCTAGACTTGCTAGAACCAGACAGAACAAACAATCGCATCTCTTTAGGACGTTTACAAGGTAGTGCTACCCTCAGTAGGGGGTTTTTACTATGGCAAGGTCAGCCATTACCACCTACAGCTACTGAAGGATTAAGATACACACCCAATCCTGTAGTACCTTACGTGCAAACAATTGCCAGTCTCACAGGTACTACAAGTTACTACTCTAACGGCGAGAATCAAAATACCATTACTGGCACAGTTGGCTTAATTGGACAGTTTGGTCATTTTTCTCGACCTTATTTAGACTACACCGCTTTCAATGTCAGTTATTCCCAGGGCTTAAATAGTGGATTATCACCCTTTTTGTTTGATCGTTCTGTAGATAACAAAGTGCTGAGTGCTGGCATTTCACAGCAAATTTATGGGCCATTTCGCCTAGGCTTTCAAACAGCAATTAACTTGGACACTGGCAGAGAAACTAGCACCGACTATATTTTGGAATATAGCCGTCGCACCTATGGTCTAACTTTGCGTTATAACCCAGTACTGGAATTAGGCGGTTTTAGCATCCGCATTAGTGATTTTAACTGGGTTGGTGGTACTGATCCCTTCTCCCGTGACCAAGTTAAGCCAGTTGTCGATGGTGTACGACAGGAAAATTAATTCGTAATTACCCAATCTCCAATTAAACTTCTGCCGGCTGATGTTCTTGTTGTCTTTCCACAAACGTTTGTACACGGGTGCGGTAGTTTCTCACAGTTTCATCCACCCAATCGCGATCGTTACTATTGGCATACAAATGCACTAAAGGCTCGCTGGCATCTGGTAAAACCAACAGCCAACTGTCATCATAGGGTTGGCAAATTTTCACCCCATCAATTAACTCGAGGTTTTGGGCTGGGTGAGTTTCCACCAAGTAACGCATTAATGCCCCCTTAGCTGTCCAAGGACAACGGATTGTGTAAGCTTTGTGAATTACTCGAGGCAACTCTGAACGCGCAGTAGCTAGCGATCGCTCTTGAATAGTTAGCATTTCAATCAGCTTGGCTATGCAGAACATCGAGTCAAACCCTGGATGCAGGTGTGGGAAAATAAAACCAGTCTCGCCACTACCGCCTAAGACCACATTAGTGTTTTTTTGACAAGCTTCCATTAAAGCTGTGGGATTAGCTTTGGTACGAATGACTCTACCATCATGACGACGGGCGACTTGTTCTACTGCACTGGAAGCGTGAACCGGGACAACTACTGTGCCTCTGGGGTTGGATGTTAATATCATATCCACCATCAGTGCTGTTAAAATTTCCCCCCGAATGGCGAAGCCTGATTCATCAACTAAAATTAGTTGTTCCCCATTAGCTGATACTTGGACACCAAAGTTAGCTTTCAACGCCTCCACTACATGACCTAGTTGAGTTAGCAACCCTTCACGATCAGTAACTGACATCGCTGACTTATTCACACTGGCATTCAGTACTACCGCATCAGCCCCAAACTTATCTAACATCAGCGGTAAAACTGCCCCAGACACAGCATAAACGTAGTCAATTACCACTTTTGCCCGACTGTTGCGGAGAGTATCAACGTTTAACAGCTTTTCAAAAGCCGTACAATAACGTTCCATGACTTGACTAGGATAAGAGACATCGCCAACTTCATGAATTTGCGATCGCCGCATATCTTCTTTAAAGTAAGCTCCTTCAATTTTCTTTTCTAGGGCTTTGGTAATGTTAATCCCCTTGGCATCCATGAATTCAATCAGGATATAGTCTGGACGATCTGGGTGTACTCGCACATGAATACCACCAGCCACCGACATTGTGGGGATCACTGTCCGGGCGATGGGAATAGCTGTAGCATCGAGGTTTTGAATATCAATACCTACTGACATCAAACCCGCAATTAATGACCGAGTGACCATGCGCGAAATATTCCGTTGGTCACGGGAAACTGTGACTTTAGAACCAGGCTTCAAAGTCGAACCATAAGCGGCTCCCAACTTCACAGCAAATTCTGGAGTAATGTCAATATTAGCTAATCCTTGGACACCACGTTGCCCAAATAAATTTCTTTGGGCGGTGTTACCCCAAATCAAGTTAATGTTGAGAATGGCACCTGATTCAATTTTTTTGCTGGGCCAAACCCGCACATTGGGACTAATTTGGGCTTCTTCGCCGATAGTGGAAAGCGAACCCACCACAGCCGCTTCTAAAACATGAGCGCGACGATCTACACGCGTACCACGGGAAATCACACAGGCGCTCAAATGGGCTTCATCTCCAATAATTGACCCATTCCACAAAATCGGCCGCTTGAGATTGGCATCAGCACCAATGGTGACATTATCGCCAATGATAGTTCCCCCTTCAATTTGAACTCTGGCACCGATGCGGCAATTATCACCAATCACTGCTGGAGTTTCAATATGGGCTGAGGAGTCAATAAAAGTATTTTGTCCTACCCATAAATTGGGGGAAACTTCTTGATAAGCAAAGTCAAGTTTTACTTTCCGATCTAAAGCGTCATATTGAGCTTCCCTATAAGCATCTAAATGCCCGACATCGCACCAGTAACCCTGGGCAATGTAACCATAAATAGGTTCACCTTTAGCCAGCAGTAAAGGAAATAAGTCTTTGGAAAAGTCGCTTTCGGTATGAGAGGGCAGATACTCTAAAACTTCTGGTTCGAGAATGTAAGTACCAGTGTTGACGGTGTCAGAAAAAATTTCACTGGCGGAAGGTTTTTCTAAAAAGCGGCTAATATGTCCTTGCTCATCAGTAATCACCACTCCAAATTCAATGGGGTTAGGAACTCTGGTTAAAATTAGCGTGGCTTTTGAGCGTTTTTGTTTGTGAAATTCAATTGCTGCTGTGAGGTCAAAATCTGTGATGCTATCGCCACTAATGACTAAAAATGTTTCATCAAGGAGTTCGGCAATGTTTTTTACACAGCCCGCTGTCCCTAGGGGTTGATCTTCTTCGACGGCGTAGGTCATCTGGACGCCAAAGTCGCTACCATCTTGAAAGTAATCTCGCAGGACATCTGGGAGATAATGTAATGTGGCAATGACTTCTGTAATTTGATGTCGTTTGAGTAGATTAATTATATGTTCGGCTATTGGTCGATTGAGGATGGGCACCATCGGTTTGGGTAGATCACAAGTTAGTGGTCGCAGCCGTGTTCCCGAACCGCCTGCCATCAGCACTGCACGCATAAATCCTCCTTAGCTATTTGCAGCATTGGCTGCTTTGGTACCTGTGAGAGTCAGTTGTATTGTCTTTCTTTAGTCTCCTATGGATATTCATATTTGAGTAACTTCCACAAGAAGCATCTGCTGAGAAATAAGCAAGTTTACTCATCACTTTCACCTATGTGTTCAGAGACAATTGAAAAAGCGCTGAGGTTTGTATGAGCCACGTGGTCATAGCTATGCTTAAAGGACAACTGGGCATTAGTCCATACTGGGATATATTAACAACACTTTCACCACTCACTCTGGTATTCCAGGCTACTGATTGATATTTCCTGAAAGCTTTAAGGCAACTAGGATCAAGGAAAAAGTAATATGGAGAAAAAGAACAATCCTTTTACATTTTGTTTTTTAATTGGTCTTTTTTGTGCCTATGTTTTATTGTGGCAATAGGTGATGAGGCTAGTACCGCTGCACGGCAGTCAAAAGGAGCCAGTGCGTTCCCCGACTTGTAGCAACTGGTGTTCAAAAGTCAAAAGGATTTTATACTTTAGAGTACTAGGGCGTGTCTTGCGTAATGGCATTGGCAAATTCATCTAGAGTTAGATCGTAGGGGTTAGACTTGACTTAAATTCTCACAGTTATAGTTACTAAGGGAGTTGAGGGGAATGACTAATTTTATTGTTTTTGGCTTACTCGTGGTTTATGTAGGTGGTATTTGGAAGTTTTGGAGTGGGTTTGAACGGACTAATTTTAGTCAAAGTTTACCCAATCGC
This sequence comes from Anabaena sp. CCY 9613, assembly GCF_963920895.1. Classification (NCBI taxonomy): domain Bacteria; kingdom Bacillati; phylum Cyanobacteriota; class Cyanophyceae; order Nostocales; family Nostocaceae; genus Anabaena; species Anabaena sp. CCY 9613. Next base: position 306,508 of record NZ_CAWUDE010000006.1, read on the forward strand.
CTTGGTTTATCGTTGCTGTGGCCAGCTTTATTTATTGCTAATAAATCATATCGACGTAATTTTAGGAAGGCCTTAAAGGGTTAAGGACTGCTACCTTGTCAATCAACATTTCCATCTTTTGAGTTTTGAGGCATTGTTGATTAATCGGATGATTTTTTCGCGCAAAAACAGGGTAGCGCGGTTTTGGGGTTTCCACGCCACTGGCTATAAGTCGGCAAAGCCGATGAAAGTTGCGACAACGGAGGAAACCTCTGCTATGCGGTGGCTCCCCATGAGCAACTACCAGGCAAATTCGCTAAAAATCTATCTTTTTAATTCCTGTCGCCAATCAACGCCAAAATTTTGCCCCTAATCCAAAGACTGTCCATCTCTGCGTCCCAGTTCATAAATACCGGAACTAATACAAGCGAGTATACCGACGCTGATGGCCCAGCTGCGCCCCAAGCTAATTTCTACGCCCCAGTTGCATAAAGAGCCAACTACAAGAAACGGTATGATGCTAAAAAGTGCAGCGTAAAAAGCATTTTGGGATTCTCTGGCTTTACGTGTCTTTTCAAATTCTGTCTGGCTGGTGTAGAGCGATCGCTCGGCAAAGTTAAACCAGCGATTTAGCTGCTCAATCACCCATTCACTGACTGGAGAAAAGGCGAGATATAGCGCTAATGACCACACGCTTGCTCCGGCGATGGCGATGGTGTCTAACTCAAAACGGAAAGGGAAAATTTCAGTCAGCATAGCTTGGGGCGTCCTGCAAATGGTCAACATTGATCTGTAAAGTTGACCTTTTAAGCAATTTTAAGCATAAAACTTAGCAGGATTTCGTTTATTTAGCAACTCTATTTTGGTGAGCCTTAGCCACGAAATTTTGTTTTCACTGATTTTGAGTATATATTCATACGGTACATTACTATAATTAGATTCTCCATAGGCATGTATTTTATAGAATGCCGACTTTTAATGAATGTATTAATTTAAACAATATATTCATGATATACACAAAACATCAGAAACGAAATTTGACATTTTCAAGCCTAATATCGTATGCTATTCCACTAAAAATGTAAATATTTTTTAAGCAAAATTACGATGGGTAAATGGCTACATAAATTAGTATTTCCTCAAGTCATTCTATTTATATTAGGATTGAGTATTGTCAGTTTAATCGCTATAGTGCCTCAACCAGAAGCCGTTACAGCCAGAGAAGCACAATCAAACACATTGGCGAGAAATGGTAGTTGGTCAGATGCTTCTTTTCCTGTAGAAAATTTTCAAGCTTACACATCACCTTTTGGCTATCGCCGTTCGGCAACTGGTGGCTCTAATGTGGAATTTCACAGAGGCTTAGACCTGGCCGCCCCACAAGGTAGTTATATTCGTAATTGGTGGGGAGGTACGGTAGTGAGAGTGAGCGATCGCGACGCCTGCGGCACTCGTATAGTGATTAAATCAGGGCCATGGCAACATACTTATTGTCACATGGAAGGACACGTAGAAGCTGCATCAGGTCGTTCTTATGTGATTGATGGTCCAGGTGGCGTTCAAATTTGGGAAGGTCAACAAATACCTACTGGTGCCAGAATAGGACGAGTAGGGATGACTGGACGCACTACCGGCCCTCATCTTCATTGGGAGATCAGGTATGCCAATGATTATGTAGACCCGGCATTAGTTCTTAGAGAAATGTTTTCTAAGCAACGAGTTAGTTGAAACCTTTTTTATTGCCATATTGGCATATATACGGATGAAAATCTTGCTATGGTAATTGAACAATAACATCCTAATTAGAGAATTATTCACTCAATCCCCTAGCTGATGTACTAGGGGATTTTTTTTAGGGACTGGGGAAAGACTTTCTGCTATTAAAAAAGCCTGATCCCTTATCCCCTCATCACATCCTAATGAGACACAACCAATGTTTCATCTGTGACTTGAATGTATTCAGCAACAATTTCGCGGAATCGTTCGCCCTCGATGGTCTCCTGGTCTGTTAACAAATCTACTAAATGCTCAAAAACTATGCGGTTTTCTTGCAACAGTTCTTTTGCTTTTATGTAGCAATCGTTGATAATTTCTCGGACTTTGGCATCAATTTTGGCAGCAATTTCTTCAGAATAGTCTGATTTATTCATCCAATCACGCCCCAAAAATACCTCGCTGCTCTGATTTTCTAGGGATAAGGGCCCTAAATCAGACATCCCAAATCTTGTTACCATTTGTCGTGCCATTCCGGTAACTTGTTGCAGATCATTCCCTGCACCTGTGGTTACTTCTGGCTTACCGAAAACAATTTCTTCAGCAGCACGACCACCTAAAGTGGCAGTAATTCTAGCGATGATTTGAGAACGCGAAATTAATCCTTGTTCTTCGTTGGGAGTAAACCAAGTTAATCCTAATGCTTGACCCCGTGGGATGAGTGTAACTTTCTGTACTGGGTCATGACCTTTTAGTAATGTGCCGATTAAGGCGTGTCCCACTTCATGATAGGCAATCAGGCGTTTATTTTTGCTATCTACCAAAGCAGTACCTTCCATACCAGCGACGACCCGATCCACTGCGTTATCAACTTCTAGGATGGTCATGGCTTCTTTGCGTCTTCTGGCGGTAAGAATCGCCGCTTCATTGAGTAAATTGGCTAAATCTGCGCCCGTAAAACCAGGAGTGCGTCGAGCGATCGCATCTAGCGATACACTGGGATCAATTTTCTTATTGCGTGAGTGGACTTTCAATATTTCTAATCGCCCTTTGAGATCCGGTGCATCAACAATCACTTGTCGGTCAAAGCGTCCAGGTCTGAGCAATGCTGAATCTAGTACATCTGGGCGGTTGGTGGCAGCGATAATGATAATACCTGTATTACCTTCAAAACCATCCATTTCGGTGAGTAGTTGGTTGAGGGTTTGCTCTCTCTCGTCGTTACCACCACCAATACCAGCACCCCGTTGTCGTCCTACAGCATCGATTTCATCGATAAATATTAAGCATGGCGCACTGTCTTTGGCTTTCTTAAACAAGTCACGCACACGGGATGCACCTACACCCACGAACATTTCCACAAATTCCGAACCGGAAATACTAAAGAAAGGAACACCTGCTTCCCCGGCGATCGCTTTTGCTAGTAAAGTTTTACCAGTTCCCGGAGGGCCGATTAACAATACACCTTTGGGAATGCGGGCGCCTACAGCCGTAAATCTTTCTGGCTGTTTCAAAAAAGTAACAACCTCCCCTAGTTCTTCTTTGGCTTCTTCTACACCAGCTACATCGTCAAACTTAACTCCAGTTTTTGCCTCCATTTGAAAGCGCGCTCTAGATTTGCCAAAATTCATGGCTTGGTTAGAAGCATTGGTAGAGCGCCGCAGAAACAATAACATTAAAGCCACCAGTGGTAAAATCCACATCAGGTTGATCAATAAACCCACTGCAACTCTGCTATTGGCAGAGGAAACCTGCCCAAAATCAACATTTTGTTCCCTCAGAGCGTTAATTAACTCAGGGTTTTGATTTAGAATATCTACTCTTATTGGCGGTGTATCTGGCTTTTGTCCCTTGAGATAAACGTTGGCTATCTGTTCAGTGTCGTCCAACTCAACTCTTTGAACTTGTCCTTGCTCAGTTTTCTCAAGCAATTCACTGTAGGATAGGGATTCGCGCTCTGCTCTTTGAGCCAAGGCTGGAGTACCCACAAAAATACCTGGCAATATCAGTAAACTCGCTGCCAGGGCGGCTGATTTCTGTTTTATCAATGCCTTTTTTCCGAAATTTTTCATAATAATTACCTTTTGTCTGCTTGGCATCAGCTGAGCGCTGGATTTATGCCTATTCTTCTAGCAAAAATTGCTATAACTGGAAAACACTATTTTCTAATCTAGTTTAACTTCTACACAAAGCTATTCCCCAGTTCCTCCCATTTACCAGTCTAGAAGTAGGCTAGTAGAGCGGGGTGTCAATCAGGTACAGATTCAGCTTAATGACCTATAGCTTTATTTAACTGTTCCTTGACAAAAAGCTCTGAGGAGCAAATTTTCATTGAGCATCTGATTTGACTAACAGGATATAAATCGTTTATATCTAAGTATAATCTAAATAAACATACTCGTAATGAGTACGCCTTTCAAGTATTATGAGTAGTAGCAGCCAATTATTAAGTTGATGGGTGAATTATGGTGAAAATTGTTGGACTTGGTGGTAGTTTAAGACCCGAATCCTACACCCAGCTAGCTTTGCAAGTAGCAGCACAACGTGTAGAAGCTTTGGGTGCAGAGGTAGAAATTTTAGATTTGCGACAGATGCATTTGCCATTTTGCCACGGTGGAAAAGAGTATCCAGAATACCCGGACGTTCAACGGCTACGTGATACCGTTAGTGCTGCCGATGGCTTAATTTTAGCTACACCAGAATATCATGGCGGTGTTAGCGGTGTTCTAAAAAATACTCTGGATTTGATGAGTTTTGAAGAACTATCCGGTAAGGTGACAGGAGTTCTGAGTGTATTAGGAGGTCAGTCTAATAGCAATGCACTAAATGAATTAAGGCTGATTGTCAGGTGGGTACACGGCTGGGTGATACCAGAGCAAATTGCCATTGGTCAAGCTTGGGGCGCTTTTAGTCCTGAAGGGAAATTGCTGGATGAAAAGCTTTCTCAAAGGTTTGATGGTTTTGCACAGAGTTTAGTTGATAATACCCGCAAGTTGCGAGGAGTTAATTAAATATCTCCCAAAATTAAATATGCGTCTTTTAGAATTATTGTAGGGATGTAGTATGGCTATGTCTCTACATTCATCAGCAGCAGATAATATTATGAGTGCTATTAATACTTATTCTGAGGAGTGGAGTAGGTATTTAGAATCAATAATTGTTGATGAAGAAGTTACAGATCAAGTTATCAAAAAAGTTTATCCACTACATCCCTTATCGGCGTTGGTGTTACCAAGTCTCTGTCAAAAGTATGTTCAAAATGACCGTTCTTTATTCACATTTTTAACTAGTAGTGAACTCGCACTTACCATCGCAGTACTATTTTGTGGAATGAATTAATCAACCGCCGCGATTTAACCTCCCAAGGGGCGAAAGCTAGACGCGAACTGATTCAGGCGATGTTGGAACACCAGTATGAAGAAAGATTAGGGTTAGAAGGATATGGCCCGGAAGTGAGTATGTATTACTCTCTGTTAGAGGAAACAGGGATTCACCGTCAAGAAGATGACAACTGGTGGTATGGGTAGATCATGGGAGAGAGTCACAGGTTGAGAAGATTGTTGATAAAATTCTGGCAGAATTACCCGATGAACAGCAGTTACGCCAAGCAATTTTAGCAAGGTTGAGTGAACGCATTTTAAATGCTGACTTACCAGAGACGGTGACGCAGATTGGGGATAAGGGGAATGATGAAATAGCGGGGAAAAATGCCGGTTAATAGAAGCATTATGATGAGGACAGAGAACCTAACACTAGTATTTATGAATCCTCTAACTGTCACAAGTTTAAATAAGCTGTCTCTTCATGTTCTAGTTAAACAAGCTGAGTCGGGATATTTTATCGCGTCAGTTCCAGAGTTACCTGATTGTATGGTGGAAGCTGAAACCCGTGAAATTGCGATCGCATCTTTACAGGAGCAAGTTAAGGCTAAACTGGCAAATATGGAAGTGCTGATGCTAGAAGTAGCAAATAATCCCTGGACAGACTTTATTGGGATGTTTGAGGGAGATAAAGAGTTTGCAGAACTAGCGCAGGAACTGCGTGATGAGCGTGAATTAGATATAAACAATACCGTATGAGCCTTTGGGTATTAGATACAGATCATGTTTCGTTACTATTAGAACGACATCCACAGGTAAGCCGCCGAGTGGTTGAGGTAGGTTCAGAGGTAGCAATTTCTATTGTGACAGTTCAGGAATTGTTTAATGGTTGGGTAGTGCGAATCAATGCAGCGCGGGACGTTGAAGATATTGTGCGGTTATATGGTAAGTTGAGCCTGACAGTTACTTTGTTTAAACGGGTGAGAGTGTTGGATTTTGATCAAACAGCAGGTAAGATGTTTCAGCGATTGCTAACAGAAAATCCAACTTTATCAAATTTATACTTGTTAGACACAAACATCATTTCCGAACTAATTAAGAACCCCAGAGGAGTGATATTTTCCAAAATTCATGATAATGGTGCGTTACGGCTAGATATCATTGGCTCACACTTCCAAATCCTTTCACAACCGTAACACACCCTACAATTTAAAGTTTGACTGCTGATGATGATTTATCTTTGTTGTTGGTTTAACCAAGTTTCTAAATCAGCAACATTAGAAAAGTCTAGTAATGCTTCTCCTAGACAGGGTAAGCTCATCTAATTTGGTATAGAGTGAGCTTGACAAATTAGCCAAGACA